>JBPPMZ010000063.1:0-25600 GCA_051306295.1 Candidatus Limnocylindrales bacterium
GTCTCACCACCTCGGACAAGAGATCGGAGGATCTCCAGCGCCGGTTCGTCGGTCCGCGTCGGGTCGGCGCGGAAGAGCGAGGTGACGGGCGCGTAGAAGTCGGTGTCGTCGGGGGTCTCGCGGTAGCGGTCCACCTGATCGTTGTTGGCGTGGACGCGCGCGGCCCAGGCCGTCTCCAGCATCGCGACGAGATCCGCGCGGGTGTCGATGTCCGGGTTGCCATCGGGCGCCACGTCGGGTGGCATCGGCACCTCGCGGACGAGCTCCGGGTGCGCAGCGATGATCGGGCCCAGGCCGCGGTCGCCCTCCGCGGCCTCGACAAGCGCGAAGGCCTCGCGTCCCAGCAGGACGGGATTCCGGCCACCGTCCCCGACATAGACCGGCGCCGCGATGGGCCGCTCCGCCGTCACGCCCGCGTCCAGCAGCGCCCGGATGGCCGCCGCCGACACCTTCGGCTGGTCGCCCAGGACGATCAGTACGGCCCGGATGCCCGGCGCGACCGCCGCGATCCCGAGCCGCAGCGAGCTCGACAAGCCGCGCGCGGGATCCGGATTGCGGACCCGCCGCTCCTCACGCCACGCGATGGCCGCCTCGATGGCGTCCGCATCGTCACCCAGCACGACGATCACGTCATCCAGGCCCGCCTCCGCCAGTCGATCCAGCACGTGTCGGAGCACGGGTCGCCCGCCGAGCGACGCGAGCAGCTTCCCTCCCCCGAACCGCGATCCAGCGCCCGCCGCGAGCACGACAGCCGTTGTGCCACCGGCCACGATCAGTCGAGCCTGCCTGCTGAATCGGGAATGAGGAGGACGTCGGTCGATTTCGACCGAGCGACCTCGGCGAGGGACCGGTCACTCGTCACGAGGGATCCGCCCAGCCGGATCGTGGTCGCGAGCGCAAAGCAATCCGCGAGCGCGACATCGCGGGATCGCCGCCGATAGCACTCCGCCCGCAGCTGGCCGGCAGCGCGGCCAAGGGTCTCGTCGGCGACGACCACGTCCAGCCCGGCGTGCAAGAGCAGGTCGATCTGTCGTTCCACGAAATCGACGTCCCCGGTTCGCCGGCCCAGGACGTCAAAGACTTCGGCGAGGTTGACCGCGCAGAGATACGAGACGACGGGCTGTTCCAGGACCTCGCGAACGCGCGGGCCACCAGGTTCCCCCGTCAGGAATGCCACCACCGCACTGGTATCAAGGACGGCCATCGTCTCCCCACTTGCGCGCCTCGATCTCGCGAGTCTCTTCGCGGTACTCGCGCATGACCTCATCCGCCGTGCGGCCCGCGAGGAGGTGCCTCAGCGAGCCGGCCGCCGCCGCGAGTGGATCGGCAGGCATCGGCGTCAACAGCAATCCCTCGTCCGTCTCTCGAACGATCACGCGATTCGAGGTCCATCCTCGACGGTACTCCGCCGGGATGGAGACCTGGCCGCCGCGGGTGAGGGTCACGACCTTCATGCCCACCACGCTACCTCATGCGTCAAGGCGTCCGGTCATGCAAGCGCACGTTCCTTCATGGGGACGCCCGTGCCGCCGTAGCGCTGGGCCACGACCTCCGCCAGGATCGCCAACGCGGTCTCTGATGGCGCCCGGCCACCCAGGTCCAAGCCGACCGGGCCGCGAAGCCTTGCGAGTTCCTCCGGCGTGACACCCGCCTCCAGGAGCCGCTCGCGCCGATCGCCCTGGGTCTTGCGCGACCCGACCGCGCCCACGTAGCGACAACCGCGGCGGAGCGCCTCGACGATGGCCGGCTCATCGAACTTGACGTCATGGCTCAGGACCGCGACCGCATCGTTGGGTCCCAGGCCGATCTCGTCGGCGACCTCGTCCGGCCAGCCGACGACGAGCCGATCGACGTCCGGGAAGCGCTCGGGCGTCGCGAACGAGGAGCGACCATCGATGACGACCGTCTCGAAGCCGAGCTCCTTCGCCAGCCGGACGAGCGAGCGCGCGACCTCCACGGCACCGACCACGACCAGGCGCGGCCGGACCGGGAAGACCTCGATGAACAGCGATCGACCACCGAGCTCGACGGTGCGCGACAACCCGCGGGCCAACGCCTCACCGGCGGCCGCGACGAGTTCCGCGTCCAGCCCGGCGTCCCCGAGCGTGCCCTCCAGGCGGCCGTCGTCGTGGACGATGAGTTCCGGTTCCGGCGGCGCTCCCCTCCCCGGCGTGTGCTGACCGAACGCGGCCGGCGGCGCGTCCCCGGGGAGCGGCGTGATCACGGCCGCGCCATGTCCTCCGGCACCTAGCGAGGCCACGGCCGCCGCCGCCACCGTGGACGGCACGGACGGCTCTACCAGCACGTCGATCGTGCCGCCGCACGCCAGCCCGACGTCCCAGGCCTGCTCGTCACTGATGCCGTAGCGGATCACGCGGGCGTGGCCGTCCGCGCGGGCGCGCTCGATCTCCTCCGCTGCGGCGCCTTCCACGCAGCCGCCACTGACCGAGCCCGCGATGCGGCCGTCCGCGGCGTACAGGAGCACGGCCCCCTCCGGTCGTGGCGTAGACCCGAACGTCCGCACGACCACCGCCCGCCCGACGACGGCACCCTCTCGCTCCCAGGCGGACAGCGTGTCGAGCAGTTCCTTCATGTCAGTGGCCTCGCGGTGTCGGGATGGTCGGACGGCCCGGCGACGGGACGGGGCGGGCGGATCGACGAAAGGTCGGGGACCGGGAGCGCCGCATGGGCCGCCGCCTCGGAGCCGCGCCGCGTATCGGCAGAGCGGACGCCACCCAGGATCTCGCCCAGGCGCTCCAGCGAGGCGACCGTCCCGGCCGGCAGGAAGTCATCGATGTAGGGGTACGCGGCACGCATCCCGCCGGCCAGCGGCTGGTATCCGGGCGTGCCGGCCAGCGGGTTGAGCCAGACCAATCGATGGCAGTTGCGCCGCAGGCGGGCCGTCTCCACGGCGACGAGCGCTGGATCGCCGCGGTCCCAGCCGTCGCTCACGACGATGACGACGCCGCTCGTGCGCAGGGTCCGCCGCGCCCAGTGCTGGTTGAAGGTGCGGAAGCTCTCGCCGATGCGCGTGCCACCGGCCCAGTCGTTGACGGCCTCCGCGACCCGGGCCAGCGCGCGATCCCGGTTGCGATCCTTGAGCAGGCGCGTCACCCGGGTCAGCCGTGTCCCGAACACGAACGACTCCGTGCGCACCTCCGACGCGGCGCTCAACGCCTGGACGAAGCGCAGGAGCAGCCGCGAGTGGCGCTCCATCGAGCCGCTGATGTCGCAGATGACGACCAGCGAGCGCGGCTCCTTGATCGGCCGCCGCCAGACCCACGACATGAGCTGGCCGCCGGTGCCCAGATTGCGCCGGAACATCGCGCGCGGCGCCAGGCGGCGGCCGTGGGAGTGCAGCTCGTAGCGGCGCGTGCGGCGGCGTTCCAGGCGCGGGATGAGCTCATCGACCAGGCGCTCGGCGTCGCGCAGCTCGGCCGGGGTCATGCGGTCGAACTCGCGGTGGCGGAGCATCTCGCCGCGCGAATAGGCGTCGGGCGCGACGACGATGCCCTCGATGTCGCTGTCGTCCTCGGCGTCGTCGGCGCCCTGGGATGGCATCGGGATGCCCTGCTGGTCCTCGCGGCCCTCGGTCGCTTCCTGCCCGGGCTGGGGCTGGGCCTGGCCGGTCGCCTCCTCGCCGGGCGTGTCGTCGTCTGACGGCCGCTGGAGCGGTGGCGCCTGGAAGTCGCCCTGGCGCCGCGACCGCTGGCGCCACCAGCGATCGAACACCGCGTCGTAGGTCGGTCGATCGTCGCGGCGGCGGCAGAAGATCGCCTCGCCCGCGGCGCGCACCTGCTCGCGTTCGCTCACGTCCACGAGCGGGAGGGCTCGCGCGTAGTCGACCGCCGCGCCAAGATCGATGTTCAGGCCGGCCGCGCGCAGGGCTCGGCCGAACCCGACCGCTTCGTGGAGGAGGCGCCGACCATCGACCTCCGGCCCCCATGGGGCTTTCACGATGGCGGGATCATCGGCCAACGGCATGTGTGGACTGTGCCACGACTACGGTCGGGGCGTCGCCGTCCCCTACTCGGGCAGGACCCGGAAGCCGAGGGCGACGGCGTTGCGGTGGACCCGATGGTCGAGTGTGATCATGGCAAGGTCACCCACCGTCACGCGAGCCGTGAGGGCGGTGGCCAGGTGGATGGCATCCACGGCCCGGATCGTGTCGTCGGGAAAGGGCTCGCGCGCCCGCGCAACGACGTCCGCACCGATCGGGAGGAGGCTCCAGGCCGAAACCGCGGTCACAAGTTCGCGGCGGAGCAGGTCGGCCCGGGCCGCCGAGAGGTCTCCCACCGCCACCAAGCGCCGCAGCGTCCGCTCACACTCCACGAGGCTGAGGTCCGACGACACGACGGCGTCAGCGCGCTGGACGGCCTCGAAGGCCAGCCAGCCTGCCGGTTGTTCGAGGAGCCAGGCCGCGATCGCGCTGGTTTCGACGTAGACGACCATCAGTCGCCGCGGATCTCGTCCATGACGTCCTCGATCGTCCGGCCACCGAGGTCGACGTACGGCATCCGGCGATAGAGGGATGGGTGGTTGGGTCGTGTTGCCAGGCGGACCAAGCCCTTGCGCTCCATCTCCAGCAATCCCGGATGGATGTCCGGCCGACTGGTGGTCCCCGGCGGGGCGAGCTCGGCCACGACCTTCCCGCGGTCTGTCACCAGCACCACGTCACCCGCCTCGACCTGGCGCACGTACTTGCTCAGGTGATCCTTGAGCTCCCGGATCCCGACTTTGGTTTCCACGGCGCCAATGTAGCCTCATGTGGCCACATCGTCAACGGATCAGGCCTCGGAGGCCGTCGCGCGACGTCTCGTGACGAGCCAGACCAGGGTGACCGCGATGAGGACGCCGGTCGTATCGATGGCGACATCCACCCACGAAGCGTGGCGTCCCGAGACGACGCCCTGGTGGACCTCGTCGCTGATGGCGTAGAGGACGGCGGCCACGATCGCCCAGGCCCACGGCCGGCGCCAGGCAGTGGTCATGGCCAGCGCGCGCCAAACGAGCAGAGCCAGGATCCCGAACACGCCCATGTGGCCGATCTTGCGCACGACGAAGTCGACGGTCTCGTCGGGCAGGAACCGCAGGTCCGGCATGGCCGACGCGGCGAAGATGAGGGCCGCCCAGCCAAGGGTCGGGACCCAGGCGACAGCCCACCTCCGAAGCGGTCGATGCGGCCTGCCGCTCGTTCCCGTCGCCACCGGACGCTAGCCGCGCGCCGCCACCTCGGAGAGGATGCGGGCCGTCTGCTCGCCGCGGAGCTGGCGGATGTCCTCTTCGTACTTGAGGACGACGCCAAGCGTCTCGTCGGCGAGCGCCGGGGTCAGCTCCACCGCGCCCAGGGACATGAGCGCGGCCGCCCAGTCGAGCGTCTCGGCGATGCCCGGCACCTTGGTCAGGTCAGCCTCGCGCAGACGATGCACGAAGCCGACGACCTCACGGGCCAGCTTCTCCGGCGCCGCGGGCACGCGGGCCAGCACGATCTCGTATTCCTTGGCCGCCGTCGGGAAGTCGATCCAGTGGTACAGGCAGCGGCGCTTGAGGGCGTCGTGGACCTCGCGCGTCCGGTTGGAGGTCAGGATCACCCGTGGCGGCAGCTCGGCCTTGATCGTGCCGATCTCCGGGACCGTGACCTGGAAGTCGGACAGGATCTCCAGGAGGTAGGCCTCGAACTCCTCGTCGGCGCGGTCGATCTCGTCGATGAGCAGGACGGGTGCGACGCCGTCGGTCGATTCGAGCGCCTGGAGGAGCGGCCGGCGGATGAGGAAGTCGCTGCCGAAGATGTCGTGGGCGGTGGCCTGGTCCGCTGCGCCGCGGGCTTCCAGCAGCCGGATCTCCAGCATCTGGCGCGGGTAGTTCCACTCGTAGACGGCCGTGTTGACGTCCAGGCCCTCGTAGCACTGGAGGCGGATGAGCCTGGCCCCAAGGCTCGCAGCGAGGACCTTGGCGAGTTCCGTCTTGCCGACGCCGGCCTCACCTTCCAGGAGCAGCGGGCGACCGAGTTCGAGCGCCAGGAACACGGCCGTCATGAGCGACCGGTCAGCGATGTAGTCGCGACCGCGGAACTCCTCGGTCAGGGCCTCGATGGAGCGGGTGCCGGCAGGCCGGGTCTCACGGTCGGTCATGCCACGGAGGGTACACGGAACGACGTGAGCGGCGGCGGCGAGCGGGCGGGGCTCGGGGCCTGCGGCTTTGTCGAGTCCGCCTCGTTGCGCCTCCGTCTCGTTGCGAGTCCGCCTCGTTGCACCGGGTGAGGCTATCGACCGATGGATGGCCGCTGGTGTCATGGGATGCAACGTTCGGCCACAGGTGGGCCCGCAACCGGCGCTCGTTGGTCGCTAGCGTCACGGGATGCAAGGACCGCGTTCCCTACCCGTTCGGCGCGTCCACTCGGCGCGTCGGAATTCGCGGGCGAGCCCGTGGTTCCCGGCATCGGCCGAAGCCTGGGATGCGTCCGTTGGGTTGCGCCCTACGGCATAAGACCGGTCTGTACCGTCCGCGTTGACGATGCCGATGCTCGAGTCCGCGCCGGCCGTCGCCTCGAAGACGAAGATGATCGCGCGGCCATCATCACGGTCTCGACATCCGAGCCAGCCACGATGCGGCCGCCGCGCTTGGGCCGCATCATGCGATCGGTGGACCGGACCATCCTGATCGTCGACGACCATGCCGGCTTCCGGCGGTCTGTGACCGCGTTGCTCCAGGCGGAAGGCCTCGACGTGGTCGGCGAGGCCATGGATGGCGCCACGGCGCTGACAGAAATCGCCCGACTGGCTCCCGCCCTGGTCCTGCTGGACATCCAGCTGCCCGATATCGATGGCTTCGCCGTCGCGGCGCTGCTCGGCCGGCGCCCGACGCCACCGAAGGTCATCCTGATCTCGAGTCGCGACGCCGCGTCATACGGCGATCGGATAAGTTTCGTGGGGGCGCTCGGCTTCATCGCGAAGAGCCAGTTGTCCGGCGCAGCCATCGCAGCCCTGTTGGAGTAGCCATGACGTGGTCGCCGGAACGCCGCGCGATCCTCATCGGGGCGCTGCTGGTCGCATGGTCCGTCACAAGCGTCCGGATCGGCTTCGCCGGATTCGAGCAGCGCCAGGCCGTCCTCACGCTACTTGCGGGCTGGTTCGTCGCGGCGTGTGGACTCCTCACCTGGCTGCAGGCACCGCGCGGCCGGATCGGTCCCCTACTCCTCGTGCTGTCTGCAGCCTGGTTCGTCGGGGGTTTCCGATGGCTGGACATCTCGGCCCCCGGGGAACTCGCCAGCTGGTTCGCCACCATGTACCGGGCGGTCGCGGTCCACGCGATCCTCACCTTTCCGACGGGTCGGACCAGGGGCACCAGACAGGTCGCCGTTATCTTGGCTGCGTACGCCGCCACGCTGCTCCCGCCAACGCCCGGCACCGTCGTCGTGGCGGCGATCCTGTTCCTCGGCCTAGGGCTGGACATCAACACGAGAGGCCTCGATCCGGCCGCGCGGCGACGGCGGCGGCCCGCTTGGATCGTCGGCGTCGGTCTTGCGGGCGCCCTGCTCGCCACCGAGGTCCTCCTGATCGTCCTGCCCGGGAGTGCCCGCTTTGACGCTCGGCTCATCGACCAGCTGACGACGATGGCCGTCGCCGCCTGCCTGTCCGTCCCGCTCGTGCGCGAGACGTCCCGCCGCGCTCGAGTCACCGACCTGGTCGTGGATCTCGACCCCGCCCGTGGCGGACTCGCCAGGGAACTCGCCCAAGCCATCGGCGATTCCACGCTTCGGGTCGGCTACTGGCTCCCTGAGCAACGGCGCTATGTCGATCCGACCGGGCAGGTCATCGAACTTCCCCTCCGCGGGAGCGGTCGAGGGACGACCACTATCAAGCGGGACGGAGACCCTGTCGCGGTCCTGATCCACGACCCGGCGGTGACCATCGACCCGGCGATACGCGCCGCGATGGCCCGGGCTGCGCAGTTGGCGGTCGCCAACGCCAGGCTACAGGTGGACGTGCGCGCCCAGGCGGCTACCGTCGATGCGTCGCGACGGCGAATCCTCCAGGCCAGCGACATCGAGCGGCGAGCATTGCAGGACCGCCTGCGTCATCAGGTCGAACCGACGCTTGCAACCCTCGAGGCGGAGATCGCCGAGGCGAGCGCGATAGCGGCAGCCGCAGACCCATCGCTGGAGCGAGCGCGGGAGCAACTGCGTCAAGCGCGGCTCGATTTGGCCGACATGACGGAACACTTGCACCCACGTGCGCTCGATGAACGCGGACTGCGCGGGGCGATCGGGGCACTTGCGGCCCGCGCTCCCGTCCCGGTGACTCTGGAGTGGGAAACCACGGACCCCATCGAGCCCGAGATCCAAGCTGCGCTGTACTACGTCTGCAGCGAGGCCTTAGCCAACGTCGCAAAACACGCGAACGCGAGCCGGGTCTTCGTGCGTGTAAGCGACAGGGAGAAGCTTCTCCGCATGGAGGTCGAGGATGACGGGCGCGGGGGTGCGGCCATGGGCCCCGGCACCGGTCTTCTTGGGTTGCAGGATCGGCTCGCCACGGTCGATGGCGACCTCGCCATCCAGTCAGGAAGCTCCGGTGGGACGCGCCTGATCGCGACCGTCCCCAACTATCACAGAATGTGACGTCGGGGCGGATCTGGTGGCCCCGCCGCCGGATGAACGGACGACGGGGCCACCGCAGACCAAGTCGAGTGTCAGTCGATCTTCGTCATCACTCGGTCGAAGTAGGCCCCGATCTCGATCCGGTCCTTCGCTGAAAGGTCGGGCCCAAGAAGCTGCAGGATCCTGATCCCGTCCCCGTCAGGTCGCCACATGAACGACCCACCATCGACATCGCATCCGTGGAATGTGAGGTGCGACCCGATCGAGATGGTGTAGGTGCCCTGACAAGGGTCGACCTGCTCCTGCAAGTACGTGAGGTCCTGGAAGGTCCAGGTCCTGACACCGGCATTGGCGGCAGCAAACGTCGGGGATGCGCCCTTGGCGATCAGGTCCGCCTCGGTGATCTCCGTCCTGTACGTCCCATCAGGTATCTGGGTCGCCAGGAACCCGGTGGTGTCCTGCGGTGGAACACTCGGCTTGGGACCGGACGTGCCAGACGGGTCGCAGGTCACATCGGACACCGGGAGATCGAGCGTGGCCTTGAGCGCTCGGATGTCGGCGATGAGCTGCTTGGTGAGAGGATCCTGCTCCAGGGCCGCGGTCACCGGCGCCGTGGCGGCCTTGAGCGCCTCGAGCTGATCGGCCGACGCGAGCTGGACCGTCCCGCCACCAAGGCACCAGGCCGAGGCCAACTTGACCTCATTCGGCTGCCTCGCATACGCGTCGACCTGCGTTTCGGCAGCGGCCTGACGGACGACCGCCTGCTGCCCCGCGCTCAATCGGCCGAGCGTCCCCAGGTTCGCGACGAGGACCTGGTACTTGGGGAACAACACGACGTTCGAGGTCGCGACGGCGGATCCGAGCGGCACCCCGACGCCGGTCAGCCCGCGCTCGACTCCTTGCAGGCGGCATGCCTCGGCATCCCCATTGCCGGTCTCGAATGCAGAGTCGATGCCGCCCAGGGCCGCGACGACGTCCCGGCTCACCTGCGACGGCGTGATCCCGATCTGAGCGCCCGCGATGCCCTCTGGCGTGCGGTAGTCCTTGTCGCAGTTCGGGAACGAGAACAGGTGACGGAGCTCCTCGGGCCAGATCGCCAGACCCGTGATGCCGGCTTCTGCCATCCCCCCAAGTGCACGCGTGGCGATGTCGCTCTTCGCGACCTCCAGCGCCAGGTCGTCCGTGTCGATGAGGAACGGCGCCTGGAGCGCTTGGAGACTGGTCACCCCCACGAGATCCCACACCCGCGAGCCCGTCATCGCGAGGTCTGCATCGCCAGCCTTCAGCGACTCGGCGACACCCAGCTCGAAGCCGGCGCTCGTGCCTGCGCCGGCGTCGAATGTCGGTTCGATCGTCACGTTGCCGTCAGATAAGGCAGTCACGCGCTCGACGAAGTCGCGGGCCTCAGTCTCGGGCGATCCGCCGCTGGCACCGGCGACGGCCAGCCGAAGCGTGACCGGCGGATCCTGAGCGGCGACCTGCGCGGGCGATGATGGCGAGGCTCCCGACGGCGCCGCCGCGGGTGCCCCGGCGACCGAACAGGCCGCCGCAGCGAGGATGACCCCCGCCATGGCGGCAGCCGGTCCGAACGTTCCTGTACGCATGATCCTTTCCTCCAGTCTGGTGCGGATGCCCAGGTGCACCGACGGTAGGCGTGAGGGATCGTCCGGTCATCGCGGCGGACACGGGACATTGTGCCCTCGCGTCTCCGTGGTGGCCACGATCCAAGCTGCTTGCGATCCATGCGACGATGTGCACGTGACCGAGGCACGCCGAGACTCGTTGACCGCGTCAACCATCGGCATCGCGAGCACGCTGATCGCGGCCGCCTACAGCCTTGTCGTCCTGTCGTTCCTGATCGCAACCCTCGCCCCCTCCGGCGGGGGACCAGGGCCCGGCTTCCGCACACTCGACGTCACCGTCGCCGTCTCGCTCGTCGTAGCCGGCGGAATCACCCTGTCCGGCGGCGGAAGAAGGCGGGTCGCGGTCCTCGCCGCAGCCTGCGCTCTTGCCTGGACTGGACCGATCGTCCTTTCTGAGCCCGCCGCATCGGGCGCGGTCCGCGCAGTCGCGCACGCCCGCACGCCGCTGGGGCCCGTACTCGTGCTCCACCTAGTAGTGTTGTCGACCGCCAACGGCCGGCTCGATCCGCGGCCCCGAGTCCTCCTGGTCGCCCTGTCCGCTTCTGCGGGGGCGGTCGCCCTGCTCACCTTGGCCACGTACGACCCGTTCTACGACCTGGGTTGCCGCGGCTGCGGTTCGGTCCCCGCCCTTCTCGACGTGTCGGCCAGCGTTCGATCGGTCGTCCGCCTGAGTGCTTCGGTCGTCGGCATCGCCTCCGGTCTCGCCCTGTCGTGGTGGTCCTTCCGGGACCTTTCCGCTCGTCGTCGGTCGTCGGATCGGTTGATCCTGGCCGGGGGGATGCTTGGTGGGATCGCGATCGTCGGCGAAGTGACCTCGGCGGCGTTGACCGGGTCGGCCCGTCTGGCTTCGGTCGGAGCGCCAGCGGACGACGCGGAGGCGTGGCTCTTCGGGCTGCTCGCGGTCGCGATGCTGACCGTCGTCGCCGGCCTCGTGATGGCCACGATCGCCCTCCTGCAGGTCCGGGTTCGGCTGTGGCGGATCGCAGACGAGATCGAGGCGGCCCCGCCGCCAGGAACACTCGAGACGGCCGTGGGTTTCGCGCTCGGGGATCCCACGCTCCGGGTGGGGTACCGACGCTCCGATGTCGGCGGCTACGTGGCGCCCGATGGGAAAACGTTTGATGGAACCAGCTTGGACGCGGCTCGACACGGAACGCCGATCCTGCGCGCCGGGACCCCGATCGCCATCATCACCCACCGGGCAGACCTGGACGTCAGCCCGCTCCGTGAGCTGCGCGCGAGTCTGCTCATCGCCCTCGACAACGAGCGCCTCCGGGCCACGAGCCTTGCGCACCTCCGCGATCTGCGGGCATCGCGCGCCCGCATCGTGAGCGTCGGCGACGTCGAGCGCCGCCGCATCGAACGGGACCTCCACGACGGCGCCCAGCAAGGATTGCTTGCCGTCTCGTTCGATCTGCGGCTGGCGAAGCACCAGGCGGAGCGCAACGGCGACGTCGACCGCGCCCGACGCCTCGGCGCGGCAGAGGCGGTCTGTCTGGCCGCTGTGGATGAGCTGCGACGTGTCGCCAAAGGGGTCCACCCAGCCGTCCTCACCCAGGCCGGTCTCGTCGCTGCCCTGCACTCGCTCCGCGATGAGGCGTTGATCCCAATGGACGTGAGCGCCGACCTTTCGATCCATCCACCGACCGCGACCGAGGCGGCCGCCTACCAGGTGGTCGTCGACGCCCTGGCCGATGCTGCTCTCCGCGGCGCTCATGGACTCACCGTCCGGATCCACGGCGACGCGGACCAGCTGATCCTCGACGTCGCCGACGACGGGACGACCGCCGCCGAACCACCGACGAACATCAGCGATCGAGTCGGCGCCTCCGGCGGCTCGGTCGTCGCGCGCCGGGGACCGGATGGACGCGGCAACATCCTGTCGGCGGTCATCCCGTGCGCGTGATCGTCGTCGAGGACCTCATGCTCACCCGCGAAGGGATCACCCGTCTCCTCGGCGACGCCGGGGTCGAGGTCGTCGCCCAGGCGACGGTTGCCGACGGCATCATCGCCCTGGTGGCGCACCATCGGCCTGAGGCCGTCGTCCTCGACATCCGCATGCCGCCGACGCACACGGACGAGGGCATCGTCGCCGCAGGGCGGATCCGTGACGCCTTCCCGGCCGTCGGTGTGCTTGTCCTGTCCCAGTACGTGGAGCCAACCTGGGCCCTGCGCCTCGTCCAGGAGCATCCCGAGGGCGTCGGCTACCTACTGAAGGAGCGTGTCCTGGACGGCGCGGTGATGGTCGATGCGTTGCGCCGGGTCGTGGACGGCGAGACGGTCGTGGATCCGACGATCGTCGCCCGCCTGCTGGGCCGCAAGCGTCGCCACGATCCTCTGGCCGATCTTACAGCGCGGGAGCGTGAGGTCCTTGCCCTGGTAGCCGAGGGTCTGTCAAATCGGGCGATCGCCGCACGACTCACGGTCGCCGACCGAACGGTGGAAGCCCACATGTCGTCCATCTTCAGCAAGCTTGGGCTGGAGGAGTCGCCGGACCAACATCGGCGCGTCCTCGCGGTGCTCACCCTGCTCCGCGCCTAGCCGTCGGGGGCGTCCAGTTCGCGGGCGTACGGTGGGAAGCGGAAGCGTTGCGAGCGGGTGAGGATCCCGCCATGGCCCATCCGCGCCACGGTCCGCTCCGAGGCGGGCTCCCCGGAGAGCAGGCGCGGCAGAAGCAGGTCCGCGGCGGTCGCCTTGGAGTACGCGCCACACGTCGGCAGGCCCAGGATTGCGGTCTTCCCTACCCTCGCGAGCCAGAGCATGGAGCCCGGGTGCGACGGTACGCCGCGGCGTACGACCCGGCCACCCAGCGCCTCCACCGCCACATAGAAGGCATCGAGCGGGTCCGTGCTTGCGGACCCAGCGGTCAGGATGACCTCCGCCAGGTCCGCCCCGCGGACGAATCGAGCGAGGGCCGCCTCCACGGCCTCCGGCTCATCCTCGACGTACACGATGTCGATGATCGTCGAGCCGAGGCCGGTCACCTTGGAACGCACGCTCGCCTCGAAGCGCTCGCGGGCCGTGGCCCGGACCGACTCCTTGACCACGACGCCCACCCGTCGAGCCAGGAACGGGGCGACCCACACGATCGGCTGCGAGCCGAAGCCCGCGATCCGCCGGCCCGCCTCGACGATCGCCGCATCGACGACGTGCGGAGCGACCTTGACGCTGGCGACGAGGTCGCCGGCCTCGACGATCTGCCCGTCGAAGATGGTGAACACCTCCAATGGGTCGATCCGATTGAGGCGCTCCAGCGCGGCGATCTCGATGTGCACGACGCCCGCCGTGGCGGCGATGAGGTCCAGGCGACTCTGGTTCGGGCCGCGGGTCACAAGGTTGGGGCCGGCGACGGCCGCGGCCAGGCGGACCGCGGCGTCGTCCTCGTGTAGCTCCCCAGGCTCGGCGACGATGACCGAGACGGGCTCGCCCGGCTCCCCCGCCCCGATGGCGGCGAGGTCATCGGCCGAGAGCCGCCGGCCCTTCGACCAGCGAGCCCTGCCGACCGTCAGGTCACGAGCCAGGATCGCGCCCACCAGGCGCACGGGCACGCGGCGGCCGGGCGTGACTCGTTCGACGCGCACCCCTAGCGGCCGAGCGCCGCCTCGATCGCGCGACGGGTATAGACCTGCGCCATCCGGGCTCGATAGTCGCGGTTGGCGTGGATGTCGCCGTTGACCGTCTGGCCGTCCGTGGCGTGTGCCGCCGCAGCGGCCACCGCGGCCGGTGAATCGTCACTTCCCAGGAGCGCGGCCTCGACACCCTTGGCCCGGTAGGCGACCTCGCCCACGCCGGTCAGGGCGACTCTCGCATGCGTGACGCTCCCACCGCTCGACGCGACGACCGCGGCCACGCCAACGATGGAGTAGCCCGACGCCGGGTGCTCCATCTTCTGGTACGAGCCGCCGACCCCGCTCGGCAACGGTCCTCGGACCAGCTTGACGAGCAGCTCGTCGGGGGCGATCCCGGTCTGGAAGGCGCCCGTGAAGAACCCGTCGAGCGGGACGGTCCGCTCACCCCGCGACGACCGCAGCACCGCCGAGTAGTCGAGCGCGAGCCCCAGCGCGGGAAGATCGGAGGCAGGGTCGGCGTGGCTGATCGACCCCCCGACCGTTCCGCGGTTGCGGACCTGGACATCGCCGATACCCGTGATGCACTCGATGGCGATCGGCAGCGTCGTGGAGGCGAGGATGTCCGCGTAGGTCGCGAGCGCGCCGAGCTCCAGCCCGCCGTCGGCCGTCGGGCGGATGCCCTTGAGCTCCGACAGTCGGCCGATGTCGACCAGCGCCGATGGGCTGGCCAGGCGCAGCTTCATGAGTGGCAGGAGGCTCATCCCGCCGGCGATGACCTTGGCCTCTCCCCCGGCGAGGGCCGCGATGGCATCGTCGACGGAGGTGGCCTGCCGGTAGCTGAATGCCGCCATGTTCATGCCTGGCCTCCCTTCGCCGACTGGATCGCCGACCAGACCTTCTGTGACGTATAGGGCATGTCGAGGTGCCGGATGCCGAGACCTCCGAGGGCATCGACCACGGCGTTCGAGACGGCAGCGGTCGAGGCGATCGCGCCGGCCTCGCCGACACCCTTGACGCCGAGCGGATTGACCGGCGACGGCGTGACCGTCTCGTCGAGCTCGAGGTTGGGGAAGAACGACGCCTTGGGCATCGCGTAGTCGAGCATCGAGCCCGTCAGGAGCTGGCCGTCGTCGCTGTAGATCGCGCCCTCCCAGAGCGCCTGGCCGACGCCCTGGGCGATGCCGCCGTGGAGCTGGCCATCGACGATCATCGGGTTGATCTTGTTGCCGACGTCATCGACCGCGACGTAGCGGACCAGGTCGACGTGCCCGGTCTCCTCGTCGATCTCGACGACCGCGATGTGCGTGCCGAACGGCCAGGTGCAGTTGGGGGTGTCGTAGTAGGCCGTCTCGTCGAGGTATGGCTCCATGCCCTCGGGGGCATCGAACGCGAGGTCGAGCGCGAAGGCGATCTCCTGGAACGTCTTCTTGCGATCGGGCGAACCCTTGACCCGGTATTCGGCGCCGTCGATCTCGATATCGGACGGCGAAGCTTCGAGCATGTGCGCGGCGTAGCGCCGGGCCTTGTCCTTGATCTTGTCGGCGGCCTTGATCGCGGCCGTCATGCCGACCGAGCTCGTCCGCGACCCATACGAGCCGTAGCCGAACGGCGTGCCCTGCGTGTCCGAGTGCTGGACGATGACGTCCTCCATCGGGATGCCCAGGGCGTCGGCCATGACCTGCGCGTACGTGGTCTCGTGGCCCTGGCCCTGGGGCTGGGTGCCCATCGTCACCACGACCTTGCCGGTCAGGTGGACCTTGATGTTGGACGATTCCCACATCGCGGCGCCCCAACCCTCGCCGACGGCCCCGATCCACTTGGACGGCGCCACGCCGCAGACTTCGATGTACGTGCTGAGGCCCAGGCCCAGGAGCTTGCCGCGGGACTTGGCCTCGGCCTTCTTGGCGGCGAGGTCGGCGTAGCCGACGGTCGCGAGGGCCTTGTCCATGGCCGGCTCGTAGTTGCCGGAGTCGATGTAGATCTTGGCCCCGCCGCTCGCGGTGCCCAGGCCGGACGGATTCTCGTAGGGGAACTGGTCGGGCTGGATGAAGTTCCGGCGCCGGACCTCGGCGCGGTCCATGCCGATCTCCGCCGCGAACAGGTCCATGGCCCGCTCGATGACGTAGGTCGCCTCCGGCCGGCCGGCTCCGCGGTAGGCATCCACGAACGTCGTGTTCGTGTACACGCCGGTCACCTCGGCGTAGACGTTCGGGATCTTGTAGCAGCCGCTGAGGACGCGGGCGTAGAGGGTGGTCGGGATACCTGGCCCGATGGTGGAGAGGCGGCCGCCCAGGTTGGCGATCGTCTTGACCCGCAGGCCGGTCACCTCGCCGTCGCGCTTGCCGGCGATCTCGAGATAGGTGATGTGGTCGCGGCCGTGGATCGTGCTGCCGTAGCTCTCGCGCCGGGTCTCGATCCACTTCACGGGGCGGCCGCCGAGGTTCTTGCTGGCGAACAGGACGAGGGCGTAGTCGGGGTAGCAGAAGATCTTGCTTCCGAACGCGCCGCCGACGTCCGGGCTGATGCACCGAAGCTTGTGCTCCGGGATACCCATGACAAAGGCTGCGTTGAGGAGACGCATGATGTGCGGCGTCTGGCTCGACATCCAGATCGTGTACTCGTCCGTGCCCGGGTTGTACCAGCCGATGTTGCCCCGGACCTCCATCGGGTTCGGGATGAGGCGCTGGTTGACGATCCGCTGGCGGACCACGACCTCGGCCCCATCGACGGCGGCGTCGGTGCCGGCCTTGTCGCCGACGCTCCAGTCGAAGACGCGGTTATTCGGGGCGTTCTCGTGGAGCTGCGGGGCACCGTCGGCCAGGGCCTTCTCGGCGTCGACGACGGCGGGCAGCGGCTCCCAGTCCACCTGGATGGCATCGAGCGCGTCGACGGCCTGGTCCTCGGTCTCAGCGACGACCGCGGCCACGCCCTCGCCGGTCCATTTGACGCTGTCCGTGGCGAGCGTCCGGGGGGTGTTGACGTTGTTCTGGATGCCGGCGCTGCCGCCAGCCGGCCAGGCCAGGGGCATCGGGTTGTACGGGATGTCCGCGCCGACGTAGACCGCGATCACGCCGGGCATCGCCTTGGCGGCGCTGGTGTCGATCGAGCGGATGTTGGCGTGGGCGTACGGGCTGCGCAGGATGGCCATGTGGGCCATCGACTGGAGCTTGATGTCGTCCACATAGCGGCCGCCGCCGGTGATGAAGCGCGGATCCTCGGTTCGCTTGATCGGCTTGCCGAGCGGGGAGCTGGGGGCGTCGAGCACGTCGGTCATGGTGGTCTCCTCGGCCTACGCGCGCATCGCGACGGCCGCAGCCCTCACGGCCGCGACGATGTTCTGGTAACCCGTGCAGCGGCAGATGTTGCCGTGCAGGGCATGGCGGATCTCGTCATCCGTGGGGTCCGGGTTGCGGGCCAGGAGGTCCGCCGCGGTCATGATCATGCCGGGGGTGCAGAACCCGCACTGCAGGCCGTGCTTCTCCCAGAACGCGGTCTGGAGCGGATGGAGCGCGCCGCCGTCGCCGGGGGCGGCCATGCCCTCGATGGTCACGACGGTGGAGCCGGCTGCCTGGACGGCGAGCATCGTGCAGCTCTTGACGGCCTGGCCATCCACGTGGACCGTGCACGCGCCGCACTGGCTGGTGTCGCACCCGACGTGGGTGCCGGTCAGGTCGAGGTCCTCGCGCAGGGCCTGGACCAGGAGCCGTCTCGGCTCGACGTCCAGCTCCCGTGGTGCCCCGTTGACCGTCATGGAGATGAGTTCGCCCACCGGCCGGACCTCCTTCGACGACTTGCCTGGCGCGCGGTCGCCTCCGTGGCGGTCGCACGAGTGACGGATCGCTGCGTCCTCTGGAGCACTCGGGCCTCGTCGTCGCGGGGCTCGCGTGACCTGCGGGCTTCGGGCGGCGGGAGGGTCGGCTGATGGTGGCACCGCTGGGTGTCGGAATCAAGTCTCCCAGGTTGCGGTGCGGGATACGGGACGAGGCGGGCGGGGCCGACCCGCGGCCGGGTCGCCGCCGAGTGCCCGCCGATCTCCGCCATACGTCGCCCCACAGAACGTTGGGCGGCATCGCGGGCGGCGAGTGCCCCGATCCCGGGCACAAGATCCCGACCCCACGCACGAGATGGGACCGATTCCGTGTGGCGTAGCCGCGGGAGTGCCCCATGAGCCCGCCTAACGTTCTCCCCAGCGACGTTTGTCGGTATCGGGGACTACAGGCCGGGCGGGGTACTGACTTCAGGCGCACCGCGGCCACGAACGCCTCGTGGTGTGGGTCGAGTTCCGGCGATCCGTGCAGGAAGTCCAGGTCGCCCACGCTGCGCAATGTCAGGAGTGCGCTTCAAGTCAGCATCGGCGCCGGGTGGGCGCCGGCCGAACGGCGCGCCGGCCGCCCTTTCAGCCGGTCGCGCCAGCCACGTCCTCGAAGGCGGCGCCCAGGCCGTCGACCAGGGTGTCGATCTCGCCATCGGTGATGGTGAAGGCCGGGGAGATCTGGATCGCGTGGCCGCGGATCACGCGCGTGGCGACCCCATGGCGCAACGCCGCGCCGACGACCTTCGCGGGCAACGATGGGTCCGAGGCCAGCCGATCCGCTGCCACGGCCACGGCCGCAGTCAGCCCCACGGTCCGCACCTCGCCGACGAGCGGGGTGCCCTCAAGCCGCCGCACGGCCGACTCGAAACCGGCCTCCATGGACGCGACCCGGGCCACCAGTCCCTCCCCCTCGATGATGTCCAGGTTGGCCATCGCCGCCGCACACGCCGCCGCGTGCCCGGAGTAGGTGTACCCGTGCAGGAACGAAGGCCCGGCCGCGGATCCCTCCCAGAACGGCGCGCTCACCCGCGGCCCGACGAGCACCCCACCCAACGGCAGGTACCCCGACGTCACGACCTTGGCGAACAGGATCAGGTCGGGCTGGATGTCGTAGCGCTGCGAACCCCACAACACCCCGGTCCGCCCGAAGCCCGTGATGACCTCATCGGCGATGAGCAGGACATCGTGTTCGCGACACAGGCGCTGGACTTCGGCCCAGTACGAGGGCTGCGGCGGGTAGACCCCGCCCGCCCCGACCACGGGCTCGCCGATGAAGGCGGCGATCTCGGCACCGCGCTGCTCGAACAGGGCACCCAGCGATTCGGTGTCGTCGATGCCGACGTGGACGACTTCATCGATGATCGCGCCGTTGTAGCCGGCCTTGTTACCCGGGATCCCGGCGAGCGATGTGCCCCACGCGTGCATCCCGTGGTAGCCGTGCTCGCGCGACACGATGACCCGCTTCTCCGGTCGGCCGAGCACGTCCCAGTAGCGACGGACCAACTTGCCCGCCGTGTCCACGGCGTCGGACCCGCCGGAGCCCAGGAACACCTTCGCGTCGGGGATCGGCGAGAGCGCGGCCAGGCGGTCCGCCAGGGCCACCGTCGCTTCCGTCGTATACGCGCCGAACGACGAGTACGCCGCGACTGACATCAGTTGTTCCGCGACCGCGTCGGCGATCGAACGCCGCCCATAGCCGACGGCGCAGTACCAGAGCGCCGCCGTCGCATCGAGCAATCGACGCCCATCGACCGTCTCGAGCCAGACGCCCTCGGCCGAGCGGATGACCACCTCGCCGTCCTTGATCACATGCATGTCGGCAAAGCCGTGCCAGAAGCTGTTCGTCATCGGTCGATGGTAGTGCGCCGTCGACGCGGCGGCGGCTTCGTGTAGCGACCAAGCGCCGCCGATCGACTGTCGAGCGCGCGGGGGTCAACGGCGGCCCTTACGTCGTCCGGGTCAGCCTGGGCCAGACGAGCGGCCACGCCCAGCCGCTCGACCTTGTGCGCGGCGACGTCCCACGTGAGGTGCGCCAGGGAGCCAGCGGTCGCGAGTCCGACGCGATCGCCGCCACGGCCCGCCGTCGACGCCGCATAGCCCGCCGCCCACAGGAGCAGCTCCGGGCCGTCGTCGCTACCGGCGCGTGTGGCCATCGCCCCGGCGATGACGCCCAAGGTCGATGGTGCCGCCGCGACGAGTCGCCAGTTGTCCGGGCCGTCGATGAGGTCCACCGCCAGGCTGGAGTAGGCGCCAGCGAGCGCCGCATCGATGCCGAGCGCCTCCGCCGACCCGCCGATGATCGCCAGCGACAGGTGCACGCCATCGAGACCGGCCGTCAACGCCAGATGCGCCTCCGCGAACCATGCCCGGCCGGCGTCATCGTCGATGGAGGTGGCGGCGGGTTCGTGGATCTCGATCCACTGGCAGCCGGCTTCGGCCAGCGCGAGGATCTGAGCCCTGGCGACCGCGGCGTCGACCCCGGAGGAAAGCGGCCCGACCACGACCGCCTTGACCAACAGATCGGGCCCCAACGCGGTCGCGGCCTGCCACGTCGCCAACGGATCCTGCGGGTCGGGGCCAAAGCCCGCGGCGGTCAACGGCTCCAGGCCGTGCTCCACCTGGAGCGCCAGGGCGGCCTCCAGCAGTGCTTCCGAGGTGGCGTCATCGGGGAGCGGCGGCCGCGGCAGCGGACCAAGCAACGTGGCGAACATCAGCCGCCGATGCTACCGCACGGCCCATCCGCGGCGACCCGGGCACCGAACGAGGGGCATGGACCTGCTCGCCGCGCCACCGCTTCATGCCCCGCTCAGCCTCCCTCGGAGCGCCGGGTATGATTCCCGGCGCGCCCGATCCGGCGCATCTACCGCCCCCGGCGGCCAGATGGAGAGGCAGTTGCCCGAGCCCAGCCAGATCGACCGCGAGGCCCGCAAGGCGGAAGACGCCGCCCTCCTGGCGCGCATCGTCGAGCGTGATGAGCGGGCGGTCGAGGCCCTGTACGCGCGGTACAGCGGACCCCTCTACTCGCTGGCCTACCAGGTCACCGGGGCCGAGCGCTTCGCCCAGGAGGTCGTCCAGGAGGTCTTCGTCGCCGTCTGGAACCAGGCGTCGCGCTTCGACCCGACGCGGGGCGCGCTCGGGCCGTGGCTGTTCAGCCTGGCCCGCCACAAGGCGATCGATCTGGTCCGCCGCGAGCAGAACCATCGCAAGCGGGCGGCCGCGGAGTCGGACATGGAGCTCGAGGTCGCCCCGGACGATGTCGCGCATGAGGCCTGGACCAACGTGCGCCGCGAGCGCGTCCGCGAGGCCATCGCCCAGCTCAACGAGATCCAGCGGACGGCCCTGGAGCTCGCGTTCTTCTCCGGCCTGACCCACGTCGAGGTCGCCGAACGACTGGGCATCCCGCTGGGCACCGCGAAGACCAGGATCCGGACGGCCCTGCTGAAGTTGCGCGACGCACTCGGCGATTCGGTCTCCGAGGACGAGGACGTCGCCGACGCGGCGCGGATCACATGATCGCCGACTTGGACCACGGCCCGATCCGGCTCCTGGCGGCCGGCGCCGCGCTGGACGACCTGGACGCCACGGAACGTGCCGATTACGACCGACACCTCTCTGGGTGCTCCTCCTGCCAGGTGCTCGCCGCAGACCTCGGCGATGTCGTGGCGGACCTGGCGCTCGTCGCCCCGACGCTCGTGCCGCCGACCACGTTGCGGGGCGACGTGCTCGCCGCGCTCCGAGGGCCGGCAACACCGCTTCGAGATCTCCCCTCCCCCGTGCCCGCAGCCGCGGCCGTGCCCGCCGCGCCCCGCCAGCCGCGCGCCGCGCTGTGGGGTTCACTCGGCCTCGCCGCGGTGATGGGGATCGTGGCGGTCGGCCGGGGCGCCCAGACCGTCCGCCTGAGTGACCAGGTCGCGGCGGCCAACGCGGCCGCGGCCGAGGCCCAGGTCAAGGTGGCCGCCCGCGAGGCCGCCATCGCGCTGGTCGCCGATCCGTCGCATCGGACGGCCAGCCTGCACGCGGAGCCCGTGGCCCCGGTCGCCTCTGCGGTCGTCGTCTATCGGCCGGGCTCCACCGACGCCTACCTGATGGCCATGGATCTGCCGGCCACGCCGGCCGGGCAGGTCTACCAGCTGTGGGTCGCCGACGACACCGGTGTCCATGCGCTCGGGACGTTCCACTTCGATGGGCAGGGCGCGTTCGTCGCGCCGTTCGGGGTCGACCTGGGCGCCAGTGCGGCGGCGATGGTCACCCTGGAACCCGAGGGTGGCGCCCAGGGTGAGCCCGGACCGCAGGTCGTCTTCGGCGAGATCTGACCGCCGGGCTGGCCGCGAGTCCTACGCCGTCCGGGCGTCCGTCCCGATGACGAGCCCGATGACCACGACGACCGCCACGGCCCCCAACGCCAGGAGCAGGGCCAAGATCGGCACCCGGGCCACATGGGCCGTGCCGGCCTCCCCGGGGCGCTGCCAGAGTGAGGTGAGCGTCTGGACCAGGTGTGGCGGCACGAGCGCACCGATGAGCGCTCCCGCGGCGAGCCCGCCAAGGTGCGCGGCGTTGTCGATGCCGGGGAGTGCGAAGCCGAAGGCGATGTTGATGAGGATGAGCATCCCGAGCTGACTGACCAGCGCTCGACTCTGGCGATCGACCGGCTTGTGCAACCGACCGGCAACCAGCAGCAGGCCGAACAACCCGAAGATCGCGCCCGAGGCGCCGACCGATGGCACATCCCCGCCGAACACGAAGCTCGCGACGGAGCCGGCGGCCGCGCAGGCCAGGTAGAACAGCACGAACCGGACGGATCCGTACCAGCGCTCCACCACCGGGCCGGCCAGGTACAGGGCGTACATGTTGAAGAACAGGTGGAGCAGGCTGCCGTGGAGGAGGGTCACCGTCCACAGGCGCCAGATCTCGCCGGCGGCCACGGCCTGTTTGTCGAGCTGGAAGACGTCGTAGAGGAAGCGTCCCTCTTCGGACAGGGTGGCAGACAGCGACACGATGACCGTCGCCGCGAGGATGGCCATCGAGGCCGAGACGAGCGGTCCGGCCCCGCGGCCCTTGGCGAAGTAACGGCTCGAGGCACGCTGGTCGCCTGTCTCCTTGGTCAGCCAGCCCAGGCGCGTGGCGATCTCCGCCTTGTCCTGGGCGGGGGCGCGTCGATCGGCCTGCCGGTAGGCGTCGATCGCGCCTTTCAGGTCGCGCGAGCGGACCCGGGCGGCGGCCACGTTCCGCCAGGCGGCGTACGTGGCCTGGGTTTCGCCGAGTTGGGTCGCGGCTTCCCAGGATTGGAGCGCCGCCTCGTCGTCATCGAGTCGATAGCGCGCCTCGCCCAGACCGACCAGCGCGGCGACGGTCACCTCGGGGTCGTCGAACCCGACGACCCGCCCGTAGCGCATCGCGGCCTCGCGGAATTCCCCCGCGGACAGGGCCGCGTTGGCGTCGGTCAGGAGGGCGAGAGCGGCGTCGCGCGTAAGGCGCCCGGTACGTGACGGGTCCGGACCGCGCGGAGCGGCCGGAGGCGGGGCGTCGTCCATCGGCGCGACGATACTAGACTTCGAGGCATGTGCGGTCGGTTCAGCCAGCAGCGCCCCGCGTCGGAGCTCGCGGACATCTTCGCCGCGGAGCCGCTCGTCGACGATCCGGGTGCCCACTACAACGTCGCTCCGACTGATGACGCGCTCGTCGTCGTCCAGCGCGAGGAGCGCCGAGCGCTGACGGCCTACCGCTGGGGCCTCGTCCCGCACTGGGCGACGGACCTCAAGGCGGGCTCACGGATGTTCAATGCCCGAGCGGAGACCCTGTCCACCAGCCCAGCGTTCCGCGACGCGTTCAAGCGGCGGCGCTGTGTGGTTCCGGTGGACTCGTTCTACGAGTGGAAGCGCGAGGGCAAGCTCCGCCAGCCGTTCAACATCACGCGTGAGGACGGTCGCCCGCTGGCGCTGGCCGGGCTGTGGGCCGGCTGGCGCGACCCAACGAGCGATCCGGAGGCGCCGCTCATCCGGCGCACGTTCACGATCATCACGACGGCGCCGAACGAGGCCATGGCCGACCTCCACGATCGGATGCCGGTCATCCTGCCCGACGAAGCGGCCTGGGAGCGCTGGCTGGACCCGACGCCAGCGGACCCCGGCGAGCTCATCGGCCTGCTCCAGCCGACCGACGCCATCGCGCTCCGCATCTACGCGGTCAACCGCGACGTGAACGACGTCAGACGTGACGGCCCGGAACTTGTCGAACCGTTGATCGAGCCACCGAGCGGGTCCGGGGCCGCCGAGCCGCCGAGCGACTCGCTGGGGCTGTAGGCCTCGCCGCCGCCCCATTTCGGGCATCCAGCAGTCACGGCTCTACTAACGCGCACTTCGACCGCGATCGGCGCCTCGCTGGGTCGATACCAGAGCTGTGCCCGCTAGATGCTGAGAATCCGTACATCCGCACCCATCCCGGTGCTGATAGCAGAAGGCACGCTGCTACATGCCAGGAATCGGCGTAGTCGAGCCCTCAGCCCTGCCCCAAACTCGCGGCGGCCGAGACCGACGCAAATGCCGTGGCCGGGTCCTCCCCGGCGTCGACGGCCGCCGCGTACCGACCGAGCAGATCAGCGACGCCGGTCGCACCGGCCGCGGCCGCGATGACCAGGGCGTCCGCCGGCGGTGATTCGGTGTCGGCGACGTCCGGATCCGTCACGACGACCAGGTGGGCCGATGCGTAGCCCGCAGCCGCGATCACCTCGGCGAGGACCCCGGCATCCGCCGGATGGACGGCGACGACGACCCCGTAGTCAGACAGGTACCGCAGGGCCAGGCCGACATCGGCCGCGTCCAGCGTCGGGGCTGGAGCGGGATCCCGGACCTCCGTCGCTTCGTCCTCCGGGTCGGGGTCCATCGTCTCGTCGTCATCGAGCTCGATCGGCGTCGCGCGAGCCGGGTCGCGAAGGGTCGCCACGTGCCCGACGCCGGCCGTCGTGAACGCCAGCAGGACCGCATCGCCCGCCGGGTCGTCGCCGATCCGCGCCACGATCTCCACGCGAGCCCCGGCCGCGGCGGCCGTCAACGCGATCCCGGCCGCCAGCCCGCCGGGCGCCACGTCCGCTCCGACCCCACGCGCGCTCACAGCCCCGACGACGACGATCACGCCGCCAAGCCTACTCGACGAACGGAGGGGACACCCGGCTCAGTCGACCAGACCGACCGCACTGATCTCCGCATCGACACCTGTCTCGCGGAGGACGTTCACCGTGCCGCCCGAGCCGTTGATCATGAAGGTGTCGGCGATGATCTGATCCAGCGAGAACACGCTGTCCGATCCATTCACCTTGACGTCGCCTCCGGGGACGTAGATGATCCCGCGGATCTCCGCCGCCTGGGCGGTCGAACCGTTCAGCGTCACATCGTCGCCGGTCAGGCTGACGGTTCGGTCCTGGAAGATGACCAGGTCGATGGTCGTACTGCCGAACGGATAGTCGTACGGCTGCAGGCTGAGCGTGGCCCCGCCGCCGCCGATCTCGATCGGGCCCGCCACGGCGTTGGGGAGCTTGCTGTTGTAGAGCAGGATCCCTCCGCCTCCGAGACAAGGCGGCGTCGCACCGAGCGTGCAGACTGCCCTGGCCCGATCCGTCTCGCTGTTGACGGAGATGACACTGGCGTCACCCGCCGTCTTGAAGCCGCCACCACCGATCCAGTAGATGCCCGGGAGCAGGTATGCCGTGACATCGTTCGTCAGCTCCAGTCCTCCGGGATAGAGTCCAGGACTGAGGATCCATTGCCGCCCGCTCTCCGACGACCCGCCCTGGCCGATCCGACACAACCTGGGTGTCGACTCCGATGGCGCCTTCGGTCCGGTCGCGCCCGGACAATAGTCCGGGATGTTGTTCGTCGGCGGATCGATCACGGACCCGGCGACGACCTCACGCATCGGCGCCGCAAGCGCCGGCATGGCCGGGGCCGGCAGGTCGCGGAGGGGATCAGGAAGCGCGAACGAGTAC
>JBPPMZ010000064.1:0-6006 GCA_051306295.1 Candidatus Limnocylindrales bacterium
TCCTCGTCGCCACGCTGACCCCGGACTACTGGATGCCGTCGACGGCAGCGCTGGTGAAAGAGGCGATCGGCAACGCTCGGGCGGCGGCGATGGACGTGATGGCCGCGTGCAGCGGCTTCGTCTACGGGTACGCGACCGCCCAGGCCTACATCGCGAGCGGGATGGCGAAGCACGTCCTCGTCATCGGCGCTGAGACCCTCACGCGGTTCCTGGACTACACCGACCGGGACACGTGCATCCTGTTCGGCGACGGAGCGGGAGCGGTGGTTCTCTCCGCGGCGGACGCACCGGGCGGGACGTTGAGCGTCGAGCTGACGACGGAGCCCGCCGGGGCCTACAACATCTGGCTGCCGTCGGGCGGCTCCACGAGCCCGCCTTCGGCCGAAACGGTCGCCCGCGGCGAGCACTACATCCGGATGCAGGGCCGCGAGACCTACCGGTATGCGACCCGCACGATTGCCTCCACGGCGCTCGCGGCGATGGCGAAGGCCGGTCTCGAGCCCGCCGACATCGACCTCTTCATCCCGCACCAGGCCAACATCCGGATCATCGAGGCCGTGGCCAAGAGCCTGGGCCTGCCGATGGAGCGCATGTTCGTCAACCTCGACCACTACGGCAACACGTCCGCGGCGTCCGTGCCGATCGCCCTCGCCGAGGCCGTCGACGCCGGCCGGGTCCACATCGGCGATCGGATCGTGATCGTCGCCTTCGGTGCCGGCCTCACGTCGGGCGCGGTCGTCCTCGAGTGGACGGCCGACCCGGCCGACGGGTCCCGAGCGTCGTCCGTCGGGCCTGACGACATCGTCGTCCGAAAGCCGGTCGGCTGGGATTCCGTCAACCCGGTCCCGGCGGCCCTGGCCGCCGTCATCGGTTCACCGTCATCAACGACGATGCTCGAGGGCTTCTCGAGTCGCTGACGGCGGGTGCACCGCAATTCCGCTCGCCCTCGCAACGATCACATCCACCCGCCACCCTCCACTGGCACGCCATGTCCGTGGACCTCACGTCGGAGTCTCGAATGGCCATCTACCTCTATCGCCTCGGCCGCGCCGCATTCATCCATCGCCGCCTCGTACTCGGGATCTGGATCGTGCTGCTCGTGAGCTCCGGCCTCGCTGCGGTGACGCTCTCCGGGCCCACATCGAGCGCATTCTCGATCCCGGGGACGGAGGCGCAGCAGGGCATCGACACGCTGCGCGAGCGATTCCCCGAGCTGGCGGCGGACGGCGCCACGGCCCGCGTGGTCTTCGCAGCGCCCGAAGGCGGATCCCTTGACGAGGCTGCCAATCGGGCGACGGTGGCGGACGTGCTCGCCGGGATCCAGGCGTCGCCCAAGGTCGCGTTCGTGACGGACCCGTACACGACCGGTGGCGTCAATCCCGACGGCTCTGCCGCCCTGGCGCAGGTCGTCTATGCCGTGACCCTCATCGACGTCACCGACGCGGACCGTAAGGCCCTCGATGACGCGGCCCAGGCCGGGCGTGCGACCGGCCTCACCGTGGAGATGGGCGGCGATGCCTTCCAGCAGATCCCCCAGCAGGGCGTCACCGAGATCATCGGTTTGGCCATCGCGGCGTTCGTGCTCGTCATCACGCTCGGGTCGCTTGTCGCCGCCGGACTGCCGCTCCTGACGGCCGTCGTCGGCATCGGCACCAGCGTGGGCCTGATCGTCGCGGCGACCGGGTTCCTCGAGCTCAGCTCGTTGGCTTTCATCCTCGCGCTCATGATCGGCCTCGCGGTGTCCATCGACTATGCCCTGTTCATCGTCTCGCGCTATCGAGGGGAGCTCACGGACCATGTCGACCTCGCGCCCGACGAGGCAGCCGGCCGTGCGGTCGGCACGGCGGGTTCAGCCGTCGTCTTCGCGGGCCTGACCGTCGTCATCGCCCTCAGCTCCCTCGCCGTCGTCGGCATCCCCATCCTCACGCAGATGGGATTGGGCGCGGCGTTGACCGTCGCCATGGCCGTGGTGATCGCCCTGACCCTGATGCCGGCCCTGCTGGGCTTCGCGGGCCCGCGCGTCATGAGTCGTCGTTTCGATCGTCGTCTCGAACTCGAGCTCGAGGTCCAGCACGAACGCGGCTGGCTGCGGTGGGCAGCGGCCGTGACGCGCCGTCCAGTCCCTGTGCTGATCGGTGCCACAGCGATCCTGCTCCTCGTTGCCGTCCCCGCACTGGATCTCCGCCTGGGCCTGCCCGACGATGGCACCGCCGACACGGAAACGACCCAGCGCAAGGCCTACGACCTGATCTCACAGAAGTTCGGCCCAGGGTTCAATGGCCCGCTGACGATCATCGTGGACGCGACAGGCAACGCCGATCCCGCCGCGTCGGTCGCGGCCGAGACGGTCGCCGGTCGCATCGCGGCGCTCGAGGGCGTGCTCCTCGTCGCCCCCGCTCGCCTCAACGCGGCTGGCGACACAGCGCTCCTGACCGTCATCCCGTCGGGTGACCCGAGCTCCGAGGCGACGGCGCGACTGGTCGCC
Organism: Candidatus Limnocylindrales bacterium; assembly: GCA_051306295.1. Taxonomy (GTDB): domain Bacteria; phylum Chloroflexota; class Limnocylindria; order Limnocylindrales; family CSP1-4; genus SPCO01. The sequence goes on from JBPPMZ010000064.1 coordinate 2,486, forward strand.
GAGATTCGCGGCACCGCCACCGACCTCGAGGCCGCGACCGGGGCCGAGGTGGCCGTGACCGGGCTGACGGCGATCGCCATCGACGTCTCGCGCAAGCTGAGCGACGCGTTGTTGCCCTACCTGGCCCTGGTGGTTGGCTTGGCCTTCCTCCTGCTCATGCTTGCCTTCCGATCGATCCTGGTTCCACTCACCGCCGCCCTCGGTTTTGTGCTCACGATCGCGGCGACCTTCGGCGTCGTGGTGGCCGTGTTCCAGTGGGGCTGGTTCGCAGACGTCTTCGGCGCGACACCAGCACCGATCGTCAGCGTGCTGCCCATCTTCCTGATCGGCGTCATCTTCGGGTTGGCCATGGACTACCAGGTCTTTCTGGTCATGCGCATGCGCGAGGAACATGTCCACGGCCTCCGGGCCGCCCGGGCGGTGGTCGTCGGGTTTGGCCATGGGGCCCGAGTCGTGGCGGCGGCCGCGATCATCATGATGGGCGTCTTTGGAGGCTTCATCCTCGCGGAGGATTCACTGGTGCGATCCATCGGCCTCGCCTTCGCGGTTGCCGTCCTGTTCGACGCCTTCGTCGTGCGGATGACCATCGTCCCAGCCGTCATGGCTCTGCTCGGCGAGCGCGCCTGGTGGCTGCCTTCCTGGTTGGACCGGATCCTGCCGAACGTGGACATCGAGGGTGCCGGGCTTGAGCATCGCGTCCTGGCCAGGGAGGCAGCCGACCAGCGGGAGGCCGCGACCGAACCGGCCTGAGGGCTTGCTGGGGATCGTCCACGCTACCCGGCTCGCCCGGCACGTCGGGGTTTGGACGGCGCCGGTGACAGGGGTGTCCGTCCGTGCCTCGCGTTCGCTCCTGCGCCGGTCACGCGACGGAAGACGGGCCCTCTGGTTCCGGCGTCACCGACTCGCGGGGATCGGCGCTGTCCTTCTCGGCGGCCTCGCCGGTCCCGGAGGGCCCGCGGAGGCCCGGTTGGAACCTCACGGCGCGCCCCTTGCCGGTCCGCTTCGCCTCGTACATCGCGGCGTCCGCCTCCTGGACGAGTTCCTCGACGGTCGCGCCGGTTGCTGAGCGGAACGTAACCCCGACGGAGACCGAGGTCCTGACGGGCTGACCGGCGAGCTCGAACGGCGCGGCGACGGCGCTGACGACCCGTTCGCCAACGGCGAGTGCCTCATCGCCCGAGGCGACGTCCTCGAGCAGCAGCGCGAACTCGTCACCGCCGAGACGGGCGACCGTGTCGGCCGGCCGGACCACCGTGAGCAGTTGCTCCGCCACAAGGGCCAGCAGGCGGTCACCGCGCGCATGACCAAGCGTGTCGTTCACTGTCTTGAACAGATCCAGGTCGATGAACAGGACGGCGACGTTCGCTCCCTCCCGACGCGCCAGCCGGGAGAGGGCATGCTCGACCCGGTCATGGAACAGACTTCGGTTGGCGAGCCCGGTAAGGGGGTCGTGGAGCGACAGGTGGCGGAGCTCCTGGTAGAGCCGCCCGTTCTCGATGGCCATGGCCGCCTCGAATGCCAGCGTTCGGGCGAGCGCGAGTCGACGTTCATCGACCTTGCGGTGTCCGCTGGCGGTCAGCTCGGCGACGCCGACCGGAGCGCCTTGGGCGACGAGCGGCAGAAGCAGCATGACCCCACGACCGAGCGCCCGCAGCCGTGCCCGTTCGATCGGGTCGGCCCGCTCGTCGGCAACGTTGATGTCGATCCGCCCTCGATCGTGGATGACGCGTCCCAGCATCGGCCGGTCCGCGAGCGACTCTGGATCCGTCTCAAATGATGCAGTCGTCGAAACCGGTCGCTTCCGCGAGGTGCCGGGCGACCAGCTGACCGAGAACGGCTGGTTCCGTCGTCTCGGCGAGATCGGATGACAGCTGGAAGAGCCGCCGGAACTCGCGTCCCGAGTCCTTCAGTCGCTCGCTCGATTGATAGAGCAGGAACAGGACGACGCCGGCGGCGACGGTGAGCCCCGACAGGAGGACCAAGTCCGTCACGACCGGCGGCAGTCGGGTGTCGGCAGGGATAAAGCTCGCCGTGGCGGTCATGATCATCGCCGCCCAGACAACGAACAGCAGTCGCCGGAGACCGCGCATGCCCAAATACGGCAGGGCGGCCGCAACGGGCATGAGGAGCGCCATGGCTGCCGCGAACGCAGTGTATGGGAGGAGGATGGTGACGCTGATGATGGTAGCGACGAGCGCGACGGCGACGCGTACCACGGCGGGCTCGAATGATCCACGGGCCAGAGTGCGCCGAGGGAATACCTGGATCCAGATGACGTTCGCCCCGACGATAGCGCCAGCTGCCATGACCCGCAGATCGCCATTGACAGCCCCACCCACGACGAGCACCGCTCCGAATCCCCCGCCCGCAACGGTGGCGAGGTCGAGGAAGTGGCGGAACTGGTCGCGCCGGGTCGCCTCATCCGGGCTGAGCGGCGTGTCGTCCCGGGTTTCAGCCATGTTCAGCCGCCGGTGCCGGCCGGCCCAGGAGATACCCCTGGCCAAGCGGAACTGCGAGATCCCGCAGCGTGGCCAACTCGGCTTCGGTTTCGATGCCTTCCGCGATCAGGCGACAGCCCGCGGTCTGCATGAAGTTGTACATGCCCCTGATGAGCTCGCGCCGGATCGGGTCACGATCGATGCCGGCCACCAACGCGCGGTCGAGCTTCACGAACGCCGGTCGCAGCTCGAGGATGTGGCGGAAGCTGGCGAAGCCCGCGCCGACGTCGTCGATCGCGAGCCGGACGCCGGGCAACCGCGCCACCATGGCCCGGAAGGCCGGGTAGTCGGCGATCGCCTCGTGCTCGGTGATCTCGCAGACGACCTCGCCCGGATGCCGCCGCAAGAGGGAACGCAACGGACCTCCGGACAGGACGAGCCCGGGCGAGACGTTGACGCTCAACACCGTGTCGGGCGGCAGGGACTTGGCCGCCAGAAGCGTCGCCTTCAGCGTCGCGATCTCCAGCTCCAGCCCGAGATCCACTTCGTCGGCATCCCCGAATCGGATGCCCGGGTCGACGCCGTCGTCGAACCGGGTCAGGGCTTCGTAGCCGAGGACGGCGCCGCTGCGGAGCTCGACGATCGGTTGGAAGACGGGGTGGAAGGCCTGTTGCGCGATGACGCTGAGGATGTTGTTGCGCTTCATCCGATAGCCGAGGCGGCCGGGCATGCCCGGCCCGAGCAGGGCCCCGGCGAGACCCGCGAACTCGGAGATCGCGGGCAGCAGCCCGGCCAGTTCCTCCTCCCCGATCTCGGCCGACCCGGCGACCATCAGCACTCCGACCAGGTCGTCGCCCGACTGGATCGGCGCGTAGGCCACGTGCCGGATCCCGAGGAGCCGCAGGGTCCGGCTATGGGGATGCCGGTTCGGCGACGTCCAGGCTTCGATCCAGGGGCCGTCCGCTGCCCGGAGCCGGAGGGCACGTGTATGCGCCTGTCGCAATCGCGGCAAGGCGCGTGGTCGTCCGGTCGCGGCGGCGACGCCGATCGGCGTGCCGCTGCCGTCCATCTCGAAAAGCAGGA
>JBPPMZ010000065.1:0-8416 GCA_051306295.1 Candidatus Limnocylindrales bacterium
CGCTCGAAACGGAGGGTCGGGACGATGACGGCCATCGCCGGCAAGCCTACTGGAGAATCGAACGACCCCGCCGGTTGGGGCGGGGTCGGGTCGGGTCGTGTGGTGGCGCGTCTTGCGCGACGGGACTAGCCGCGTCGCTCGCGCAGGGTCGCGGCCTTGCCCACGCGGTCGCGCAGGAAGTACAGCTGAGCGCGCCGGACCTTGCCGTGGCGCAGGACCTCGATCTTCTCGATGCGCGGGCTGTTGACCTTGAAGGTCCGCTCCACGCCGACGCCCGACGCGATGCGACGAACGGTGATCGTTCGGGTGATGCCACCGCCACGGAGGCGCATGACGGTCCCCTCGAACACCTGGATGCGTTCGCGGTTGCCCTCGACGACCTTGGCGGAGACCTTCACGGTGTCACCCGTGGCGAGCTCCGGAAGGTCGGTGCGGAGCTGATCCTGGACGATCTCGTCAAGCACGTTCACGCGGCGGTTCCTTGGTCATCAATGGCAGCCGAAACTGCGGGTGGCGTTCGGAGATGGTCGCGAAACGGGCGACCGGCGCCGGAGTATAGCACGAGGTCGCGAGCGCTCCGACACGGCCGCTGGAGTTGCATCGGGCGACGCCAACGACCGTTCGGCTGTCGCTGGTGTCGTCGGGTGCGATGTCCGACCGGGGAGGAGGTGACCGTCGGCCTCCCTCGGCCGATAGCGTCATGGAGTGCAACGGAACCGTCAGCCGTCGCCTTCCGCGAGGAGGTCTGGGCGGGCGATCCGGGTTCGCTCCACGGCCTGCTCGTGGCGCCACCGGGCGACCGCCCCATGGTCACCCGAGATCAGGATCGGCGGGATGGCCAGGTCGCGGAACGATGGCGGGCGCGTGTACTGCGGATACTCGAGGAGGCCCGCGCTGAACGACTCCTCCGCCGTCGACAGGTCGTCGATGGCGCCCGGCAGGAGGCGGATGACGGCATCGATGACGACCAGGGCCGGCAGTTCGCCGCCGGTCAGCACGTAGTCGCCGATCGAGACCTCGAGGTCGACGAACGCGCGCACGCGCTCGTCGACGCCCTCGTAGCGGGGGCAGACGAAGACGAGGTGTGAGCGCGTCGAGAGGTCGACGGCCCGTCCATGGCGGAAGACCTCGCCGCCCGGGTCGAGGAGGATCACCAGGGAGTCGGGCTGGCGGACGGATTCGATGGCGGCGACGAGCGGTTCGACGCGCATGACCATCCCGGCTCCACCACCGTACGGCGTGTCATCGACGGACTTGTGGCGGCCCAGGCCGAAGTCGCGCAGGTCGTGGACGCGGATCGTGGCGAGACCCTGCTCCTGGATCCGGCCCGGGATGCTGAGGCTGAGCGGCCCCTCGATCATCGCCGGGAACAGGGTCAGGACATCGATCTCCAGGGTCATGCGGGTTCGGGCGGTGGTTCGGCGGCGGCCGCGCCATCCGCGGCCGCGCCATCGGCTGCCGGGCGCCGCTTCCTCGATGTCCGTCGTGGCGCCTTCGGTCGATCGTCGCCGGTCGGGCGGACCTTCGGTGGCTGCAGGTCGAGCGCGTCGGCGTCGATGACGATCTCCCCGCGGCGTGGCGCGAAGATCCGGATGAAGGCCCGCACGGCGGGCAGGTCGAACGTCCCGAACGGTCCCCCGCCCACGACGTAGACCTCGTTCTCGGCGACGCGATAGATGTCCTGGACCGTGCCCAGGTCCGTGCCGTCCACGCCGCGAACGGTGACGCCCACGACCTCGTGCCAATAGACCTCCCCGCGGGCCAGGTCGGCATCGGGGCGGATGGCGGTCTCGAGATAGGCGTCGCGCAGGCCATCCGCGGCGTCCCTGGTGGTGACTTCGCGGAAGCGCACCCGCCAGCCGGGACCGTCCTGGACGGCCTCCGCCGAGGCGATCGTCAGGGCCACATCGGACCCTTCCCGATAGAGCACGGCACCGGGCACGAATCGCGCCTCCGGGCGGTCCGTCAGGGTCTCCATCCGGACAGCGCCGTGCAGCCCGTGGACGCCCCGGACCAGGGCGACCACGAGCCGTTCGGTGATCGGAGCGTGGCCCTCAGCCACGGTCTGCGTCTCGCTCAGACGATCTCGAGCTGGACGGCCTCGCCGTCGCGAGCGGCGGTGACCTTCAGGAGCGTGCGGAGCGCCTTGGCGACGCTGCCGTTGCGCCCGATGACCTTGCCCATGTCGTCCTCGGCGACGTGGAGCTCGATGACGGTCGCGCCGTCCTCCTCGACGACCTCGACCGTGACCGCGTCCGGATCGTCGACGAGCGACTTGGCGACGTACTCGACCAGTTCCTTGGCTGCCATCGTTTCGTGCTCCTACTTGCCGGCGGGCAGGATGCCGGCCTGCTTGAACAGGCGGGCGACCGTGTCGGACGGCTGAGCGCCCTTCGCGAGCCACGCCTTGGCCTTGTCGCTGTCCACGACGAACTCGATCGGTTCGGTGCGCGGGTTGTAGTGGCCGAGGATCTCGATCGAGCGGCTGTCGCGGGCGCTGCGTGCGTCGGCGACGACGACTCGATAGGTCGGCTGCTTGGTCGCGCCGACGCGCGTCAACCGGATGCGGACTGCCATGTCGTGCGGTTCTCCTCCATCGCGGCCGGGCGTTGGGCCGCCCGGCCATCTCTCACTGGGGTTGGGTCGGGTTACTTGACGGTGATGATCGCGTGCTGGGCGTCGAGGTCGTCGCCGGTGACGGTCGCCGCCACGAAGGCGTCGAACGGCACGAGGAACGGCTTGACCGACTCCTCGTACTCGGCGCGCTCGGCGGCGGTGGCCTCCGAGAGCAGGCCCTCGACGAGCCCGCGGATAGCCGCGATGTCGACGAACGACACACCGGTGTGGGTCGCGCCGACGCGGTCGACGAGGCCCTTGAACCGGCCATCGTCCGCGAGGGACGAACCGGCACCAGCGTCCAGGACGCTCTTGACGAACGCCGGCCCACTGCCCAGGACGACGACGTCGTCGGTCACGGTGTACGCGATCTCGATGTTGCCGGTCGGGAGAGGCATCGTGGACGGATCCGTCGGCAGCATGCCGCCACCCAAGGCTCCGGCCATACCCATCAGGTCCTGGGCGGAACCCAGGTCGATGATGGTGATCGTCGCACCGGCATAGGTCTCGTCGCGGACGGTGATGCCCGCCTGGCCACCACCGAGCGTCGCGAACGAGCGCAGGGTCGTGAACAGCTGGCGGGCCTTGGCCGCATCGGTCGGGATGGCCACGATGCCCCCCTCCGGTGCCGTCGCGCCCTGGGCGATGACGAGGCCGCTATCACCCATCCAGGAAAGGGCGGCGTCGAGGCCACCCACGATCCCGGCCGCCTGATCGACACCGGTGATGACCTCGGCCAGGCTGGGGTCCTGGCGGTAGAGGGCCACGGTTTCCAGGAGCGAGGCACCGTAGTCGTTGCCGGCGGCGAGCATGAGGGTCGTGGCAGGCGCCCACTCGCTGATGCCGTTGGCGCGATTCGTGTCCGGGCCCGGGGCGTCGGCGACATGCGGCATGACGCCGTCCATGAGCAGCGCATCGCCCTCGACACGGAGGCGGAAGGACGCCCAGTCCGGCACGAGGCCCAGCAGCGCGTCGCTCATCGGCGGCGCCGAGGCGACCGACCCGCTGAGCGCCAGAGCGCTATCGAGGAGCGAACGCAGGTCGACGAACATGAACCCGATGTGGTCGCCGGCAGCGGCCTGGGCCGCCTTGACCTCCGGATCGTCAGCCAGGCCACCGGCACCCTTGGTATCGATGGCAGCCTTGACCGAGGTCAGGTCGCCGGCGATCGCCACCTTGCCGCCGACGATCGCGAAGCCGGCATCGAGGGTGCTACCAGTGCGCTCCAGATCGTCGAACACGGTCAGGGCGACGCCGGCGTAATCCTCGGTCGTGCTCTGCACGCCGGTGTCGGCGATGACGCCGCTGAACCAGGCGCGAGCGATGGCCTCATCCTTGACGGAGACCAGGATCAGCGCGCGCGTCTGCGCGGCGGCGTCCGCAGCGTCGCCCGAGGTCGGGAGCGCCCCCACGGAGAACGCGAGCTCCCCATCGAACCACGGCTTGATGTCACGGGTGAAGGTCTGCTTGCCGTCGGTCCCGTCCGACAGGAGTCGATCCAGGACCTCGTCGAGCTTCGTGTCGAGGGCGGCCTGGTCGGCGAAGCCCGGGAACTTGGCCAGGAACTCGCCGATCTGCGCGCGCTGGTCGCCCGGCAGGTCCAGGCGGACCTCGCCGTACATGACACTGTCGGCCGGCACATAGCCGGTCACGGTCGCCGTCGGCGAGGCGCCGGTCAGGACGAGAGCCGCGAACACGGACCCGACGACGACGAGCGCGACCACGCCCAGGGCCGCGAACCAGCGGGTCCGGCCCGCGGATCGCACGCCCTCGGCCGCGGGTGGCGGTGCGACGGGTGTGGTCGCCACGGGCGTTTCCGGGGCGGTCGTCTCACTCAGGCTTGTCTCGGTCGCCGGATCGCCATCCGGCCGGAGCGGTTGATCGGTCATCGCGCGGTCTCCTTCGGCGCTCAGCGCCGGCCCACGACACTGCCCAGGGCGCCACGGCGGCCGCCCCCGGCCAGCTGCTTCATGAGCTTCTGCATCTCGCTGAACTGTTTCACCAATCGATTGACATCGGGAAGGGTGGTCCCGCTGCCGGCGGCGATCCGTCGACGTCGGGAGGCATTGAGGACGGCCGGGTCGCGACGTTCACCTGCGGTCATCGCCCGGATGATCGCCTCGGTGCGCTTGAGTTCGCCGCGGTCGACGGCGGCCTGGGCCTCGTTGGCCATGTTCCCCATGCCGGGGATCATGCTCATGATCTGGCCGATCGGGCCCATCTTCTGGACCTGCTGAAGCTGCTCCAGCATGTCCTCCAGGGTGAAGCTCGACTTGCGGAGCTTCTCCTCCATCTTCTGGGCCTGCTTGACGTCGAACGTCTCCTGGGCGCGTTCGACGAGGGTCAGGATGTCGCCCATGCCCAGGATCCGGCCGGCGAGGCGGTCGGGATGGAAGACCTCCAGGGCGTCGGTCTTCTCGCCGGTGCCCAGGAACTTGACCGGCACGCCGGTCACCGCGGAGATGGACAGGGCGGCGCCACCGCGGGCGTCGCCATCGATCTTGGTCAGGATGAGGCCGGTCACGGGCACCGCGGCCACGAACGCCTGGGCGACGCCGACCGCTTCCTGGCCGGTCATCGCATCGACGACGAGCAGGGTCTCGACCGGCTTCACGGCGGCGTTCACCGCGCCGATCTCGGCCATGAGCGTCTCATCGATCGACAGGCGGCCGGCGGTGTCCAGGATCACGACGTCGCGGACCTGGCGTTTGGCGGCCTCGACACCGAGGCGGGCGATGTCCGGCACGCTCGTCCCGACCGGGGCGCGGAAGACGGGGATGTCCAGGGCCTTGCCGAGCGTCTCGAGCTGGTCGGCGGCGGCCGGGCGATAGGGATCGGCGGCAACGAGCAGCGGTCGGCGACCCTGCTTGACGATGTAGCGGGCGAGTTTGGCCGTGCTGGTCGTCTTGCCCGAGCCCTGCAGGCCGACCATCGCCACGACCGCGGGGTTGCCCGACAGGTGGAAGACCCGATCGCCCGTGCCCAACAGGTCGACGAGTTCGTCGTGGACGATCTTCACGACGGCCTGGCCGGCGGTCAGGCTCTGGAGCACGTCCTGGCCGATGGCCTTCTCGCGGACGCGAGCCACGAAATCCTTGACGACCTTGAAGTTGACGTCCGCTTCGAGGAGCGCGAGGCGCACCTCGCGCATGGCGGCGTCCACATCGGCCTCACTGATCCGGCCTCGACCGGTCAGGGTGCCAAGGGTCGCTCGAAGGCGGTCGCTGAGGGTGTCGAACACGGTCCGGCGCGGACTCCGTCAGTGGGTGGGGGCCCGAGGGCGGTACCGTGACGAGGCGCCGGACCCGGGTGGTGCGCGGGTTGTGACGCACCGAGGCGTGCGTGAGTGTACCGCAGGGTCCCGAGCACCGCCGCTGGGACGATGGTCCGGGTACGGGCGGCCCGGCGGCCCGGCGGCCCGGCGGCCCGGCGACCCGGCGGCCCGGCGACCCGGCGACCCGGCGGCCGGGTGGGCCACTGTGAGTGTCGAGATCGAGATGAACGTGCATGGCCAAGGCGCGCTTCCGACAGAACGGTCCCTCCCGCACGCTCGTTCGTTGAGGGACAGCCACTGACAGTGGCGCCGGCCGCTACTCTGCTGCCGACCGTGCGCAATCCCTTCGCCTCGCCACTGTGGAGCAACGACGCGTTCGTTCGCGTGTGGACGGCCGCCACGATCTCGATCTTCGGGTCGCTCATCACCCGGATCGCCCTGCCGCTCGTCGCCATCCTGACCCTGGGCGCCGGTCCGATCGAGGTCGCGGTCCTGCGCGGCATGGACCTCGGGGCGCTGCTGATCGTCGGGCTGGTCGCGGGGGCGTGGGTCGATCGGCTCAAGCGGCGGCCGGTCCTGATCGGCGCGGACCTTGGCCGAGCGGTGCTCCTGGTCTCGATCCCGGTGGCGTTCGTCCTTGGGGCGCTCACGTTCTGGCAGCTGCTGATCGTGGCCGTGCTGACCTCGATCCTGACGGCGTTCTTCGATGCCGCCGACAACGCCTACCTGCCGAGCATCGTCGAGCGCGAGCGCCTCGTGGAAGCGAACAGCGCCCTGGCGGCCAGCGGCTCCGTTTCGGAATTCGTCGGCTTCGGGATCAGCGGCGTCCTGGTCCAGCTGTTGACCGGGCCGATCACGATCCTCATCGATGCGTTCACCTACCTGGTTTCGGCCGCGCTGCTGGCCACCGTGCGCCGACCCGAGGCACCGCCACCGGTCGAGGACCGCGAGCCCGTCCTCGACGAGATCCGCCACGGGCTGAGACTTGTGCGCCACGACCCGATCCTGCGCTCGTTCGCCGCGGCGTCGATGCTGCTGGCCGCGCTGTGGGGCGTCTTCGGAGCGACCTTCTTCCTGTTCGCCCTCGAGACCCTGGGGCTCAGCCCGGCGCTCGTCGGGATCGTGGCCGGGGTCGGGGGCGCGTCGTCGTTCATCGGCGCCGTCATCGCCACCCGTTCGACCCGTCGCTTCGGGATCGGCCAGGTCGCCATCGCCGCGATGCTCCTGTCCGCACTCGGCAACCTGTTCATCCCGCTGGCGCCGGCCGGCCTGCCGCTCATCGCGGTGGCGTGCCTCGTCGCGCAGCAGCTGATCGCCGATTCGGCCGTCACGGTCTACGACGTGACCGAGGTGTCCGTCCGCCAGGCACTGGTCGCGGACCGAGAGCTCGGACGCGTCGCGGCCACGTTCTCCGTGCTCGCGGTCGCGGCGCAGCTGGTCGCCACGGTCGGGGCCGGCCTCTTGGCGGAGGTCATCGGGCTGCGGGCGGTGGCCTTCCTGGCACCGATCGGTGGACTGCTCGGCGCCGCGATCCTGTGGTGGTCGCCCGTCCGGACACTCCGGGATCTGCCGGTACGCGACGATCACTCGGCGGCCCAGGTCGCCGCGGACGTCGAGCGCGATCAGCCGGTCGGGGCGTAGCGGGGACGCCGCCAGCTGCCGCCGGGTCAGGCGAAGAGTGCCTCGACAAAGGCGTCCGGGTCGAAGACGAGGAGATCGTCGACGCCCTCCCCTACCCCGACGAAGCGGACCGGCACCTTGAGGGCGTCCTCGATGGCGAAGACGATGCCGCCCTTGGCGGTCGAATCGAGCTTGGTCAGGACGATGCCGGTCAGCCCGACCGCCTCGTGGAAGGCCTTCGCCTGGGCCAGGCCGTTCTGGCCGGTCGTGGCATCGAGCACGAACAGGGTCTCGGGCTCGACACCGGGCAGGCGCTTGTCGATGATCCGGCGAACCTTGGTCAGCTCGTCCATGAGGTTCGACTTGGTGTGCAGGCGCCCGGCGGTATCGGCGATGACGAGGTCCGCGCCGCGCGCGACGGCCGCATCCAGGGCGTCATAGACCACCGCCCCCGGGTCCGCGCCGGGGGCGTGTGCCACGACCGGCACGCCGGCGCGGTCCGCCCAGATCCGGAGCTGGTCGATGGCCGCGGCGCGGAACGTGTCGGCGGCGGCGAGGATGATCGATCGATCGGCGGCGACGTAGCGCGCAGCGAGCTTGCCGATGGTCGTCGTCTTGCCCGTGCCGTTTACCCCGACCACGAGCACGACCGCCGGACCGCTCCCGCTGGCCGGTCTTGGCGTCCACCCGAGATCACGCTGGACGAGGAGGGCGGCGAGTTCCGCGCGGATGGCGGCTTCCGCACCGGCTGGGTCACGGCGCTTGCGAGCGCGCTCGACGAGATCGATGGCCAGCGCCGCTCCGACGTCGCCCGCGATGAGCGTCTCCTCGACGTCGTCCCATTGCGGGTCGTCGCCGCTGAGCAAGCCGCGCAGCTGCGACATGAACCCGGTCCGCGTGCGCTCC
>JBPPMZ010000066.1:0-16314 GCA_051306295.1 Candidatus Limnocylindrales bacterium
GTCGACCTGTGGGTCGAGGGCGAGATCGGGCGCGTGACCGTGTCGTCGGCCGGGCACGCCTATTTCGCACTCAAGGACGAGCGCAACCAACTCCAGTGCGTCTGGTTCCGCGACGACCGGGTCCGTTCCGCCTTCGAGGCGCGAGCCGGCTTGCGCGTCGTCGTCCACGGCCGGGTGGACCTGTACGAGCCCACCGGCGCGCTGCAGCTGTACGTCGATGCCATCCAGCCGGCCGGGTTCGGGGACCTCGCGCTCCAGTTCGAGGCGCTCAAGGCCCGGCTGGCCGCGGAAGGCCTGTTCGAGGCCGCGCGCAAGCGGTCGCTGCCCACCCGTCCCGCGACCATCGCCGTCGTCACCAGCCCGTCGGGGGCGGTGTGGCGCGACGTGTGCACCGTGCTGTCGCGCCGCTGGCCGCTCGCCACGGTCGTCCTGGTGGCGGCCAAGGTCCAGGGCGAAGATGCGCCGGGCAGCGTGGTGACGGCCCTCCGCCGCGTCGAGCGCTGGATCGCCCAGTGCACCGCCGACGGGACCCCGGAACTGGCCCCGGCCGTGACGATCGTGGCTCGTGGCGGCGGGTCGATGGAGGACCTGTGGGCCTTCAACGATGAGCGCGTCGTGCGCGCCGTCGTCGCCCACCCGATCCCGGTCGTGTCGGGGATCGGCCACGAGGTCGACGTCACGCTCACCGACTTCGCGGCCGATGTCCGGGCCGCCACGCCGTCCGCGGCCGCCGAACTGGTCGTGCCGGACCGATCCGATCTGCTCAACGCGATGCGCGGGGTCGGTCGACGCCTGGACGGGGCGATGGCGCGCACGGTCGGCTCGGCAGCGCGGGACGTGGCCGCGGAACGGCGCGTCCTGGAGCGACTCCACCCAGCCGCGCAACTGGCGGTCGCCCGGGAGCGGGCGGGCCTGCTCCTGGACCGCGCGACCCGCGCGATCTCCGGGCGGATGACCCGCGAGCGCCAGGCCGTCGAGCGCCTGGCCGCCCGAGCGCGACCGACGATCCCGATGCGAGTCGCCCGCGAGCGCACGCGGCTGCGCTCGATCCCGCCCCTCGCGATGCTTGCCGGCCGGCGGGTGGCGCGCGCTCGGGGCGACCTGACGTCGACGGCCGCCGCCCTCGCTGTCCTGGGACCGCAGGCGACCCTGGACCGCGGCTATGCCATCGTCCGGCGCGTCGGCGACGGGGTGATCGTCCGTGACCCGGGGCAGGCACCGGGTGGCACCGGCCTGGTCCTCCGCGTCGCCGGTGGCGAATTGCCCGCCACGGCTGACGAACGATGACGCCCGTGCTGGAGGACGTCGTGCGGTTCCTGGGCGCGGTGGCCGCCATTGCCGTCGTGGGAGTCGGCATCGGTATGCTTGTCGCCCGGCGGCTCGACCGCTGGGCTGCCGCTGCGGCCGCGAATGACGATCCGCCCGACCCGCCTGAGACGACCAAGGAGCCCGAGGAGCCCGGTGACGATGCTCGACCCGACGCCTGAGCCCGAAGCCGCTGCCATGGCCGCACCCGCCATCGACGCGCTGTCGTTCGATGCCGCGCTGGCCGAGCTGCAGCGCACCGTGGCCGAACTCGAGGCAGGCGGGCAGCCACTGGAAGCGGCCCTCGCCCTGTATGAGCGCGGAGTCGCACTCCAGGCGCGCTGCGAGCGCCTCATCGGCGATGCGGAGCTGCGGGTGCAGCAACTCGTCGCTCGGGCCGGCGGCGCCCTGGAGACTCGGGACGTTCGGGTCGAGGACGCCACGGAGGCCTGACTCGAAACTGGCGACTTGGAAGGAACAGGTTTACACTGACTCAGTCGCGGACCTTCATCCCGGAGCGTTCCTCGTGCGAACCTACGACATCACGACCGGCCCGTCCGGCCCGTCATCCGATCACGAACCGTCGGTCCCCGAGCCGGCCCCAACGGAGCACCCCAAGACCGTGTCCATCCTGTCCGACCTGACCAGCCCAGCCGAACTGCGCGGCCTCGACGAGATCCAACTCGCCGAGCTCGCGACGGAGATCCGCGAAACGATCATCCAGACGGTTGCGGTCACCGGCGGGCATCTCGGGTCGTCACTCGGCGTCGTCGAGCTGACGCTCGCACTCCATCGACTGCTCGAGTCGCCGCGCGACCGGATCGTCTGGGACACCGGGCATCAGGCCTATCCCCACAAGCTGCTCACCGGTCGCCTTGGGCGCTTCGGGACGCTGCGCCAGCTCGACGGCATCGGCGGGTTCCCGCGGCGCACGGAGTCGGAGCACGACGTGTTCGATGGCGGTCATGCAGGGACGGGCCTCTCGATCGCCCAGGGACTCGCAGAGGCGCGCGACCTGCGCCATGGGATGGAGCGCATCGCCGTGGTCGTCGGTGACGCCGCGCTGATGAGCGGCCTGTCGCTCGAGGCTCTCAATGACATCGGCCAGCGCCAGACCCAGATGCTGATCATCGTCAACGACAACGAGATGTCGATCAGCCCGACGGTCGGCGCGTTCTCGCGCTACTTGTCGCAGATCAAGTTGTCGGGTGCGTGGCAGCAGAGCAAGGGCGCCTACGACCGGACGGTCGAGCGGGTGCCGGTCGTCGGCAGCGGCCTGCTCGAGTGGTCGAAGCGGCTGCGGGCTTCGGTGGTCCGTTTGGCGCAGCCCGGGCAGCTGTTCGAGGACCTGGGGCTGACCTACATCGGTGTCGTGCCGGGCCACGACCTGAAGGCGCTCGACGAGACGCTCGCCGCGGCGCTCGCGCTCCCCGGGCCGACGATCGTCCATGTGCGCACCCAGAAGGGCCGCGGCTTCCGCCCGGCCGAGACCGACCAGATCGGCTTCCACGGCGCCGCCCTGCCGCCGATGGTGCTCACACCGAAGGCGGCGGCCGATCTGACCACGAAGGCCCTCATGCCAACCGAATCGATGGCCGATGACGCCGCGCCGCCGGTGGAGTCGATCGCCGCGCCGGTCAAAGCACCGAACTACACGGCCGTCTTCGCGGCGGAGCTCATCGAGGCCGCTCGCGCGGATCGCCGGATCGTGGGCATCACGGCCGGCATGCCGACCGGGACCGGGATGTCGAAGCTGGCGGCGGTCTTCCCGGACCGGGTCTTCGATGTCGGCATCGCGGAGCAGCATTCGGTGACCTTCGCGACCGGCCTGGCCCTCGGTGGGATGAAGCCGGTCGTGGCGCTCTACTCGACCTTCCTGCAGCGGGCGTTCGACCAGACCGTGCACGACGTGTGCCAGAACGACGTGCCGGTGGTGCTGGCCGTGGATCGCGCCGGTCTCGTCGGCGAGGATGGGACGAGCCACCAGGGCATGTTCACCGTGGCCGCCCAGCGACAGCTGCCGAACCTGATCATCGCCTCGCCGCGCGACGAGCAACAGTTGCGGTCCCTCTTGCGGTCGGCGCTCGCCCAGGATCACCCGTTCGCGCTGCACTACCCGCGCGATGCGGGGTTCGGCCTGGAGCCGGTGGAGCCTGCGATCGTGCCGATCGGCCAGGGCGAGACGCTGCGCGAGGGGCGTGACCTGCTGTTCGTCGGGTTCGGACCGATCGTCGCTCGGGTGTTGGACGCGGCGACGGCGCTGGAAGGGGAGGGCTGGAGCGTCGGAGTCATCGATGCGCGCTTCGCCAAGCCTCTGGACCGGCAATTGATCCTGGATGCCGCCCGCGGCAAGCGACTGGTCGTGACGTTCGAGGAGAGCGTCGTGACCGGCGGCTTTGGGAGTGGCGTATTGGAATTGGTGGAGGAGGCCCGCCTGGCGGACGTTGCCTACCGCGATGTGGCGGTCCGGATCGTCGGCATCCCGGGCGATCGGTTCGTGGACCACGGATCCGTCGTGGATCTGCGGCGCGTGCTGCGCCTGGATGCGCCCGGCCTCGCCGAGCAGGTCCGCGAGACGCTTGCCACGATGCGCCTCTCACCGACGCCCGCGGAGCTCACCGCCGGCGGGTGACGCCTCGCGGGACGCCGCGCGCCTGACCCTGATACCAACGCACGGTTTCGTGCCCAAGGCCCTCGCATCGGCACGCCTCGCCCCTTGACGGTGACTCCCATGCACGGTTCGGGGGCCAGCACACCGGGCGCGCGTCGCTCCGGCCAGAAACCGTGCTTCCCACGCAGCGTCGGCGCCGTCCGGCGTCATCGCCCGAGCGATACCCCACGTGGCGGACCGTCCAGTAGGTGGGCCACGCCCTTCTCGACCCGCATCCACACGAGCCCGGCGCCGGGCCACGGAGCATCGGGCGTCGTCAACGCGTCGACGACATCCCCGGCCCTAGCGGGGAACGCCGCGGCCAACGTCCGCTCGTATCGCCTCGCAAGTTCGCGGGTCTCGATCGTGGAACGCAACACAAGCAGGCGAGACACGACCTGTTGCTGGCCCATCGCGCGCCGACGCGCCGCCGGGCCATCCGCCTTCTCGGCCATCCAGCGGATCTGCTGCTCGAGTCGCTCGATGCGTGATTGCATCTCCGTGGCGACCACCAGCGGAGCACGCCGCTCGTCGATGACGAGGTCGATCACGCCGCGGGCGGGTTCGGTGATCGGTACCTCCAGCTCGGGAGTCCAACGTCGAAGGTCGAGACGCCCCAGGAGTCCCTCGGTCATCGGCGCCTGGTAGCGATCATGGAGTCGCGGGCCGGCACCTTCGAAGAACCGAAAGCTCGTGTCGCACCCAAGCGCGACGCCGATCGCCGTCAGGACCGGGAGGCTCGCGATGACCGTACCCGCCTCGATCCGAGTGAGGTAGGTGGGGTGGATGGACACCGCCCGTGCCAATCCTGCCCGGGACAGTCCCGCGGCCAGTCGCATCCGCCTGATCGATTCGCCCGTCGTCCGAGTGTGCCGCCTGACGCGGTGAGCCGTCTCGCTCCGGATCGACGTCGCGGTCATCGCCATGCGCCCATCGAACCACGAGGCGATCATCCAGGACGTATTCCGCGGTCACCTGCCGCTTACCTGGCGCTACGCGGCGTCGCGGACGTTCCGGTCGACCTTGTCTCCCACGCACGGTTTTCGGGCCAGGGAGGCCCTTGCGGCCTCGCTCGAGGCCAGATGCTGCTTGAGAAGCGTGGTTCGCAGCCAAGGAGCCCCACCTGACGGCGCTTGGGTCAGAGAGCGTGCGCCGGAGTCACGTTCGTGGCCGGGACGTGACGATGAGGCCGCGAGATGGCCCGCGGCCGGACGTTCAGGCCGCGATCGCGCCCTCCGTCGATCGCAGGTCTGCGACGACTGCGGCGAGCCCACCCGCCACGAGCGCGAGGCCGACGAGGGTCGGTGCCTGCGGGCCACTGGTGGCCACGGCGACGATGGCCCCAAGGGTGCCGATCAGCTGCACGACTCCTGCCACGACTGGCGCCCACGCGCGACCGCGCCATAGGCCGACGGCCGCGATGAGCCCTGCGACGCCGAACGACCCCGACGCCGCGGCGACGATCCAGCCGAACGCGTTCATGCCGGGGCCGAGCAGGCCGACGGCGCCGGCTGCGACGGCGACCAGCAGCCCCGTGAGGAGCAAGGCGCCGACGGCGGTCGTGCCGACAAGGATGGTGGCGAGGACCTGGAGGTTCGAGCGGGTGGTCATGCCCACAGGCTGCGCTCGCCAATAGCCCCGGTCCACCGCCCCCTGTCCACGCCCGGCATGGACGAATGTCAGATAAGCCCCGGATGAGCGGCGTGTGCCACGATAGCGCCGTGAGATCGGCATCCACGGCGAAGCCCACGCGCGCCCGGCTCGACCAGGTGCTGGTCGATCGCGGCCTCGTCGCGACGCGGAGTCGCGCCCAGTCGATGATCCTGGCCGGCAAGGTCAAGGTCGGACCCGGCGATGCCGCGCGCCGGGACCTGAAACCCGGCGACCTCATCGACCCCGCGGCGGAGATCCAGGTCCACGATCCGGAGCCGTATGTGAGCCGTGGCGGCCACAAGCTCGCGGCCGCGCTCGACGCTTTCGGGCTCGACCCCACGGGCCTGAACGCGCTGGATGTCGGCTCGTCGACAGGCGGCTTCACGGACGTGCTCCTCCAGCGCGGCGCACGGCGCGTGTACGCACTGGACGTCGGTCGCGGCCAGCTCGCCGAGGCCCTTCGCCGCGACCCGCGGGTCGTGAGCATGGAGCGCTCCAACGCCCGATCGCTGACCTCGGCAACACTCCCGGTCCCGATCGATCTCGCGGTCATCGACGTGTCCTTCATCTCGCTCGACAAGGTGCTGGCGCCGGTCCTGACCACGCTCCGCCCGGGGGCGACCATCGTCGCGCTCGTCAAGCCCCAATTCGAGGCCGGACGCGGCCGGACGGACCATGGCGTGGTGCGCGACCCGGCGATCCATCGGGAGGTGCTCGACAACGTGGCCAGAGCCGCCCGCGAGGCCGGCCTTGGCACGCGCGCCGTCATCGCCTCCCCGCTCCTGGGTCCCGAAGGGAACAAGGAGTTCCTGGTCCACCTGGGCCCGGGACCGTCCTGTGCCGAGATCGACGAGCGCATCGCCGAGGTGTCTGCCCCGTGACCATCCGACGCATCGGCTTTGCCTACAACCCGACCAACGAGGCCGCCGTCGAGCTGAGTGCCCGCGCTTCGGGCTGGTGCCAGGTCCGGGGCATCGGCGACTGGCAGCTGCAATCCGGCGACCTCGATCGCCTCAAGCACGAGCTCGCGACGACGGACGCCCTCGTCGTCCTGGGCGGCGATGGCACCTTCCTGCGGGCTGCCCGCGCGGTCGCGGAAGTGGACGTTCCGCTCCTGGGTATCAACCTCGGCAAGGTCGGCTTCCTGTCGAAGGCGGAGGCGGGTGAGCTCGAATCGGTGCTGGCGACCATCGTCGCGGGCGACTACTCGATCGACGAGCGGATGGTCATCGAGGGGCGGATCCTGCGCGGCGGCGTGGAGGGTGAGGGCGATCGGCACATCGCCCTCAACGACATCGTCATCGCGCGCGGCGCGCTGGCCCGGGTGTGCCGCCTTGACGTGTCGATCGATGGAACGCACCTCGCGACGTTCATCGCCGACGGCCTGGTCGTGTCGAGCCCGACGGGCAGCACCGGCTATTCGTTCTCGGCCGGCGGCCCGATCCTGGACCCCGTGAGCCGCAACCTCGTCGTGACGCCGATCGCCGCGTACCTGTCGGCCATCCGTTCCGTGGTCGTGAGCCCGCTCCAGGTGGTGCGCTGCCGGGTCGTCGATGCCCACGAGGCGCTCGTGTCGGTCGATGGCCGCGAGGACCTGCCGGTCGCCGTGGGCGACGTCGTCGAGATTCGCGCGATCGAGCGCCCGATCCGGCTCATCGAGCCCAAGGGTGCCCAGCCGTTCTGGGACCTGCTCCGCCACAAGGTGGAGTTGCTGCCGTCGTGAGCACGGAGCGAGGTGCTGACACGCGTCGGCCGCCCGGCCGACTGATCGAGCTGACCGTCACCGACCTCGCGCTCATCGACCGGCTGCGCCTGGGCTTCGAGGCGGGCCTCAATGTCATCACCGGCGAGACCGGGGCAGGGAAGAGCCTGCTCATCGATGCCCTGGGGCTGGCCCTCGGCGCCCGAGCGGACACATCGCTCGTACGCCACGGGGCCGAGCTCGCCCGTGTCGAGGCGCTGTTCGACCGGACGCCGGAGCCGCTCATCGCTGTCCGCGACGTGACGACCGGCGGTCGCTCGACGGCTCGCCTGGACGACGTGACGGTCACCGCGGCCCGCCTTGCCGAGGAGGTCGGGTCATTGGTCGAGATCCACGGACAGCACGATCAGGGCCGGCTCCTCGATGAGCGCTGGCAGCGCGACCTGCTCGATGGCTGGGGCGGCCACGACGATCTGCGCGCCCGGATGACCGGGGCCGTGGAGCGTTGGCGCGAGAACCGAGCCCGCCTGGAGGCGGCAGCCCTGGATCCGCGGGACGTCGCCCGCCGACTGGACCTGCTGCAGCACGAGGCGGCAGAGATCACGGCCGCCCGATTGCGTCCAGGTGAGGCCGACGAGATCCGCGCCCGCCTGACCGCGGCCCAGCATGGCGAGGCGATCGCCCGGGGCGCGGAGACGCTTCGCGAGTCGCTGACGGCCGAGGGGGCGGGCGCCCGCGATGCGACGGCAACGGCCCTGCACGAGGCGCGCGGTCTGTCGCGCCTCGACCCGCGCTTCGAGCCGCTCGCGGAGCGGCTGGCCGGACTGGAGGCGGAGCTCGCCGATGTCGCCGATGAGGCGCGCCGCCTCGCCGAGGGCATCGACCACGACCCGGGCGCCCTGGCCGAGCTGGATGCCCGCCTGGGTGTCATCCACGGCCTGCTCCGGCGCTACGGCGACGACGAGGCGGCGGTCATCGACCACGGCGAGCGTGCCACGGCGGAGGCGGAACGCCTTCGCGGCCTGGACGAGGAGCGCGCGCGCCGTCAGCGCGAGGACGCAGAACGCCTGGCGGACGTGGCCCTCGTCGCCGGGGAGCTGTCGAACGCCCGTTCAGTGGCCGCCACCACGCTGGGTGCCGCCGTCGCGGAGGTCCTCGAGGAGCTCGGTTTCCCGGCGGGTGTGTTCGACGTGGCCGTCGGGCGACGGCCGGCCGGGCCGCAGGAGCCTGCGGTCGAGATCGACGGCGATGCGGTCGCGTTCGATGCCTCAGGCATCGACCAGGTCGTGTACCGCCTGGCCCCGAACCCGGGTGAGCCCTCGCGGCCCCTGGCGCGGATCGCGTCCGGTGGCGAGCTGTCGCGGGTCGCCCTGGCGGTCAAGCGCGTCCTCGCGGAGGCCGACGCCACGCCCACGCTCGTGTTCGACGAGGTGGACACCGGCATCGGCGGGCGGAGCGCGGACCCGGTCGGCCGCAGCCTGTGGGGCCTCGCCCGCCGTCATCAGGTCCTGTGCGTGACGCACCTGCCCCAGATCGCGGCCCATGCCGACGCCCATTTCCGGATCGCCAAACGCGAGCGCGACGGTCGGACCGTCACCGAGGTCGAGCGCCTGGACCACGAGGGGCGGATCGTCGAGCTCGCCGCGATGCTGGGCGGCGGACCGGGCGATCCATCTGCGCTTGCCGCCGCGCGCGAGCTGCTGGACCGGGCCGAAACGTGGCGGGGCGATCCGGTGGGCGCCCGCGGCGCCGACTGACCGGCGACACGGGGCGCACGGCCATGGGCACCGATCTCCAACGCGCCATCGACGACTACCTGGCCTACCTCGACGTGGAGCGCGGCCTCGCCCCGGCGACGATCCGGGCCTACCGCGGTGATCTCGAGGACTTCGGGGCCTCGCCCGGCGCCGCCACGGCATGGGGCGCATCGGCGGACGCGGCGGTCGGGTACCTCGCCGCGCGGACCCAGCGAGGCCAACGCGGGACCCAGGGCCTCGCCCCGACCAGCCTGCGCCGGCGCGCGGCTGCCCTGAAGGGCTTCTACCGCTTCGCCTACGGCGAGGGCCTCATCGAGGTGGACGTCGCCTCGCATCTCGACCTGCCACGTCAGAGCCGCCGGCTGCCCGACACCCTCGACGTCGAGGAGGTCGGCCGCCTCCTCGAGGCGGCCGCCGCCCGCGGACCGCGCGATCGTGCGCTCCTGGAACTGCTCTACGCGGCGGGTTTGCGTGTCAGCGAGGCGATCGGCCTGGACCGCGAGGACCTGTCGATCGACGGCGCCTTCGTGCGGGTGATCGGCAAGGGCGACAAGGAGCGCCTAGTGCCGATCGGCGAGGAGGCGCTCGATGCCCTGGACGCCTGGCTCGCGGGACCGCGTGCGGCCCTGCTGGAACGCCACCACGTCCAGGCGCTGCGCGGCGGACCGGTCTTCGTCGGTGACCGCGGGCGTCGGTTGGCACGACAGCAGGCCTGGGCCACCGTGACGGGCGCGGCGGAACGGGCGGGTCTGGCCGGCAAGGTCAGTCCGCACACCCTCCGCCACTCGTTCGCGACCCATCTGCTGGAGGGTGGCGCCGACCTGCGCGTCGTCCAGGAGTTGCTGGGACATGCGAGTATCTCCACGACCCAGCTGTACACCCATCTCACCGGCGAACGGATCCGGGATGTCTATCGCAAGGCCCATCCACGGGCCTGATCCGCAGGGGAGGCACCACGACCCATGAGCTACGCCGACGGACTGCTCTCGACCGGGGAGCGGGTCATGCATCGTGAGAAGCAGCACTGGTTCGTGTTCGTGTGGGGCGCGAAGTGGGCCGTGTTGGCCCTGCTGCTCGGACTCGTCGTGCTCGTCCTCAGCCAGGCGCTCTCGGAAGACCAGCGGACGGGGCCGTTGGGTTCGTTTTTGAACATCGCGGTGGTCGTGCTGGTCGTGGGCGGTCTGGCCGTCCTGGGCTGGCACATCCTTCGCTACCTCAACCAGGAGTACGTGCTGACGAACCGGCGCGTCATCCAGGTGGCCGGCGTCCTGAACAAGACATCGACCGACAGCTCGCTCGAGAAGATCAACGACGCGCGCCTGTCGCAGTCGGTCTTCGGGCGCATCTTCGGCTTTGGTGATCTCGACATCCTGACGGCGGCCGAGACCGGGGTCGAGCGCTTCCGGATGATCCGGGGCCCGATCGAGTTCAAGAAGGCGATGCTCGACGCCAAGCACGAGTACGAGCGCGACGTCGCGGGCGGATCGTCCTACGACACGAGTCCGCCGTTGCGGACCGCCCCGGTGGCCACCCCTGCGCCAACCCCCTCGGCGCCGAGTGCGCCTTCGCCGGCCGCGAGCGCGCCGCTGCCGATCGGCGACGACACCATCTCGACCCCGACGCCGGGCTCTGGGCCGCGGGCCGCGCTCAGCTCCGATGAGTTGACCCGGACCCTGGCCAGCCTTGCCGACCTGCGCGACCGGGGCGCGATCTCCGCCGAGGAGTACGAGCGCAAGAAGGCGGACCTGCTCGGCCGGCTGTAGGGCCGCTGGCCAGCCGCCCGACCGCCCGAGGCGCGCTGCCCGGCTACCATGTGCGGAACCCACCGCACCTGAGGAGCTCGCTTGGTCCTGGACGACATCCTGCCGATCGTGATCGTGGTCGCGATCATGTTGTTGATCGGCTTCCCGGTCCACGAGTTCAGCCACGCGCTGGCGGCCTATCGCCTGGGCGATGGCACGGCCAAGTTGTTCGGACGGCTGACCCTCAACCCGGTCGCCCATTTCGATCCGCTCGGCGGGATCCTGCTCGCGGCGACATTCATCGGGTCCGGTGGCACCTTCGGGTTCGGGTGGGCGAAGCCGACGCCCGTCAATCCTTCGAATCTGGAGGGTGGCCGACGCGGGGAAGCGATCGTGGCCGCGGCTGGGCCGCTCTCGAACCTCGTTCTTGCTGCCGCCGCGGCACTCCCGCTGCGCTACATCCTGTCGAACCCGACGATCGCGGAATCCGTCCCGTTCATCGTCATCCAGATCCTCGCCATCTTCGTCACGATCAACATCGTGCTCATGATCTTCAACCTGTTCCCGATCCCGCCGCTCGACGGCTCCAAGGTGTTATTCGCGCTGTTGCCCGCGCGGGTCGCCTACCAGTGGCGCCCGATCCTCGAGCAGTACGGGTTCATCCTGCTGCTCATCGTGTTCTTCTTCCCGCCCGGCGCCTCGATCGGCGGCCGCATCATCAGCCCGATCATCGATGGCATCGTCTCCCTCCTGGTGGGCGTCTAAGGCCCGCCAGTTCCGCACCCACGTCCGGGCCCGCGTGGCCCCGATGGAGCGAGCGGCGCTGGCGAACTGGGTGACCCCACCGCAACTGGAGGTGTTCGACGGGATGCATGTCGCCGATCAGCGCCACGGCCTTGATGTCGTGCGGACGCTGCGCGCTGAGGGGGTGACGGACCCCGAGGTCCTCGTTGCCGGCCTGCTCCACGACGCCGGCAAGGGCGACACCGGGGTCTGGCCGCGGGTGGCGTACTCGCTCGGTCAGGCGTATGGGTCGCTCGTCTGGCGCGGCGCGCGCGTGCTGCCCGGCTTCGGCGCCGCCCTGGAGCGCCTGCGTGACCACGCCGAGACCTCCGCCGAGATGGCCGCCGCCGCGGGCTGCTCGCCACGGACCGTCGAACTGATCCGCCACCAGGACGCCCCGATCGACCCCGTCGCGGGCCGCCAGCTGCAGCTCGCCGATGAGGCCAACTGACGTGACGGAGAACGCCGCGTCGCCCGGCGTCCCGGTCATGGCGCCCGTCGCGCCGCCGCCAGTCCCTTCGGCCAGCCCGGCCGTCCACTTCGCTGACGGCCGCCGACCGGAAACTTCCACCCGGGTCCACGTAGCCAAGTTCGAAGGCCCGCTGGCCCTGCTCCTGTCGCTCATCGAGGCGCGCCAGCTCGACATCCTGACCGTGCCCCTGGGCGGGCTCGCTGACGCCTACCTCGACGCGCTCGCGAGCCTGGAGGCCGGCCGCCTCGGCAACGTCAGCTCGTTCGTGGCCGTCGCCTCGCAGCTCATCCTCATCAAGAGCCGGGCGATGCTGCCGCGACGCGTCGTCCTGGACCCCACCGCGCTTGCCGATGAGGGCCCCGACCCCGAGGCGGAACTGCGTCGCCGCCTGATGCTGTACCGGGCCTATCGCGACGCCGGCCAGCGCCTGGCGGCCGACGCGACGACCCGGATCGGTCTCTTCCGCCGCGAGCCGTCGGCGGCCCGTGCCTCCGGCCTGGCGGGCGCTCGCCCGCAGGATGCGCCGCGCCTGGATCCGGCCCGGCTGCCGCGCGCCTTGGCGCACCTCGCGACGATCGCGCCACTGCCTGCGCCGCCACCGGAGATCGTGCCGCGCAGCATCACGTTGACCGAGCGGGCGGCGATCATCCGCGAGGCGCTGCGTGGCGCACCATCGGTGGTCCTGCAGGAGCTCCTGGCCGGCGTTCGCGACCGGGTTGTCATCGCCATCACGTTCCTGGCCATGCTGGAACTCATGAAGCGCCGCGAGATCGTCGTCGAGCAGGCCGAACCGTGGGGGCCGATCGTCGCCCGCTCGATGACGGCCGAAGAGCGCGCCGCGGCCGGTCTCGCGCCGCTCACCGACGTCGAGGCAGCGCCGCTCGACGAATCGCTCGTGTCGTTCGCATGACCGACGACCTGACCCAGGTCTTCGAGATCGTCGAAGCGGACGTCAACGACGAGCCGATGATGCCCGCGGCCCCCGACGCGCCGCCGGCCGCGGCCACCACCGACGAGCGCCCGCCGATCGAGTTGACCGAGGCCGCGCTCGAGGCCCTCCTCTTCGTCGCCGAGCGCCCGCTGACCCGACGCGAGATCGCGACCCTGGCCGGCACGGACCGCGAGACCGTGGACGCCCGCCTGGGCGATCTGGAGGTCGCGCTGCGTGACCGCGGCCTTCGCCTCGTGATCGATGGCGACCGCGTCGAGCTCGCGACGGCGCCGGAGGGCGGTGCCCTCGTCGCCCGGTATGTCGGGGCCGACGCGATCCGGCTGTCGTCGGCGAGCCTTGAGACGCTGTCCATCGTCGCGTACCGTCAGCCCGTGACCAAGGCTTCCATCGAGCGCATCCGCGGCGTCGATTCGGACTACACCGTTCGGACGCTGCTCCATCGCCGGCTCGTCGTCGAACTCGGGCGTTCGGACGCTCCGGGCCGGCCGTTCCTGTACGGCACGGGCTTCGAGTTCCTGGAGCGCTTCGGGCTGACCAGCCTCGATGACCTGCCGCCGCTCGATGTCGATGTCGCCGATCGCCTGGCGATGGAGGGCGGGGAACCCGTCACCGAGCCGATGTTCGACGGCGACGCAGCCGCGCCGACCGACCGGACCGCCTGATGCCCACCGAGCGGCTCCAGAAGGTCCTGGCCGCGGCTGGCATCGCGTCCCGGCGCGGTGCGGAGGCGATGATCGCCGACGGGCGGGTCACGGTCGATGGCAAGGCGGCGAAGATCGGCGCCCAGGTGGACCCGGAGCGGGCGATCATCGCCGTCGATGGGCGGGTCATCGGCTCGGCGGCGCACACCGCCTACCTGCTCCTGCACAAGCCCGGCGGCGTCGTGTCGACGACCCGCGATCGCCATGCCGCGAGGACCGTCATCGACATGATCCCGACGGCGCTCGTGCCTGACGGCGCGCGCCTGTACCCGGTGGGCCGGCTCGATCAGGACTCGGAGGGGATGCTCCTGCTGACCAACGACGGGGCCTGGGCGGAGCGGGTCCTGCACCCGAGCCACGGCGTCGAGCGCGAGTACGCACTGGCTCTTGCCGCGCCCCTGACGGACGACCAGGTGATCGCCCTGCGTGCCGGCATCGAGGTCGAGGAGGGGCTCGCGACCCTGGGCCTGCTCCGGCCGATGACCCAGATCGAGATCGAGCGCCTGGAGGACCTGCTCCGACCGCCGGCCCCGCCGCTGGTCTGGTATCGGGCGACGCTCACCCAGGGCTGGAAGCGCCAGCTCCGCCGCATGTTCGGGGCCGTGGGAGCGCCGATCCAGCGGCTCGTGCGCGTGCGTATCGGCCCCGTCCGCATCGATGGCCTGCGGAGCGGCGGCGTCCGGCCGCTCAAGGCTCCGGAGATCCGTGGCCTGGGCTCGGGCGGCGGTCGCTCGCGCCAGGCGAAGGACGAACCGAAGGACGAGGCATGACCGGCCTCGTCGTCGCCCTGGACGGGCCCGGCTCGTCGGGCAAGAGCAGCGTCGGCTCGGCCGCGGCGTTGGCGGTCGGCTACCGCTTCTGCGACACGGGCCTGCTCTACCGCGCCGTGACCTGGCTGGCCGAGGCGCGCGGCGTGCCTGTCGACGATCCGGAAGGGCTGGTGGCCCTGGTCGGCGAGGTGGAGCTCGCACCGGACGAGACCGGGCGCCTGTCGCGGGTGGTCGTCGCCGGCACCGACCACACCGACGACGTGCACAGTCCGGCCGTTGATGCCGCCGTGTCGGCGGTCTCGGCGGTGGCCCCCGTGCGCGACGCATTGCTGGCCCGCCAACGCGAGCTGGCCGCGGCCGGCGGGATCGTCATGGCCGGGCGGGATATCGGCACGGTGGTCCTGCCCGATGCCGATCTCAAGATCTACCTGGACGCGTCGGTCGATGAGCGCGCCCGTCGACGCGCCGACGAACGCGGTCTGCATCCGAACAGCCCGGAGGCCGAAGCCATCCTGGAGGCGCTGCGCCGCCGCGATCACCTGGATGCGACCAGGGCCGTGGCACCGCTGCGCATCGCACCGGACGCGCGGATCATCACGACCGACGGCAATGCCTTCGAGGACACCGTGGCAGCCGTGACCGGCGCGATCCGCGACGTCGAAGCCCGCCTGGCCGACGCTCGATGACCGACCACGACGCGACCCCGAGCCCGCCGCAGCCCATCGTCGACGAGATCACGCCGTGGATGACGGCCCTGGCGACCGCGACGCGTCTCGGGCTCGCCGGCCTGACCCGCGTGCGCGTCGAGGGCGCGCTCGACCAGATCCCACGTGAGGGGCCGGTCATCGTGGCCGTGAACCATGCCTCGAACCTTGACCCGATCCTCATCGCCTCGACCCTGATGCCCAAGCTCGGCCGGCGGCTGCAGTGGCTCGGCAAGAAGGAATTGTTCAGCTGGCCGATCCTGGGCTGGGTGGCGAGGAACGGCGGCGTGCATCCGGTGGATCGGGCCAAGGCCGATGTCGAGGCGTTCCGGCTGGCCAACAAGATCCTGGACGAGGGCCATCTGCTTCTCGTGTTCCCCGAGGGCACGCGCAGCCACGATGGCGCGCTCCAGGATGCCCGCGACGGGGCTGCGTTCCTCGCCCTGCGGACGGGGGCGCCGATCGTCCCCGTCGGCATCACCGGCTCGTTCGACGTGTGGCCCCGCGGCCAGAAGTTGCCGCACCCCGGCGGCCGCGTGATCGCCCGCGTCGGTACCCCGTTCCGCCTCGTCGACGAACTGCCACCCGGCACAGACCGCAAGGCCGCCAAGGGCCTCGCCACCGACCTGATCATGCGCCGCATCGCCGCCCTGCTGCCGCCCGCCCAGCGCGGCCGCTACGGCAAGGACTGAGGGAAACGTGTCGTCGACGCTTCGAAGGAATGGAAATGAGCCGGGCGCGTCGCATCGTCCTTGCGGCTAGACGGCCTGGCCACGCTTCCGACTCCGCCAGATGTCGCTGTAGAGAACCTTAGGCGCGCTCGAGATGCACACCCGCGGCGCTGCGACATGGACGTGGCCGCTTCTCGTGCGTGGAGTCGGTGGCTCGTGCTCGGGAACCGGCCACCGACGGCCCGCGACGCCGCCCAAGGTTCTGTGGAGCGACGTATGGCGGAAGTCGGCCTCCACGCCGGGAGGATGCGGACCTGAGGCGCATTCCTGGCACAGGCGAGCGTGGACGGCCGGACTTCCTACGCGGATCATCGGCATTCACCCCCCAGCACGCGGCGTTCGTCGTGAACGTGCGCCTGGGGCACGCACAGCCGCCCCGCCAGCCCGTCTGC
>JBPPMZ010000067.1:0-9880 GCA_051306295.1 Candidatus Limnocylindrales bacterium
TCCGCAGCCACCCCCAAGCCCACTGCCAAGCCGAAGCCCAAGCCCACGCCAAAGCCGACCCCGAAGCCCGCGCCCAAGCCCACGCCGAAGCCGACCCCCAAACCCACGCCGAAGCCGACCCCGACGCCCGAGCCGACCCCGACGCCGGTGCCGCTGGACCGCACCGAACCCACAGACGACACGCACGGTGGCAACGGTCTCGGGCCAGGCGGCCAGGATCGCGGTAACGGCAACGGCGGCGAGAACGGCAACGGCGGCTCCTCCGGCAGCGGCACGCCGCCCGGGCAGGGGAGCGGCAGCCCAACGGGCGCGACCGCGACCGGCCTCCAGATCGTGACCGCACCGACGGGGCCTGGCTTGCTCGACTCTATCGTCGCCGGCGTTACCGGACTGTTCTTCGGGGCCTGATCGGGCCAGGCTTGACCGCGTTGCGCGGGGCCGGGTACTAGCGCGACAGGGGACCATCGACGCAGGAGCCGGTGCGCGCTCGCACCGCTATGGTGGACCCCACCAGACCGCTCCAGACTGAGGCACCCATGACCGCCACCCTCGACGGCACCATCGCCGACGACCGCTCCACGGCCCCGATCCTCGAGGCCCGTGACCTGACCAAGGCCTACCCCCTGTCGGGTGCGACGGTGGACGCGCTGCGTGGCGTCTCCCTGTCCGTGGCCGCCGGCGAGTTCGTGGCCCTGATGGGCCCATCGGGCAGCGGCAAGAGCACGCTCCTCCAGTTGCTTGGTGGCCTGGACCGCCCGACCGACGGCGAGGTCGTGCTGGAGGGCCAGCGCATCAGCTCCCTGTCCGACGACCAGGCGACGCGCCTGCGCCGCGATCGGACCGGCTTCGTCTTCCAGTCGTTCAATCTCATCCCGCTGTTGGACGTCACGGAGAACATCGCGTTGCCGTTCACGATCGCGGGCCAGGACCCGTCGCGTGGCGAACTCGCCGATCGGGTCCGGGACGTGATCGAACTCGTCGACCTGACGGGCAAGGAGCACCACAAGCCCGACCAGCTCTCGACCGGGGAGCAGCAGCGCGTCGCGGTGGCGCGGGCCCTCGTCACGCGCCCGGCCCTCCTGTTCGCCGACGAACCGACCGGCAACCTGGACTACACCACCGGCAACGAGTTGCTGGACGCGCTCTGGCGGTCCTGCCATGAGCGCGGCCAGACCATCGTCCTGGTGACCCATGACGCCAAGGCCGCGGCCTACGCCGACCGCGTGCTGGTCATCGGCGACGGCCGAATCCAGGACACCATCGAGCTCGGCCGTCGCGCGGACCATGACGCGACCGTCCTCATCGGTCGCCTCGCCCAGCTCGGCCTCTGATCGTGTCGGGCATGCGCAGTCTGAACGGCCTGGCCTGGCGCGGGCTGCGCGCGCGACCGCTGCGCTCGGCGCTCACGACGGTCGGCGTCGCGCTCGGGGTCGCGGTGCTGTTCGCCGGCCTGGCCACGAACGCCGGCATCGATGCCGCGGTCGATCGCGCGGTGACCACGATGGTCGGCCGGGCGGACCTGCGGGTCGCGAGCTTCGGCGAGACCGGCCTGACCGAGTCGACCGTCGCGACCATCGCCACCACGGAGGGCGTCGCCGTCGCGGCCCCCACCTACGAACGCCGGACCTATCTGGGCCTGGAGTTGTTCGCGCCGGGCGATGAGCTGCCGCCACCGGTCACGGTGGTGGGCATCCTGCCGGGACCAGAGGCCGCGCTCCACGACCTGACCTTGGCCGAGGGCGCGGCCCTGTCGCGTCCGAACGAACCGAGTGCGCTCGTGTCCGCCACCCTGGCCCGCGAGGACAGCCTGACCCTCGGGTCGGCGCTCACCATCCAGGGCCCCGTCGCGCCGATGACCTTCCGAGTCGTGGGACTGCTCGCCGACGACGGCCCGTGGAGCGGGTCTGCTGGCCGCGTGGTCGTCGTCCCGCTGGCGATGGCCCAGGAAGCCTTCGACGAGACCGGCATCACTCGGGTCGACCTGGGTCTGACGCCCGGCGCATCCGCCGGCGCGGTCGCGTCGGCCCTGCAGACATCCGTGCTCGAGCAGCCGTATGTGCTGTCCTCGCCGCGGGAACTTGCCGCCTCCATGCGTGCGTCCACCGGTGACTTCGCCGCCACGACCGCGCTCATCGCCGGCGTCGCCTTGTTCACGGGCGCGTTCCTGATCTTCAACACCCTGTCGATGACCGTCGTCGAGCGCGTGCGCGAGCTGGGCCTGCTCCGAGCGGCCGGAGCCACGCGCGGCCAGGTGACCTCCTTCATCCTGCTCCAGGCCGCGGTCATCGCCGTCGCAGGGTCCGTCCTCGGGGTGGCGCTTGGCGCGCTCCTCGCCACGCTCATGGCCGGCTGGATCCGTACCATCGGCGCCGTGCCGCTGGGAGCGCCGACGCTCGCGCCCGCGGATGTCCTCACGGCCCTGATCATCGGGCTGGTCGTCACCCTGGCCGCGGCGATCGAGCCCGCGCGTCGCGCCGGCCGCGTGTCGCCCGTCGAGGCCCTCAAGGCCCGGCTGGACCTGCCGACGGCGCGTCGCGCGCGGCTGCGCTGGCTCATCGGCGTGTTCGCGGTCGTCGGGGTCGTCGGACTGCTGGTCTGGCCGCGCTCCGCGGGCGATGTCGCGCTCATCCGCTCGCTGCTCGTCTACGCGACTCTGCTCGCGGTCGTCCTCGCCATCCCGTTCCTGCTGCCGATCATGACCCGCCTGGCCGGCCTGCCGTTCCGGCTCCTCGTCCGATTGGAGGAGCGCCTCGCGCGTGCCTCGATCCTGCGCGATCGCGGACGGGCGGCGCTGACCGTCGGCTCGTTGACCGTGGGGCTCGCGCTCATCGTGGCCCTGGGGGGCCTGGGCCAGCACGCCCGGGCCGCCGCGAGCGCCTGGGTCGCCGACGTCGTGCCGGGTGAGCTGGTCGTGACCTCCATCTTCCCGCGGGCCGCGGACGAGGGCCTGGTCGAGACGCTCGGTGAGGTAGCGGGGGTCGCGTCGGTCAGTCCGGTCGGTACCTTCGACCTCGCCGTTGACGGCGTGCGCGCCGATGGCGCCGCGATGGTCGGCGCGGACCTGGCCGCCGATGGCCGACTCATGTTCATCGCCGGGGATCGCGCCGCCGCCCTGGCCGCGCTCGATGCGGGCGGAAGCGCCATCGTCGCCGCCGCGACGGCTGCGCGCGACGGCCTTGCCATCGACGACGTCCTGCGGGTCACGGCCGCGGATGGATCGGTCCTGGATCTGCGCATCGCCGGCGTCGCCGAGCGAACGTTGCCAGGCGAATCGGGCGAGTCCGTCCTCGTGGGCTGGGCCGATGCCGGACGCCTGGGCGTCGCCGGAGCCGATGCCTACGCCATCCGCTTCGATGCGGCCGCGACCGCCGCGGAACGGGCCGCATTCACCGAAGAGGCCCGGGCGCTCGCCCTGGAGCCCACGGCCCTCGGCCGCATCCAGGGTGCCATCGGCGAAGCGCTCGACCGCGTCTTCGGCCTGTTCGATGCCCTGGCGCTCGTGGCGGTCGTCGTCGCGGCGCTCGGGATCGTGAACACCCTGACCATGAACGTCCTGGAGCGGGTTCGCGAGATCGGCGTCCTGCGCGCGGTCGGTATGACCCGCCGCCAGGTGTGGCGCTCGGTCGTCGTCGAGGCCGGTGTGACCGGCCTGGTCGGAGCGGTCCTGGGCATCATCACGGGGATCGGTGTCGGGTCGTTGATGGTCGTGCTCGCGGGCGGTCCGGCGGCCGATGCCGCCAGCCTGCCCTGGGCATCGATCGGCGTCTCGCTCGTGCTCGGGGTCGTGCTCGCCATGCTGGCGGCTGCCTATCCAGCGCGGCTGGCCAGTCGCCTCTCGATCGTCCGCGCCGTCGGCTACGAGTAGGCTGCTAGACTCCGGGGCGTTCGGTCGCCGCCACGCGCGACCCCTGCCCGGAGCCTCGATGACGCTCGCCATCCCGAGACTCGACCGCAGCACCGCCGCGGAGCGGGGCCTGACCATCGGGGACTTCCTGGTCCCGATCCGCGTCGGGGAGCGGACGCCGACCCGCGTCCGCCACATCGCCCTCATCGCCCTGGGTGCCGCGCTCGTCGCGCTGTCGGCCCAGATCGTCATCCCGACCCAGCCTGTGCCGTTCACCGGCCAGACCCTGGGCGTGCTCGCCGTCGGCGGGGCGCTCGGGTTCCGGCGCGGCGCCGCGGCGCTGCTGCTCTACCTGGCGATCGGCGCGCTGGGTGCCCCGATCTACGCCGAGGGCAAGGCCGGCCTGGCGGTCATCGGGGGTGCGACCGGGGGCTACCTCATCGGCTTCGTCGTCGCCGGGGCGATCGTCGGCCGTCTCGCGGAACTCGGCTGGGATCGCCGGCTACCCGGGGCCCTCGTGGCGATGGTCATCGGGACCGCGGTGATCTACGCGATCGGCGTGCCGTGGCTGAAGTTCTCGCTCGGCCTGTCCTGGTCGGACGCGGTCAGCGGCGGGATGACCATGTTCCTCGTCTGGGATGGTGCCAAGGTGCTCATCGCCGGGGCGGCGTTCCCGCTCACGTGGTGGCTGCTGGGCCGCCGTCCCGAGGACCGCTGAGGCTCGTCGCCAGCGATCGATACGAGTCGCGCAGCAGGCGGGCCACCTCCGGCCAATAGGCCGCTGGGCCGGTCGCGCCTTGTGGGTCTGCGGCGGCCCCGCGGTCCCGGATCTCCGCGGCCCGGCCACGCAGCCTGCCGGCCTCCGCGACGGTTTCCGGCGGCACGTCGTAGATCGCGGCGTAGAGGGCGGTGATCGCCGCTCCGGCTGCCTCGCCGGCGGCCAGGCCGATCTCCCGACGGACGACCCACCAGCGCAGCTCGAGCCGCCCGACCTCGTCGGCATCGATGCTCGCCGGCAAGCCCAGCATGCGGTAGGCACGCCCGATGTCCGGCGCGAACCGGTCGTAGTCGGCGCTCGCGCGGGAGAATCCGGAGGCGGCCTTCGTCAGCAGCACGCTCGCCGCGAGCGCCCGCGGCCAGGAAGCATGGGCCTGCTCGCGCAACGCCAGGACGAGCAGCCCGAACAGGCGGGCCGGCTGGCGCCGGTAGTACGCCTTCCACATCCGGGTCTCCAGGCGGGCGAGGTCGTCCGCGTCGAAGTCGGCGCCCCAGCGCTGGTCGGTCATGTCCGTTGCGTCCCTCCGATGGCGAGTGCGGCTATCGTGCCGTGGTGGATACGATGCTGTCATCGGTCGGGATGAACAGGCGCGACGGGTTCTTCGGGCCGGGGTCGGCGTCGTGGGCCCTGCAGCGCGAAGCGATGTTGTTGCTGGGCGCCGGGCCACGGGCATTGCTGTTGCAGATCGCCCACCCGGCGGTGGCTGCCGGCGTGGCGGAGCACTCCGACTTCCGCGCCGACCCGTGGCGACGGCTGGACGGCACGCTGCGGAGCTACCTGCGGATCGTCTACGGGTCGGCGGCGGCGGCGCGCGCGGAGATCCGGCGGCTCAACGTGATGCATCGCGGCATCAGCGGGTCGGGGTACGACGCCCGCGACCCGGAGCTGTCGCTGTGGGTCCACGCGACGCTCATCGACTCGACGCTCGTGGCGAACGAGGCGTGGCTGGGGCCGCTGCTGCCGGGCGTGGCGGAGACGTTCTACCGCGAGAGCCTGGTCCTTGGCCGGGCGTTCGGCATCCCGGACGCGTTGCTGCCGGCGGACCTCGGCGCGTTCCGGGCGTACGTGGACGGGATGGTGGCGCCGGGTGGGCCGGTCCAGGTGGGGGCTGCGGCCCGGGAGTTGGCTCTTGCCATCCTCCACGCGCCACTCCCCGGGGTCCTGGGCACGCTCCCGGTCCCGAGCGTGCTCTACGACTGGACGCTGTGGCCATCCCTCGGGCTGCTGCCGCCGTCCGTGCGCGAGGCGTACGGGTTTCGCTGGGGGGCTCGGGAACGGCTGGTGAGCCGCTGGCTCGTCGCCGGCTGGCGGGCCTGGAACCCGGCACTGCCGGCGGCCTTCCGCCAGATGCCGCAAGCGCTTGCGGCGGACCGGCGGGTGCGGGCGGCGGGACCTGTAGAGTGCCAACGGTGCCGTAGAACCCCGGATCGTCGGTGAGGGGCATCGTCGGTCTCGCAATCGTGTCAGCGCTGGTGCTGGCGGGTTGCTACGTGGGCCCGGGGCCAGAGCACTACGTCGCCATCGTCGAGGAGTTGGACGTTCCCGCCGGCTGGCAGTTGGCCAAGTCGAATGTGTTCGGCCCGGACGAGGATGACCCCTGCGAACCGTTCACGTCACTCACGTGCCCGGGGGCCGGTCGCTTCTTCGTCGTGGATGGCGATGCCGCCAACGCCTACGCACAGGCGAAGGCCGTCGTCGTCGCGCCTGGCTTCGCCATCACCGAGGAGTTCAGGGTGGACTGTACGGGTGGATCCAGTGGATCGGCCTGCTCGTTCTTCGCGAGCCGCGACGGCGATCAACTCACCGTCTCGGTCTTTCATTCAGGCGCCGATGTGGGACTGGGCGAAGACGTGGTCGCTGGCGCAGTTGTCGTGATCACAGCGCACAGGGACTGACGGGCAACAACGCTAACGCTCATGACGAGCAGTTGCCACAGCGGTCCAGGAGGCGGTCG
Organism: Candidatus Limnocylindrales bacterium; assembly: GCA_051306295.1. Taxonomy (GTDB): domain Bacteria; phylum Chloroflexota; class Limnocylindria; order Limnocylindrales; family CSP1-4; genus SPCO01. The sequence goes on from JBPPMZ010000067.1 coordinate 6,577, forward strand.
ATGGCCGGGGCGTCATCGACCACTCGACGCGTCGATCCTGACGCATCCGATGACGCATCGGCGACCTTCGCGTGCATCGGATGCACACAACGGGCGTCAGGCGGGCGTCGCGCGTCGGGGATGGCGCATCCGATGGCGCATGGTCGGCGATGGTGGCTGACGCGCCCCTCGCCGTGCAGGACTTGCGGCATCGAACGGCGCAGGATCGACGCGCGCCGGCGCTGCGGGCTCGCGGATCGGTCGGATGTGTGCATCGAATGCACACGGGGTGCCGCGGCGCCGGCCGCGGAACCCCTCAGTAGATCTTCGGGAACCTCGGGCCGAAGAGCCGCTCGCCGAGGTCCAGCGGCGTGCCGTCGTCGAGGGCCTGGAGCAGCGTCCGGTTGGAGACCAGCCCGTAGCGGTGGTCCGCCACGTAGCCACGGAGGGCGCGCCAGAACGCCGTCGAGCCCATCTGCTTGCGGGCCGCGTCGATCAGGCTGCCGCCCTGGATGTAGACCCGCTCGTAGTAGCAGGTCGCTGAGTACGAGTAGATCGTCAGGTCCAGCCGGCCCGTCGAGCAGCGCGAACTGCGCTTGGTCGAGGTCACGTAGCGGGCCACGAAATCGGCCGCGGCCTCGTCGGCGAACGGCTGGCGAGCCTGATCGTTGCCGACCAGGCCGTAGAACCACTGGTGCGCGGTTTCATGGGCCACGAGATAGCGAAGGTTCGCCGAGCCGACCCCGTACGGGATCCAGATGAGTTGCGGTGACTCCATCCCATAGCCGCCGGCGGACTGCACGACCTTGAACGTCGGGTACGGGTAGTCGCCCAGTCGATCCTGGAGTTTGCGGAACGCGCTGACCGCCGCATCCAGGGTGGCCTGCGCGTTCGCCGCCGATCGGTAGTAGTAGCGGATGGTCGTGTCACCCACCTTGGCGGACTTCGTCCGGAAGTCCGGAGCCGCCGTCACCGTGATGTCGCGCACGTTGCGGGCCTCGAATCGCTGGGTCAGCCCGTCGGCGCTGACCGACACGCGATCGCCCGTGGTGGCCAGCACGAGTCGCCGGTCCGTCACCACCGTCAGACGCACGAGCGGACTCGATGGCGTCACGAACGGGTCGCCGTGGTTCGGGCGCTCGAACGGGGTCGCCCGGCTGACCCACGGTAGCCAGCGATACGCGTTGACGATGCCGTTGGCCTTGGTGAACAGCCACGACGACCCCGCCAGCGACGTGCGCAGCGTGGCCGCGTACCTCACCCGGATCATCGTCGTGGCGCCGATCGGCAGGACGCCGCCCAGTGGCACGACGATGGTCTGGTCACTGACCCGCGCCGCCACGGCGCGGTCATCGACCGTCACCGAGGTCAGGCGCATCCCGCCCAGGCGCGCGACGGCCGTGTTCAGCTCGACGCGGTCGATCGGACCGCCGGAGGTGTTGATGATCGTCGCGGCGGAGTGGACCCGGAACGACCGGCTCCCGAAGTTCAGCCGAAGCGTCGTCGAGTAGGTCGCCTGAAGGTTCAGGCTGGTGCGATCCACCGAGCCCGGGACGATGGCGTTCGATCCGACCCAGGTCGTCGCCGCAGCCGAGACCGGCGCGGTCGCCAGGACGAGCGCCAGGGCCAGCGTCGGGGTCAGGAAGCGTGCGAGGGATCGCCGGGGCATCGCCGGAATCCTACCGGGCATCGCCGGTTCCGCCCACCTATCCTTTCGAGCCATGGCCACCGGCACCGTCACGACTGCTTTCATCGATGCCGCCCGGGCGCGCATCCCCGACCTGCGGCTGCTCACCGACGAGGTCGATCGCGACGCCTATCGACGCGACGAGACGGCCTACCTGGCGGCCGGGCGACCCGGCGCCGTGGCCCTCCCGACGACGACAGCCCAGGTCGCGGCCCTCGTCCGCCTGTGCGGCGAGCACGACATCCCGATCGTCCCGCGCGGTGCCGGCTCGGGCCTGTCCGGCGGCGCGACCGGCCTGGAGGGTGCCCTGACGATCGCCTTCACGGCCATGGATCGCATCCTAGAGATCGACGTCGAGAACCTGTGCGTCGTGACCCAGCCCGGGATCATCAACGCGGCGCTCAAGGCGGCCGTCGCCGAGCATGGCCTGTTCTATGCCCCAGACCCGGCGAGCTTCGAGACGTGCTCGATCGGCGGCAACCTGGGCACGAACGCCGGCGGCCTGTGCTGCGTGAAGTACGGCCAGACGCGCGATTCCGTCCTGAGCCTGGAAGTCGTGATGGCCGACGGCTCGATCATCCGGACCGGCGGCAAGAACATCAAGGACGTGGCCGGCTACTCGCTGACGCACCTGTTGGTCGGGTCGCAGGGCACCCTCGGCATCATCACGGAGGCCACGCTCCGACTTCGACCGACCCCGCCGCCGCGCTCGACGCTGCTGGCCTTCTTCCCGACGCTCGAATCGGCCGGGGACGGCGTGGCAGCCATCGCGGCCGCGGGCCTGTCGCCGGTGACCCTGGAGCTCATGGACCGGTTCACGATCCGGGCGGTCGATGACATGCACCAGCTGGGCCTGGACCGCGATGCCGCGGCGATGCTCATGGTCGAATCCGACCTGCCGGGTGCGGCCGCCGCGGATGAGCTGACGCGCGGCGAGGCCGCGTGCGTCGCGGCGGGTGCCACGACCACCGTCCGCTCGCAGACCGTCGCCGAGGCCGACCTGCTGCGCCAGGCTCGGCGCGCGGCCCACTGGGCGCTCGAGAAGCTCGGCGAGGTCAAGATGGAGGATGTCGGCGTGCCACGGGCCCGGGTGCCGGACATGCTCCGGGCGGTCGAACGTATCGCTGCCAAACACGACGTGCGGATCGGGACGTTCGGACATGCCGGGGACGGGAACCTGCATCCGGACCTCGTCCTGGAGCGCGGCGATCCACGAGGAGAGGCGATCACCAAGGCCGTGCAGGCGGATCTGTACCAGGCGGCCCTGGACCTGGGCGGCACCGTGACCGGCGAGCACGGCATCGGGTCGGCCCGGACCGAGTGGATGGTTCGCCAGCGCGGCGCGGACGCGATCCGCTTCATGCACGCGATCAAGGACGCGCTCGATCCGCAGGGGCTGCTAAACCCGGGACGCGTGCTGCCGCCGAAGTAGCGGCCTCGTCATCCGGATCGCGCCGCGGCCCGTATCAGGGACATGACATCGAGGACGCGTCGATCGCTGCCGCTGCTCGCCCTCGTGCTGGTGGTTGGCTGCGCGGGTCCCGCCGTGCCCTCGGGTGTGGTCGGGCCGCAACCGCAATCGACCGCCCCCACGACGAGCGCCCCGACCGTCGTGCCGCCGACGACCGCCGCTCCCTC
>JBPPMZ010000068.1:0-4395 GCA_051306295.1 Candidatus Limnocylindrales bacterium
CTACCGCGACGGGCCGGCGACGCTCGCCCACGGCAACCGCGGCCGGACGCCGGCCAACCGGCTCGACGATGCCCAGCGGGCGCGGCTCGTCGAGCTGGCGACGACGACCTACGCCGGGGTCAACCGGGCGCGAGCGGATGCCGCGCGAGGGCCAGCTCCTGCAGGTCGACGGCAGCAAGCATCGCTGGTTCGGACCGGACCACCCGTACACCACCCTCGTGGCCGGCATCGACGACGCGACCGGGCGGGTGCCCGGCGGCACGTTCCGCGCCCAGGAGGACGCGGTCGGCTACTTCACCACGTTCGCCCAGACGGCCGAGCGCCACGGGCTGCCGGGCGCCGTCTACTCCGACCGCCACGGGATCTTCATCGTCGAGAAGAATCGTGCCCCGACCATCGCCGAGCAGCTCACCGGCAGGCGCAGCCTGACCCAGGTCGGGCGGGCGCTCGACGACGCCGGGGTCGCCTGGATCGGGGCCCACTCGGCGGAGGCCAAGGGCCGGGTCGAGCGGCTGTGGGGCACCCTCCAGGACCGGCTGGTGACGGAGCTGCGCCTGGCCGGGATCACGACGATCGAGGCGGCCAATGCCTTCCTGCCCGCCTTCCTCGAACGCCACAACGCGCGGTTCGCCGTGCCGGCCGCCGACCCGACGCTCGCCTGGCGCCCGTGGCCCGACGGGCTGATCTCCGACGCGGTCTTCTGTTTCCACTATCCACGCCGGGTCAGCCGGGACAACACGGTCAGCTGGCCGGACGGAGATCTCGCCCTGCCGCGGCGGAGCGACGGGCGCAGCTGGGCCGGGCGGACGGTCATCCTCCAGGAGCGTCTCGACGGCAGCCTGTGGATCAGCCACGAGGGCCTGTGCGTCCCGGTCCGACCCGCGCCGGCGGACGCCGGACAGCTCCGGGCTCGCCGGCTCACGCCGCCGCCGGACCGCGATCTGCCGGCCGAGCTGATGGAACCGCTCGACGCCGACAGGTCGCCGGCCCCGGAGCCACCCGGTGACGTCGTGCATCGGCCCCGTCCTGACCATCCCTGGCGCCGTTACCGGGACCGTCGCCGATGACAGAATCGCTGGCCGCTTAGCGGACAAAGTCGCTAGCCGGCGACAGCGGCGGGAGCCCAGAAGGGCGCCACCGGTGAGCCCCGCTTGCTGGGAGAGAGCGATCCGCGACGAACGAGCACGGCCCATCTGCCAGGTTGCCGATCCGCGTCGTTTGGGTGGACCACGGTGCACGTTCGTCGCGCAGTTCTTGCCATGAGCGAGCAACGGGGGGCGGACCCGCTGCTTGCCGGGAGAGAGCGATCCGCGACGGACGAGCACAGGCCCTGGCGCCAGGTTGCCGATCCGCGTCGTTTGGGTGGACCACGGTGCACGTTCGTGGGACGTTGCTTGCCGTGAGCGAGCAACCAGGAGGGTGCAACCCCACGGGGAGGACTTGGCCCTCGGTACCTCATGGCGATCGGCTACGGCTGCCTGACAATGGCCAGCACAGCGCACTCGATCGCGTCGGCATCGGCGTGGAAAGGCCCGCGCGAGGGCCCGCGACGGCTACAATCCGCGACGATGACCGAGACACGTCTCTGGGATCGCGCGGCCGCCCTTCCCGTGCCTGTCGATGGGCGCCGATTTCCGGCCGTGGCCGGCCTGGGGTCGGACCTGCCGAGCGTCCCGGAACTCTTCGAGTTCATGCGCGATGCGGAACTACGGGTCGCCACGCTCCGGCTGCGCATCGTCGAGCGGGTGATCAACGCGCGCGGCGAGGACGCGACCCAGGTAGACGTGATCGTCCGTCATCCAGGGCACGCCAGGGTCACGACGGCGGGCCTGGACACACCGATCGGCGGCGCGTACGAGGTCTGGATCTCCGACGGCGACCTGGTTCGCACCTATGCCTCGGCCCACAGGCTGGGCACCCAGCGGCCGGTCCGGAATCGTCCGCGGGGCCTCAGCGACGCGGACTTCCCGGGTTCCTCGCGGGTGTACGAGCCGGTGACGTACCTGCCGGCGGAGACCCTGCCCGAGACGTTCATCCACCCGGCCGGCTATTGCCAGAACGTGCTCGCGACGGGCGAGACCGTGGTCACCGGCACGGACGTCGTCGGTGGCCGCGAGGCGATCCTGCTCGAGTGCGCGCATCCACGCGCCATCGAGATGGCCGCCGATCGGCCCGACTTCGCCATCTCGATCGCGGTCGACCGCGAGATCGGAGTCATCCTCCGCCTGGTCGAGACGATCGGCGGCACCGTGACGCGCCATGCGGAGGTGGTCGACCTGGGACCGGACGCACCGCTGCCGCCCGCCGCGTTCGACTTCGTCTTCCCCACCGGCACGACGATGCTCTATTGAGCGCGACGCACCTGACGACCCCACCTTCCCGCACCCCGAGCGGACGCGTATAGTCCCGCCATCGAGGTGAGCCTGAGTGCGATTCGGTCGAGGGGGCGCTCCGGCTCGGATACCGAGGATGCTCGGAAAGGAGGGCCCAGCGACCGACCCTTCCCGGGGTCGCGTACCCCACGTCGTGATGACTCCACGTCCCCGCGTCACGCGCGCGGCGCCCCGCTGAGCGGGAGCAGCCGCCGCTCCCGTCGGTCCATCAAAGGGAGGGACCGACGGACCGGGCGACCACCGGCGCCCAAGATCGGTGGTATCGCCCTGTGAGGGAGGGTTCGATGACACAGGCACGCTCTCGCGACGACGTCATCCAGCAGGACATCGCGGACCTGCACAAACTCGGCTACGCGCAGGAGCTCTTCCGCTCGATGGGCGGGTTCTCCAACTTCGCGATCAGCTTCAGCATCATCAGCATCCTGACCGGCGCGGTCATCCTGTTCGACTACGGTCTGGCCTGGGCCGGCACGGCCGCCGTGCTCATCGGCTGGCCGCTGGTCACCGTCTTCGTCCTGTGCATCGCGGCGTCCATGGCGGAGATCGCGTCGGCCTACCCGACCGCCGGCGGTCTGTACTACTGGGCCAGCAAGATGCGCAACCCGCGCTGGGGCTGGTGGACCGCCTGGTTCAACCTGATCGGCCAATTCGCGATCGTGGCCGGCATCAACTTCGCCGCCGCATTCTTCCTCAACCAGACGATCATCTCGCCGCTGACCGGCGGTTCGTACACCAACACGTCGGAGATCCTCGCCTTGGGCGACACCCTGGTCATCTCCGGCCAGCTGTTGACGATGGGCGTCCTCATGATCGGGCAGCTCATCCTGAACATCGCCGGCATCAACGTGGTCGCGTTCCTCAACCAGGTCAGCGTGTGGTGGCACATCGTGTTCGTCGTGCTCATCGCCGCGGCGCTGTTCATCCTGGGCACCAAGGACACCACCGTTGACGCCGGGCTGACCCTGTTCGCCGTCCAGCCGCAGGACACCCTCGGCTCATGGGACATCACCATCCCGCCGGGCGCGGAGAACCCCATCGTCCAGTTCCTGTTCGGCCCAGCGTCGAGCTACGTGCCGTTCCTGGCGTTCTTCTTCTCGCTCCTGCTGGCCAACTGGACGTACACCGGCTACGACGCCTCCGCCCACGTGGCCGAGGAGACCGTCGGCGCTCGCGTCGCCAGCGCGTGGGGCATCTTCCTGTCGGTGGCCGTGTCCGCGGTCGTCGGCTTCATCTTCCTGCTCGCCCTGGTCCTGCACCTGCCGGACCTTACGCCGCTGTTCGGCCAGCTCGACGACTCGGCGCTGTACAGCCAGTACTACTTCGGCGACAACGCCGCCGTCGTCTACATCCTCACCGAGAACCTCGGCGCCGGCCTTGGTGGCATCTTCGGTGGAGCCATCGCCATCGCCATGAGCTTCTGCGGCCTGTCGTCGGTGGCCTCTGCCGGACGCATGCTGTATGCGTTCAGCCGCGATGACGGGATGCCCGGCTCGGGCTGGCTCAAGAAGGTCTCGCACCGCTATCGGACGCCGGCCAACTCGCTGATCGCGATGGTCGTCGGCGCCTTCCTGCTGGCCCTCGCCGCCTTCCTGGCCGGCGGTGGCACGGCCATCGTCATCGTGACCGCCATCAGCACGATCTTCCTGTATGCCGCCTACGGCATCTGCATCTTCCTGGGCGCCACGACCACGGACTGGATCCAGCACCGCGTCTGGAGCCTGGGACGGTTCTCCAAGCCGATCGCCTGGATCGCCGTTGGCTGGGTGATCGTCCTGATGGTCCTGTTCAGCTTCCCGACGTCGGGCAACATCTCCATCACGTTCATGATCGGGGTCGTGATCGCGCTCGCCATCTACTACGCCGCCGCCGGTCGCAACTTCCAGGGCCCCCGGGTCATGGGCGACAGCGCCGAGCTGACGGAGATCGAACGCGAGTTCGCCGCAGCTGCCCAGAGCATCGAGCACTAGGCACCACCAGGCTCGGGCGTCACGGACGCCCACCA
>JBPPMZ010000069.1:0-85366 GCA_051306295.1 Candidatus Limnocylindrales bacterium
GAACAGGAGCGCGACATGGCGACCCGAGCGAAGCCCAAGGCCAGCGACCGAACGAGTGGCACCAAGCGCGCGACTGGCTCGCCGGAGCCGCGACTAGCCAGCCTCGGCGCGGAGGTCCAGTCGTTCGGGAGCCTGCGCCTGCTGCCCATCGCGCTCGCCGCCGAGGCCCGCAAGGAGAGTTGCCAGGTCCTCAACCAGATCCTGGCCGACACGATGGTCCTGTATGCGCTGTACAAGAAGCATCACTGGCTGGTCGCCGGCCCGACCTTCTATCAGCTCCACCTGCTGTTCGACAAGCACGCTGACGAGCAGATAGAGCTCATCGACCTGCTGGCCGAGCGCATCCAGAGCCTGGGTGGCATCGCCGTCGGCGACCCGCGCCACGCAGCCGAGCTGACGGCCATCCCTCGCCCCCCGAATGGTGCCGAGGATGTCCCGGCCATGATCCATCGTTTGCTCGATGCGCATGAGGCGACGATCGAGCGCGTTCGGCGGGGGATCGACAAAACGGAAAAGAACAAGGACTGGGGATCGAACGACCTGCTGATGGGCGACGTCCTGCGCCGCCACGAGATGCAGGTCTGGTTCGTGGCGGAGCACGTCGTGGACATCCCGCTGATCGACTGACCGCGCCGGCGGGCTTGAGCGCTCGGCGTTCCGGTGAGTACCGAGATCCGCACGAACGTGCGTGGTCCCGCACAGGATCGACAGGATCGTGTCGTTTCGTCGGTGGACCACGAGGGCCTCGTCTCCGGAGCGTTACTCAGCGGAACGCACCGCGCCGGCGGAGCGCGGTAGGCTTTCCGCGGGCCGGTAGCTCAGCGGTAGAGCACGGGACTTTTAATCCCTTGGTCGTGGGTTCGAATCCCACCCGGCTCGCCAAGGTCAGATTGGCGTGGGACTGACGCCCTAAGGATTTCGTCACTTCCGTGCGAAACATCGCGCGCGACTCCCTGCGGATACCCATAGACCGAAGGCCCCGAGGTCCGGGGTGGATGTTCCGAAGACGTCCGCAATCCGCTTGTCGAAGTCACCTCGCTGGCTGACGTCGGGCGATAACAGCGCCCCGGAGCGCCGTATCGAGGGCGGTCGTCCCGACCCGGACTGGACCTGGCGACGTCAGGGAACCTTCGATCGACGCCGAGGCCCAGCGCGCGTTCTTCGTCACGTCAGCCAGCACTGCGAACACGTCGGTTGGCGCTCGTCCGATCTCGGTAACCGCGCTGCCTCGCGCCATCATGTCGCCCCATGGTGCTTGCCGAGCAGTTGCTGGCGGAGCGTCGCGGCGAGCCAGCGCTCGAACCGGTCCGGCGACCAGCCCCGCTCCTCCACGAGTTCGCGGTACACCTCCTCGTTGCTGAACGCCCACAACAGGTCTGTCGCCTCGCGCTTCGACACGCCAGGATCGAGTGCGTCCGCCAGGCTGTCGATGAAGCGGGCCATGCTCCGACCCCGGTTGTCGAGGATGCGCCGATGGTCCGCCGCGACCTCCGGATCGAGGCGAGACCCTTCCCGGAAGGCGCGGATGACGTCGGACGAGCGCTCCATCTGCCGCCGGATCCACTTCGCCGCGAGACCGAGTTTTCTGACCGCATCGGGCTCCGCGATCGCCTCGAGCATCAGGGCCGGGATCTCTGACTCGGCGAGCATCGCGAGCCGCGCGCCTTCGAGGATCCCGCGCTTGGAACGGAACGCGTCATAGATCGTGGGCACGGCGATGCCGGACTCGTCGGCGATCGCCTGGATCGTGGTGCCCGCGTAACCGCGCGTACCGAACAGACGCCTCGCCGCGCCGACGATCTGGGCGCGCGTGTCGAGCGCCTGGCGTTGGCGGTGGGTCGTCCCGGGGGCATTGACATTGCTCATGGGGCTGCTATCGTACGCTTCTGCTCGGCATAGTGCTACTATGCCGAATGAAGTTGGACGAGGAGATTCGACCGAGCGAAGCTCGAGCTGGCCACGGTTGGGACGCTGCAGCCGGGGCGTGCCCGGAGCGAGTTCCGCGGACTCCGGTGGATCAGTGGGTGGGAGCGCGAAGAGGGTCTCGTCCATGCCGGGAATCGTAGCTGCGACGACCTCTGTTGGGAATCCCCCGGGGCGAAAGATTCACAGCCTCTTAGGCGGGCTCGATCGCTGCTGCGGCGCCGGTTGAGGGCCGAACCCTGCATGAGCCCAATGCCAGGCCGGGCCCTCGAGGCACCTGAACCCGCCCAAGGTTCCGCGCAGCGACGTATGTCGGCATTGCGGGCAGCGCGCCAGGCGATCAGCTGCCGGATCGTGGGTGGGTGACGTCTGGCTCGATGGCCTCGGCCGGGTCGCGTCCTGGCCCGTCGCCCACGGTGCGTAGGCGACGCGGTGGCGTTGCGGCCGGGGTCGATCGTCGGCCCCGCACGCGGCGGACCAGCCGCACGATCTCGATCACCGTCAGCAGCGGCACGAGCCGGCGCGGCAGGAAGCGGAGCAGCAGGAATCTGAGCGCGGTCTTGAGCATCATCTGAGTCTGACCCTCGGGACCGATCTGCGCGTATCAGTGCTCACCCGAAGGCTTGCAGCGACATGCTGCCTTCTCACGCCGCTCTCATGGTCCGGCGCGACCTTGGCGACATGACCAGCCTGAGCCGACCCGCGACAGCGCTCCGCGCCCCGACCACGCGCCGGATCCAACCGGCCGACGTCGTCGGCTTCCTGGGCGCCCAGCTCGTGCTCATCGTCGGGATGTGGGTCCGCCATGGCGGCCTGGACCAACTGACAAGCATCAGCGGCGTGGCCATCGCGACGGGCCAGCTGACGGCCCTGATCGGGACGTACTTCGCGCTGCTCCAGCTGCTGTTGATGTCGCGCGCGCCGTGGCTCGATCGGACGTTCGGGCGCGACCGGCTCGCCGTTGCCCATCGCTGGCTCGGGTTCGGGACGGTCTGGCTGCTCGTGAGCCATGGCCTCTTCACGACGCTTGGCTTCGCTCTGGCCGATGGGCAGAACGTGCTCGGCGAAGCGTGGCTGCTCATCACGACCTGGGAATACGTCCTGATGGCGACGGTCAGCCTGGGCCTGTTCCTGGCGGTGGCCGTCAGCTCCATGCGGGTGGCGCGCCGGAAGCTTTCCTACGAGTCGTGGCACGGGATCCATCTCTACGCCTACCTCGCCATCGCCCTGGGCTTCGCCCACCAACTCGTCGTCGGGACCGACTTCGTCGACGACCCGATCGCGCGCCTGTACTGGGTCGCGCTCTACGTCGCGGCGATCGGGACCCTGGTCGTCTTCCGGTTCGGAGCGCCGCTCCTGGTCAACGTGCGCCATCGCTTCCGCGTTGCGAACGTGGTCGACGAGGGCGGGGACGTGGTCTCGGTCTACCTCACGGGCCGTGACCTGGACCGCTTCCCGATCCGCGCGGGCCAGTACGTGATCGTCCGCTTCGCCACCGATGGCTGGTGGCGCGCGCATCCGTACAGCATCTCGGCGCGACCAAACGGGCAGTGGCTGCGCGTGACGGTCAAGGCGCTCGGCGACGACTCGGCACGGCTGCGGGACCTTGCAGTCGGTACCCGGGCGTTCATCGAGGGCCCCTACGGCAACCTCACTACCGAGGACCAGCGCACGGGTCGCACCCTGCTGATCGCGGGCGGGATCGGGGTCACCCCGCTGCGGGCGATCCTCGAGGAACGGGCCGGGGTCGGCCCGGTCACGCTGCTGTACCGCACCCGAAACCGCGCCGACCTCGTCTTCAAGCGTGAACTCGATGCCATCGTGCAGCGAACGGGAGCGCGCATCCACTACCTCGTCGGGGCGCGTCGGGATGGCGACCACGCCGGTCCGCTGGGTCCCACGACGATCGCCCGGCTCGTGCCGGACGTCGCCGCCCACGAGGTCTACCTGTGCGGCCCCAACGGGATGATGGCGACGGCGGCAGCGTCCGTACATGCGCTTGGCGTCCCGCCCGATCGCATCCACCAGGAGCGGTTCTTCGATTGATCTCGCACGGAGTCGAACCATGATCCCCAAGCGCGCCATCAGCGCCATGCTCACCACCGTCTTTGCCCTGGCCTTGCTGCTCAGCTTCAAGACCCCGGCCGCGCCGGACCTGGCCAGTTCAACGACGGCCGGCATCGCGGTCGTCGGCCAGCCGACGCCGAACGTCGGCTCGGCGACCGCGCCGACCGCTCCGACGACGACGACCGCACCGGCCGCGACGTCCGGCTCGACCACCGGGCCGACCGCCCCGGCGGCCACGATCGCGCCGGCCGCGGCTGCGGCCCTCGTGGACGGCACCGTGACCGGGCCGGTCGTCACCACCCGCTACGGCGACGTCCAGGTCCAGATCAATATCTCGAGCGGTGTGCTTACCGACGTCACGGCCCTTCAGCTCCCGTCTGGCGATCGACGCACGAACCGGATCTCGTCGGCGGCCGAGCCGATCCTGCGCGAGGAGGCCCTCACCGCCCAAAGTGCCCAGATCGACCTCCTGTCGGGTGCCACCTACACGAGCAAGGGGTACACGAAGTTGCTCCAGGCGGCGCTGGACCAGGCCGCGGCGTGACCGTCCGGACGGAGCTCGTGATGGGCACCGTCGTCAGCTTCGACGTTCGCGCAGTCGGGCCATCAGACGACGCCATCGACGACGCCATCGACGACGTGATCGCCTGGCTGCACGAGGTGGACGAACGGTTCAGCCCGTACAAGCCGGACAGTGAGATCAGCCGCATCGCCGACGGCACGCTGGACGAGGCCGACGCTCACCTCGGCGTCCGGACCGTGCTGGCCATGGCCGACACGCTGGCGACCGAGTCCGGCGGGGCGTTCGATGCCCGGCGCTGGCGGGCCGACGGTCGAGTCGATCCGTCGGGCATCGTCAAGGGCTGGTCGATCCAGGTCGCGGCGGACCGGCTGGAAGCTGCCGGAGTCCACGCGTTCGCGATCAACGCGGGCGGCGACATCGTGACCCGGGGGCGGCCGCGCGCTGAGGAGGACTGGCGGGTCGGCATCCGCCATCCGGACCGGGACGACCGGGTCGCCGCGGTGCTCGCCGTCCACGACCTAGCCGTGGCGACATCGGCGGCATACGAGCGCGGCGCCCACATCCGCGACCCCCGGGACGGCCGTGCACCGGGCGGTATCCGAAGCCTCACCGTCATCGGGCCGAGCCTGACCTGGGCCGACGCCTACGCCACCGCCGGATACGTGATGGGCCTGGGCGGCCTGGACTGGGTCGTGGCCCACGAGGGCTACGACGCCCTCGCCATCACCTGGGATGACCGCCTCCGCTGGACCGCCGGCGCGGACCGCTACCGAACCCGCTGAGCACGACCCGGACCCGGACCGCAACCGTGCCCGGCGACTTGGGGTCGGGCGCCACCCAACCGATACCTTGTCGGTCCTGCTACGGGGCCGACCGCGACCTTCGCGCTCCGTAGGGTTCGCCGCACATCCGGTGGACTGTTGCCCGCGACCGCCGGACGTCCCTGCCACGACGGGAGGAAGGATCGCAAGATGGACTCTGGAGATACCGCCTGGCTGTTGATGTCGACAGCCCTCGTCATGATCATGTTGCCGGGACTCGCCCTGTTCTATGGCGGCCTCGTGCGCCGCAAGAACGTCCTGTCGACGATCATGCATAGCTTCTTCGGCCTCGCCATCGTCAGCGTCGTGTGGGTCATCGTGGGCTTCACGCTCGCGTTCGGCCCCGACGTCAACGGCTGGGGCCTCATCGGCGGCCTGGACTTCGCGATGTTCAATGGCGTGGGCCTGGCCCCGTCGGAGACGTACGCCGTCACCGTACCCTTCGTGCTCTTCGCCGCGTTCCAGCTCATGTTCGCGGCCATCACCCCGGCCCTGATCACGGGCGCGTTCGCCGAGCGCAAGCGCTTCAGCGCGTTCGTGCTGTTCACGGTCCTGTGGTCGATCCTCGTCTACTCGCCCCTGGCCCACTGGGTGTGGTCGGTCGATGGTTGGCTGTTCAAGCTCGGCGCGCTGGACTTCGCCGGCGGCACCGTGGTCCACATCAGCTCCGGCTTCTCCGCCCTGATCGTCGCCTTGCTGATCGGCCGACGAACGGTCAATGGCGACTCGATGGAGCCCCATGACGTCCCGATGACCGTCCTGGGCGCCGGCCTCCTGTGGTTCGGCTGGTTCGGCTTCAACGCCGGCTCTGCCGTCGCCGCCAATGGCCTGGCTGCCAGCGCGTTCATCGTCACCAACACGGCCGCAGCCGCTGCGACCATCACGTGGGTCCTGGCCAGCCACCTGCACAAGGGCAAGGTCAGCGTCGTCGGTGCCGCGTGCGGTGCCGTCGCCGGCCTCGTCGCGGTCACCCCGGCGTCCGGCTTCGTGGGCGTCGGTGGGGCCCTGATCATCGGCCTCGTGGCCGGCGGCCTGTGCTACAGCGCCACGCTGCTGCGCTCGCGCCTCAAGGTCGACGACGCGCTCGACGTGTTCGCGGTCCATGGGGTCGGCGGCATGTTCGGTGCCGTGGCCACCGGTGTCTTCGCCTCGGCGGCCATCCAGGAGGCTTACACGGGCCTGCTCGAGGGCAACGCCCAGCAGCTCGTCAACCAGCTGATCGCCGTCGTCGCGACCGTCGCCTACGCGGTCATCGCCACGTTCGTGATCATCAAGGTCGTCGATGCCATCCTCGGGATCCGGGTTACCTCGGAGTCCGAAGAGATGGGCCTGGACCTCGCGGTCCACGGCGAGGCCGCCTATCAGTCCTGACGGTCGCGCGTCACGGTCGATCGGGACAGGTTCCTCCCGGGTCCCGACCACCGCCGCCAGCCGTCGCTCACCCCGGTTCTCCCATCGGCCGCCGTCGATCCCTCTCGACGGCGGCCGTGCTGTCGCCCCCGGAGATCGCCGCATGGACCTTCCACGTCTGGACCGAAACGCCCCGCTCTACGACCCGCGCTACGAGCACGACGCCTGCGGTATCGGCTTCGTCGCCGATGCGGGCGGTCGGTCGCGATCGCGTGTCCTGCCGCTGGCCCTCGCCGGGCTGGCGTCGCTGGGTCATCGTGGCGCATTCGGTGCGGACGGGGCGTCCAGTGACGGTGCCGGCGTCTCCTTCCCACTCGATGCGTCCGTCCTGCGGCTGATCGCCGGAGAGACGCTCGCCGCTGGCAAGCCGGCCATCCTCATGCTCTTCCTGCCGCGCGCCCGGACGGCCGAGCGCGCCGCCCGGACCCTCGTCGAGTCCGTCTTCCGCGCCGCTGACCTGCCCATCGTCGCGTGGCGCGACGTGCCCGTGGACGCGGCAGCCCTGGGTGCCGCCGCCGCGGCCTCGCGACCGACCGTCGCGCAGGCGCTCGTCGCCCGGCCTTCCCGGTCCGAGGCCGACGCCCGGCCGCTGGCCGACGACGCGTTCGAGCGCCGGCTCGTCGTGGTTCGACGGCGCCTCGAGCAGGCTGCGCGTGCCACTGGCGGGGACGTCGCCGCGCTGTCCGTGCCGTCGGCGTCATGCCGGACCATCGTCTACAAGGGCCTGGTCGCGGGCGGTCGCCTCGTGGACCTCTACCCGGACCTCGCCACGCCGCTGTCCGTGGGCTACGCGATGTTCCATCAGCGCTATGCCACGAACACGCACCCCACCTGGGCCCTGGCCCAGCCCTTCCGGTCCATCGCCCACAACGGCGAGATCAACACCGTCCGCGGCAACCGTGAGCAGGTGCGCGGACGCGCCCGCGATGTCGGCGCCCGGCCGATCGCCAACGAACTCACCGCGGCCGGCCCGCTGCTCTCTCCCGACGGCTCCGATTCGCTCTCACTGGACGAGGGCCTGGAACTCCTGACGAGCACCGGCTGGGACCTCACACCGGCCCTCCTGGCCGCGATCCCCGAATCGCTGCAGCTCCGCCGCTCACCGCATCCGCACGTCGCGACGCTGCGTCGGCGCACGGCCGGGATGCTGGCACCCTGGGATGGACCGGCGGCCATCGTCTTCGCCGACGGCCAGCGGGTCGGGGCGCTCATCGACCGCAACGGTCTGCGCCCGGCGTCGTTCGCCGTGAGTCGCGATCGGCTCGTCGTCGTCGCGTCGGAGGCGGGCGCCGTGCCCCTGGCCGCCGCCGATACGGTCCGCCGCGGTCGGCTTGGTCCGGGCGAGCTGCTGCTGGTCGAGCCGGGACGGCGGGCGATCCTGGAGGACACCGACGCCAAGGCGTGGGTCCTGCGCCACCTGCCGATCCACGACGCCCCGCGTCCGCTCCTCGAGGACGATCCGGACGCCGCGGCGGCGCATCTTGAGGGCGAGGGTGGGGGCGGCTCTCTTGATCACATCGCGCGCTATCTCGTGGGTCTGGACGCGGAGCGCGCCCGGCTCGACATCAAGACCATGGCCCTCGAGGCCCACGAGCCGCTCTGGTCGATGGGCGACGACACGCCGACCGCCGGACGCGGCCGACTGGACCGACCCGTCGCGGACCACCTGCGGCAGGCGTTCGCCCAGGTCACGAACCCGGCCATCGACCCGGAGCGCGAGCGGATCGTCATGGACCTGCGGGTCGAGCTGGGCCGCCGGCCCGCGCTGCTGGGCGGGCCCCCGCGCGGACCGCGGACGCTGCGCCTCCGGACGCCGATCGTGGCGGACCTCCACGGGCTCCGGGCCGCCCTCCGCGAAGGTGGCCGTCGAACGCGGACGCTGGACGCGACATGGCTCGTGGCCGAAGGTGCGGCAGGCCTGGGCGCCGCCCTGGACCGGCTCGCGGCCGAGGCGCTGGCGGCCGCCGAGTCCGGCGTGGAGATCCTGGTCGTCAGTGATGCAGCACTCACCGTGGACCGTCTGCCCGTGCCGTCCATCCTGGCTGCCGGCGCCGTCCACACCGCCCTGACCGGTGCCGGACTGCGCGGCCGGACCGACGTGGTGGCGGACGCCGCGGACATCCTGGACGTGCACGCGATGGCCATGATCCTGGCGGTCGGCGCGACCGCGGCGCACCCGCGCCTGGCCGTGGCCCTCGCCGCGGAACTCGCTGGCTCACGTGGCGCCGAGACCGTCACGGCGGGCGGTGCCATCGCCAACCTGTCCGCCGCCTTCGAAGCCGGCCTGCGCAAGACCCTGGCCCGGATGGGCATCAGTGCCGTGGCGTCGTACATCGGCGGCTCGCTGATCGACACCATCGACCTGGCCCACGACGTCATCGAACGCTGCTTCCCGATGGCGGCGGCCTGGCCCGGCCGAACGACCCTCGCCGACCTGGGCGACCGCCAGCTGCGCCGACGCGAAGCCGCCCTGGCCCTGCCACCGACCGCGCCCGGCCGCGAGCCGCGCCTGCCCGATCCCGGCTTCGCCCGCTTCCGTGCGGACGGCGAGGCGCACCTCTTCTCGCCGGCCATCGTCAAGGAGATCCAGGTCCTGTCGGGGTCGTTGCCGTCGGAGACGCCAGACGGAGACATGGCGGCGTCGCTGGACAGCGCCCTGGAGCGTTACCGCGCGGCCCTGGCCCGCCCGACCGAGACGCCCTCCGTACCCCGTGACGAACTGCACGTCCGCCGCCTGCGCGAAGGACTGCGCCTCGATGACGTCGAGGACGCCCGGTCGCTTGCCCGTCGCTTCGTCGTGTCCGCCATGAGCGTGGGCGCGCTGTCGCCGGAGGCCCACCAGGCCCTGACCATCGGGATCCAGCGCGCCGGTGGCTCGGCCAACACCGGTGAGGGCGGGGAGGATCCGGCGTGGTACACCCCGGACGCCGACGGCCGTCGCCGTGACGCACGCATCAAGCAGGTGGCCTCGGCGCGCTTCGGCGTGACCGCCACGTACCTCGCTCGAGCCGATCAACTGGAGATCAAGGTCTCGCAGGGCTCGAAGCCCGGCGAGGGCGGCCAGCTGCCCGGCCGCAAGGCCACGGCCTACATCGCGGCCCTGCGTCGCGGTCAGGCCGGTCAGAGCTACATCAGCCCGCCGCCGCACCACGACATCTACTCGATCGAGGACCTGGCCCAGCTCATCGCGGACCTGCGCGCGATCAACCCATCGGCGCGGATCGGCGTCAAACTCGTCGCGTCGCGGGGCGTCGGGACCATCGCCGCGGGCGTGGCCAAGGCCGGCGCCACGTACATCCACCTGTCCGGCCACTCGGGCGGGACCGGGGCGTCACCCTTGTCGTCGATCAAGCATGTCGGGGCGCCCTGGGAACTGGGCCTCGCGGAGGTCCACCAGACACTGCTCCGCAATGGGCTGCGCGACCGCATCGCCCTGCGCACGGACGGCGGGCTGCAGACCGGGCGCGACCTGCTCATCGCCGCGCTCCTTGGCGCGGAGGAGTTCGCGTTCGGGACGGGGGCCCTGGTGGCGGTCGGCTGCGATATGGCTCGCCAGTGCCACCTGGACACGTGCCCGACCGGCATCGCCACCCAACGCGAGGATCTGCGGGCCAAGTTCACCGGCACCCCGGAGATGGCCGAGCGCTACTTCCTGGCCATCGCAGAAGATCTTCGCCGTGAGCTCGCCTCGGTGGGTGCCCGGTCGCTGGGCGCGATCATCGGCGAGAGCCGGCGGTTGCTGCGCGCCACGCCCGCGGCGCGCGCGGAACTGGAGCCGGTCATCAGCGGCGCTGCCTGGGAGGCCGATGCGGTGCGCCGTGCGGATCCGGCCCACCCGGCCCGCTTCGCCCTGCACCAGGCGGCCTCGCCCCTTGAGGTCCGCATCGCCCACGCGTTCCGTGACCAGGGTCCGATCGCGGCCACGGGTCTGCGACTCACGACTGCCGATCGCTCGTTCGGGGCGGGTCTCACGGGCTCGCTCGAGCGCGGCGAGCTCCGCGGTCCGGTCCGGCTGGAACTGCGCGGTGCCGCCGGCCAGTCGTTCGGGGCATTCACCGGCCCAGGCGTCGAGCTGCGCCTCGTCGGCCAGGCCAATGACTTTGTCGGCAAGGGGCTGTCCGGCGGCCGGATCACCGTGGCGCCGGAAGCCGATCTCGCCGCCGAGGCGTCAGGTGAGGCCATCGCAGGCAACACCGTCCTGTACGGGGCGACGAGCGGCCGGCTGCACCTCGTCGGGCGGGCCGGGATGCGCTTCGCGGTCCGTAACTCCGGCGCGGAGGCCGTCGTCGAAGGCATCGGGCCGCATGGCTGCGAGTACATGACCGGCGGCGTGGTCGTGGTCCTGGGGCCGGTAGGGGCGAATTTCGGGGCGGGCATGACCGGTGGTCGCGCCTACCTGTACGACCCGAGTGGCCGGCACACCGCCGCGCTCAACGGCGACCACGTGTCGGCCACGCGGCTGGCTTCCGCCGTCCGGGACCGCGAGGACGGGGCGTCCCGGCTCAGCGAGTTCATGGCCCTGCTCGAAGACCATCGCGAGGCCGGCTCGGCACTCGCCGAGCGACTGCTGGCTTCGGACGACCTGGCCTCGGCGATCTGGCTCGTGGAGCCGGTCGCCCCGGTGGTGGCCATCCCGGTCCTCGCACCCTCGGAGCGGGCCGTCGAACGCCCGACGGCCATCCCGGCCCATGCGCCGCTCGCCGCGCCGTCGCCCGTGCCGGATGCGGGTCAGCCCGTCGTCTGACCTCGGGACCGCGCGTTCCCGATCGCCAGGATCGCGGCCGAGATGACGATGAAGCCGACGAGGACGCCGACGACCACGATCGCCACCTGCCCGTAGCCACCGTTGGCCGGATCCAGGAACGGATAGGGATACCAGCCATCGAGGGCGCCGCGGATGACCGTCAGCACGGTCCAGACGAGCGGGTAGATCAGCCACGTGACGAGGTCGCGCGCGGCAAGTCGGTGCGTGGGCGGGTCCAGGATCCAGTCCAGGACGACGATGACCGGGAAGATCTTGTGGAGCACCACGTCCACCCAGACCAGCTGGAGCTGCACGTCCACGCCGGACAGCAGGAAGATCACCACGAAGAAGGTGACCGTCAGGTAGACGGCCGCCGCCCCACGCAGCAACTCCAGCCGCCGCGACCGGCGGCGCTGCCCGACCACGAGCAGCCACAGGAGTGCGATCACCCCGATGAGGTTGCTCTGGATCGTGAAGAAGGCGAAGAAGCGCGTCGGATCGAAGGCGCCCACGTCTGCGAGGACCACGGCCTGGGCGACGATCGCGGCCACGACCAGGACCACGGATCCCAGGCGCAGCGCGGGCAGGAATGCTGGGCGGCTCACCCGCGGATGGTAGCGCGCCGAGAGCGCCAGCCGCGGCTGATACCGACCCGCAACCGACCCGCACCCGGACCGCTAACGACGGGCGTGCTGTCCCCGCCTACCCTGCGGTCATGATGGGGAAGCGTCACCCGGGAGTGTCCGCGACCATGCCCCGCCCCTTGGCCGACTCGCCCGCCAACACGTCCGATTCGAAGGTGACCGACATGATCCACCCGACCGATCCGCAGTTCACCCGCCCGCTCGCCGTGCGCGGTGGTCATGGAGCGCCTGTCACATGCGCGGCCTGTGGATGCCGCCTGGAGCAGACCGGCGAGGCCTGGTTCCACTTCAACCCGCTCGGCGGGCGTGACGCCCGCGGCTGCCGCATCGCCTGCGCCGACTCCGCGCACGACCTCACCGGCCGGGCGGTCTCCGTCGCCGTCTGACGCTCGGGTTCTCGCGGTCCACGACTCCGCGGCGCCTGGCTGCCACCGACAGTGGCAGTCCCCAGATGAACACGACGGCGTCGACCTGGATTTCGTCGATTCCCGCGGAGTCGCGTGCGCGTTCATCCCGGATGCGCCACCCAGGGTGGCGTGCGAGCCAGGGCGATCGCGACCGTTACGCCGTAGCCGGCTCGTCGACCACGATCCGGTAGCCGACACCACGCACCGCCACGACATGCGGGCCACCAGCCTCTTCCACCTTGGCGCGCAGGCGGGCCAGGTGCGGCTTGAGCCAGAGCAGGTCGGGATCGGTCTCCGCGGGCCAGCCGGCACGGGCCAGCTGCAGGTGCGGCACGATGTCGCCGCTGGCACGAACGAGCGCCTCGAGGAGTCGGAACTCCGTCGGCGTGAGGGACAGCGACGCGTCACCGACATGCGCCTCGTGGCGGCCGGGCTCCAGGACGAGCCCTCCCGCCTCCAGCGGGCCAGCGGGGGCGCCGCTGGAACCGGGCCGGTCCACCCGGCGCATGATCGCCGCGATCCGGGCCAGCAGCTCGGCCTTCCCGAACGGCTTGGTCAGATAGTCGTCAGCACCGATGCCCAGGGCGCGGACCTTGGCGGCCTCGCCGCTCTCGCCCGAGACCACGAGGATCGGCGCCTGGCCGACTGCCCGCATCTGGCCGGCCACGGAGAATCCATCCGGGCCCGGCATGGCGAGGTCCAACAGGACGAGATCCGGATGCTCCTCGCGGAAGCGTTTGACGGCGGTCAGGCCGTCGTACGCCGTGATGACCTGGTGACCCTCGGTCCCGACGAGGGCGGTGATGGCTCCGACCATCGCCGGGTCGTCATCGACGACCAGGATCCGAAGCGGGCGACTGCTCATGGCGATCATCGGCCTTCCTTTCTGCTAGATGGCGACGGCGGCGGGCAGGGCGACGACGAATCGCGCCCCATGGGGTCGAGCGGGTTCGCACCACAGGCGCGCACCCATGGATTCACCGAGTCGTTTGGCGGCGTACAGACCGATCCCGGAGCCGCGCGCCGTGTGGGTGTCGCGCCGGGCATAGGGTTCGAAGATGCGCTCGCGCCACTCGTCGGGGATGCCTGGGCCCTCGTCGCTGATGCCGAGGTGGACCACGCCTTCGGCCAGGGTCCAGTCGATGGTGATGGTCGTCCCGGCGGGCGCGTACTTGACCGCGTTCTCGATGAGGTGTTCGACGATCTGGCGCAGGCGAGGCGGATCCGCGAGGGCGTGCAGCCGAGGCGTGCCGCCGACGGCGACGTCGTGATGGCCGACCAGTGGCGTGAGCGAGTGCAGCACCTCGCCGACCAGGCGCTCGACATCGACAGGGGTGACGGTCGCGGCATCCTCCGGCACGACCCGGACCGAGGCCAGGATGGAGTCGACCAGGCGATCCAGGCGCTCGATCTGCTCGAGCGTGGCGCCGTGCCAGGCGGCGCGCGTCTCGCGGCGTTCGATGTCGCGCGATTCGCGTCCGGCGAGCTGCGGCTCCTCGGCCAGCAGGTCGGCATAGGCGCGCACCACGGCCAGCGGCGTCCGCAGTTCGTGGGTGACCAGGGCGATGAGCTCGCTGCGCGCCTCGTCGATGGCCTTGAGCGCTTCGATGCGCGCCTCCGTCTCGGTCTGCTGGCGGCCCTTCTCGACGATGCCGGCCATCAGGTCCGCGACCGCACTCAACTGCGCCACGTCGGCCGGGCTGAACTCCCGGGGCGCCTCCGTCTGCACATTCAGCACGCCGACCGTTCGGTCGTCCCAGATGAGCGGGACGCTGAGCATCGATGTCACGAAGCGACGCTGATCCAGGCCGCGGACCCACAGGAAGCGTGGATCGGCCTTCACGTCGGGGATGACGAGCGGGCGCTGGCTGGCGGCGACGTGACCGGTCACCCCTTCACGGAACGGGACACGCGCACGACCGATCTGGAAGCGGTCCAAGCCGTTCGTGGCGGCCAGCGTCAGGTACGCTCCGTCTCGGTCCAGCAGGTACAGCGAGGAGACACCGGCATGGAGCGCATCCCGCGTCTCGTCGACGACGGTCTCCAGCAGCTGGTCCCAGGTCCGCGCCGTCGTGGCCAGGCGCGCGACGCGATGGAGGAACCGCAGCTGCTCCAGCTGATCGGTCGGTGGCTCGACCGCGCGGTCGTTGGCACGGTCGACGCCCGGCTCGGGCAACGGCGACCCGCTCGTACTGCGACCCTCCGTCTGATGCGCCATGAACGTCACCTTACTAGGGTAGGAAAGGTTGCGGTCGACAAAGGTTGCGGCGCCGTCCTCCCTAGGTTGCGGACGTGGCCTGTCGTGAGCGTGGGTGCGGCGGCATGAGGGCGCGGAGGGTGGCATGAGCGGCCCTGACCGCCAAGCGCGGGCTCCGGAGCGCGCGGAACCATCGGGCATCGGCTCGTCGGGGGCGCGAGATCCGCTGGCCCGCGAGGTGCGCCTGCTCGGGGCGCTGCTCGGGCAGGTCATCATCGAGCAGGCCGGCTCGGCGACCTACGACACGGTCGAACGCATCCGGCGCCGGGCCATCGCCCTGCGGCGCGGCGAGGATGCCGCGGAACGGGACCGCCAGGCGATCGACCTCGACGGGCTGGACCTCGGCGCGACGGAGGCGGTCGTCGCCGCCTTCAGTCTCTACTTCCAGCTGGTCAACCTGGCCGAGGCCCGCGGTCGCGTCCGGGCCCTGCAGCGCCGCGAACGGACGGCGCGTGACGGTCTGCTGGATGACTCCGTGGCGGAGGCTATCGCCCGACTGCGGCGTGCCGGACGGTCCGACGCGGATCTGGATGCGAACCTTTCGCGCCTGGAAGTCGGTCTCGTCCTGACCGCGCACCCTACCGAGGCGCGCCGCCGGACCACGCTCGTCGCGCTGCGCCGCTGCAGCGTGCTCGTGGAGCGCCTCGACGACCCGCGCCTGACGCCGTCCGAGGATCGCGACATCCGGCGCCGCCTGCGCGAGGAGATCACGCTCCTGTGGCGCACCTCCGACCTGCGCACCGTCGCGCCGGAACCGCTCGACGAGGTCCGGACGGCGATGGCCATCTTCGATGCGACCCTGTTCACGGTCGTGCCCCGCCTGTACCGGGCCACGGACGCGGCCCTCGATGCGCCGCGTGGTCGGGCGATACGGACCGGCGAGCGACCGCCGCGGGTGCCGGCCTTCCTGCGCTACGGCAGCTGGATCGGTGGGGATCGCGACGGCAACCCGTTCGTGACGGCGGAGACGACGGAGCGCACGTTGCGCATCCAGGCCGACCACGTCCTGCGTGGGTACGAGGCGGTCGCGCTACGGCTCATGCAGACCGTGTCAGCGGCGACGTTCGGTGACCGAGGGACGCCGCGGAGCCTGGCGATGCGGCTGGGCCGGGACGCGGAGGATCTGCCCGAGACCGATCGACAGCTGCGCCGGCGCTTCCCCGAGGAACCGTACCGGCAGCGCTTCGGATTCATGGCCGAGCGACTTCGGCGGACCCGGATCGCCCTGACCGACGACGCGGGGCCGCGGACCGGGCACTACGGCTCGGCCGCGGAGCTGGACGCGGAACTGGCCGAGCTGCAGGTTGCCCTCGTGGACGAGGGCCTGGGTCGGGTCGCGTGGGGCGTGGTCGCGGACCTGCGCTGGCAGATCGGGACCTTCGGGTTCCACCTTGGGTCGCTCGAGGTCCGCCAGCACAGCGACGTCCACCGGCGCGCGCTGGCGGTCATCGCCGAGGCTGGGGGAGATCTCAGCCGCGTGGACCTGGCGCAGGAGGTCTCGGCGGGCGTTCCGCTCGGCGAGGTGCTCGCCACGTTCCGGGCGATCGCGGCGGCCCAGGCGCGGTTCGGCGTCGAGGCCTGCCGGCGGGCCATCGTCTCGTTCACGTCGGAGCCACGCGACGTCACCGATGTCCTTACCCTCGCCCGGCTGGCGGTCGGTCCGGACGGCGATCTGCCGGTGCTGGACGTCGTTCCTCTCTTCGAGTCGACGGTCGCGCTCACGGCGGCGGGGCCGATCCTGCTGGCGCTGCTCGCCGACCCGGCGTACCGAGCGCACCTGGCGGCCAGGGGCGACCGACAGGAGGTCATGCTCGGCTACTCGGACTCGAACAAGGAGTCCGGGTTCCTGGCGGCGGCCTGGATGCTCCACCAGGCCCAGGTCGAGCTCGTCGCGGTGGCGGCTCGACATGAGATCCAGCTGACGCTGTTCCACGGGCGCGGCGGCGCCATCGGGCGGGGTGGTGGGCCGGCCAACCGGGCCATCCTGGGCAGCGCCCCGGGCTCCGTGGCGGGGCGGCTGAAGCTGACCGAGCAGGGTGAGGTCATCGCCGGCAACTACGCCGACCCGGCGATCGCCCGCCGGCACCTGGAACAGCTGACCGGCGCGGTGCTCATCGCCTCCACGCCCGAGCACGACGCCGTGGCCGCCGCCGCGATCCGCGACGGCGGCCCGATCCTGGACGATCTGGCGGTGACCGCCCGAGCTGCCTATCGGGCCCTGGTCCACGACGACCCTGGGTTCGCGGCCTTCTTCCGCGACATCACGCCGATCGCGGAACTGTCAGACCTGCGCCTGGGGTCACGGCCGGCCGCCCGTGGACGACAGCGGACCGAGGCTGCGCCGCCGATCGATGCCCTGCGGGCCATCCCGTGGACGTTCGCGTGGAGCCAGTCGCGCATCAACCTGCCCGGCTGGTACGGCCTGGGCTCCGCGCTGGAGGCCTATCGCCTGGCGCACGGGGAAGCCGGACTGGCCGAGATCTCACGGCTGTATCGGACGTGGCCGTTCTTGTCGTCCGTGCTCGACAACGCGGAGATGATCCTGGCCAAGGCGGACATGGGTGTGGCCCGCCGCTACGCCTCGCTCGTCGCGGTGGACGACGGCCAGGGCCCCCGCCGCTGGGCGGCCATCGAGGCGGAGTACCACCGCACGGTCGCGCTCCTGCTGCACGTGACCGGCCGGCACGCGCTGTTGGATGGCGCGCCGATCCTCCAGCGCTCGATCGCGCTGCGCAACCCGTACGTGGACTCGCTCTCGGAACTGCAGGTCCGGTTGCTCGCCCGGCTGCGCTCGATGGCGCCTGACGATCCGGAGCGCGGCCGCGTGCTGCGTCTCGTGCAGCTGACCGTCAACGGGGTCGCGGCCGGACTCCAGAACACCGGCTGAGCGTGGGTCGGGGCATCGCGGTCGCCGTGTTCGTCGCTGCGCTGGCCTCCGCCGGCTGCCAGGGGCTCGCCACCGCGAGTCGACTCCCAAGCGGCCACGCGACCTTCGGATCCGGTATCCAGAGCTGTGACTGCTGATAGGCGCTATCTGAGTGCTTGGCGGGGGCAGATTCCTGGCATCTAGAGGCGTGCCTGCTGATAAGGGCCTGATTCGCACGCTCCGGCGGTCTCGCGAGTCGGACCCCGCGGATAGCAGCGGCGAGGCTGCTAGGTACCAGAAATCCGCTACGCCGGATCCGCGCGCCAGCGGTCGAGCGACGCGACCAGCGCGTCGATGTCCGAGGTGTCGTTGTAGCGCTGGGCGGACACGCGCAGCAGGACCGCGCCGGGTGGGCCGTCGGGATCCGCGCGGCCGGCCCGGACGGGCCAGGGGACGACAGGCACTTCGATCCGGTCAGCTTCCAGGTGGCACTTGAGAGCCAGCCCATCGGCATCGCTCGCGAGCCCGGGCACGACCACGGACGTCATCGATCCGACCATCGACGCGGGCGTCGTCGCCGCGCCGCCCAGCGCCGTCGACAGTCGCCGTCCGGCTTCGAGCGCAAGGGCCCGGTTCGCGGCCATGACCGCCGGCCAGCCTCCGGGGTCCAGCCCGGCCATGAATTCGATCGCCGCGGGCAGGGCGAGCGCAGCGGTCGGGTCGGCCGTGCCCATCCAGTCGAACTCCAGGCGGAAGCGCGAGCGGTCGGTCCGCGGGTCGTTGGCGCCGTGGGAGGTAACCGGTGGATGGATGGCGGCACGACGGTCTGCGCGGACCCACAGGAAGGCGGATCCCTTGGGCCCGCACAACCACTTGTGCCCGTTGCCCGTGTAGTACGCGGCGCCCAGCGGATCCAGGTCCAGCGGCAACATCCCGGGCGCGTGCGCGCCGTCCACGAGCGCGTCGATGCCACGCGTCTCGAACGCCGCGACCAGGCGCTCGATCGGGAGCACGAGGGCGGTCGGGCTCGTGACGTGGCTGACCATCAGGAGGCGCGTCCGGTCCGTCGCGTGGGCCAGCAGCGTCTCGATGACCTCGTCCTCGCCGAGGGGCGGGAAGGGGAGCGGCGCGACGACGACCGTGGCCCCGTCCCGCTCCGCGACGGCTCGGAGGGCGTTGATCGTCGCGTTGTACTCGTGGTCGTCGGTCAGCAGCTCGTCACCCGGGGCGAACGGCAACGATCGGAGCACGGCGTTCACCCCGGTCGTGGCGTTGGGCACGAACGCCAGCCCCGCCGGGTCCGCCCCGATGAAGGCCGCCACGCGCTCGCGGGCGTCGTCGAGCGCGCCGGGCAGGACGTCGTCCATGAAGTGCACGGGCTGACGCTCCAGGCGATCTCGCCACTCGCGCTGGGCCGCGAGCACCGGTTCTGGGCACGCCCCGAACGAGCCGTGGTTCAGGAAGGTCCAGCCCGGGTCAAGGTTCCAGCCGAGGTCGGTCCGCATCGTCAGTCAGCGGGTGTCGAGGCGGTCGCCGTCGCGCAGGACGGTGGCGCCATCCGGGTCCAGGTCAGCGGTGCCGGCCACCGCGCGCAGCCACCGGACCTCACCCTCCCCGACGACCCGCCACGTCCCGTCGCCGGGGCCGATGACGCCGGTCCGCTCGCCGAGGCCCAGCAGCCCGACGGGCGATGTCGTCGATGCCCCGCGCCCGCCGAACCGCCGCAGGTTGTTCGCCCACGAGCCCGCGTCGGCATGTGGCACGACAAGGAGGCCCGCCACCGCGCCGAGACCAGGGACGATGCCGGCCGGCGTCCAGGTCAGCTCGGCCAGCCCCATCGCCCCGGCGCTCGCACCCGCGACGACCGCGCCGTCGGCCAGGGCGCCGGCCACGGCTGCCCAGGCCGCACTTCCTGCCAGCGTCCCCGGGATGAGATCCGGGTCGCCGCCCGGCAGGTAGATGAGGTCGGCGGCCGCCAGGCGGGCCGCCAGGGTGGGATCGACGGCGGACTCCGCATCCAGGACCGGCACCACCGAGGCGACCAGCTCGACCCCGAGCGACGCCGCTACCGGCTCCAGCGCCGAGACCCCCCGCGCGCCCGCCAGATCCGGCCGTCCGCGCGCAGCAGCGGTCGGGACCACGACGGCCTGGATCGGTCGCCCATCGGCCCGCCGCTCGACCCGCCCCCGCGCGGCCTCGACGAGCGCGGCCAGGAAGCGCTCGTCGCCGGGCTCGAACTCGCCGCCCCCGTGCAGGGCCAGGGTGCCCATCAAGATCCGCTGCCGGCGTCCGGCGGGGTCACGTCCTTCATCGGTGGTCGGTCGATCGGCGGCGTGCCGGGCGGCCGTCGTCGGAAGATCCGGCGCACCTGGTCCGGCCCGGCGACGAACGGTGCGAGGTAGACGACCAGCAGGAACGGCACGAGGATCCGGCCGCCCGCCGGGCGGATGGCGAAGGCCATGGCCAGAAGCCAGAGACCCAGCGCGTACATGCCGATGGTCCGAGCTGCGAACCCGCTGAGTTGCAGTCGTCGCGCCGGGATCAGGACGAGCAGGCCGACGACGAGGGCGAGCGCCAGCAGCCAGGGCGGCGCCAGCACGACGTCAGCGGCTCATGTTCCGGTAGCGCCGGATGCCCAGCGTCCCGAAGAAGAGCGTGATGACGACGATCCAACCAAGGGTCACGAGGATGGGATGCTGAGACGGAAAGCTGTCGGTCACGAAGGGGTTGGGGTTGCCCCATAGCTGGCGAAGCGACTGGGTCAGCGTGCTCGTCGGGTTCCACTCAGCAACGGGTCGGAGGAAGTCGGGCAGGCCCTGCGGTGGGACGAACACGCTCGAGATGAACGTGATCGGAAAGAGCGTCGTGAACACGACCTGGTTGGCGACCTCGACGGTGCGGACGGTCGTCGTCTTGCCGGCGCCGTTGGGACCGAGCAGGCCCAGGACCGTGCCTTCCTCGACCGTCAGGTCGACGCCATCGAGCGCGCGGACCTCGCTCTTGCGGCTCTTGTAGATCTTGACCAGGCCCTCGGCCACGATCGCAGACATGGGCACGCACTCCAATGGCTCGGGGGAAGCGGAGTATACGACGCCGTTGTTTCCGGCTGAGGCCTGGCGTCCTGTGCCGCGGTCCGAGCGGATCGCACGCCTCCGAGGGGCAGTACGCTGGCGCACCCTGCCGTTCGGATCGATGCCTCGATGACCGCTGTCCCGCCCTCCTCGCGACGTTCGCGACCGGCCGCCTGGCTGGATCGCTGGGGTGGCATCCTGCCGCTCCTGGTCGCCGAGTTCGTCGTGTGGCTGGGGTTCGGCGGCCTGCTGCCGGTCCTGCCCCTGTACTTCACCGAGCAGGGCATCGACCTCGCGACGCTCGGCGTCGTCATCGCGGCCTGGCCGGCTGCCCGACTCGTCAGCGAACCGATCTTCGGCTGGTTGGCGGATCGCACGGCGCGCGTGCCGCTGATGGTCGTGGGGCTGGTGGTGACCGGCCTTGCCGGCGCCCTCCCGCTCGTCTTCATCGGCCCGACGGCGTTCATCCTGCTGCGAGCGATCTCCGGGCTGGGTGCCGCCATCTACGATCCGGCGGCCCGCGGCTTCCTGACCGATGCCACGCCCCCGGAGCGCCGCGGCGAAGCGTTCGGCCTGTACGGCGCGGCGCAGATGGGCGGGCTGCTGCTCGGCCCCACGATCGGGGCGTTCGGGGCCGGGCAGTTCGGTGGCATCGGCTTCGTCTTCGTGTTCAGTGCGGTCACCTCGGTCATCGCGGCGGCGGGCATCGCGCTCCGGGTGCGCGAGGAGGTCGTCGAACGGCGCGCCCACCGGACGCCGTCGCCTGACCGTACGGAGTTCCCACCCGATGCCCCGTTCCTCGAGGAGCGCTGGGCGCGCGATCTGGCCGCGGATACTGCTCGGACCGCGGGCGTCGGTCAGGCCGGGACCGCGGCGGCGCCGATGCGGTTGCTCAATCGGGGCCTCGTCGCGGCTCTCGTGCTGAACATGGGCGGCTACTTCGGGAGTGGCACGTACGAGGTCATCTGGAGCCTGTTCCTGGAGCGCCTCGGGGCGGATCTCGCGCTCATCGGTCTGACCTTCGCGATGTTCGGGTTGCCGGTGCTGCTCTTCTCACCCTTCGCCGGGCGGATCGTCGATCGGCGCGGGCCGTTCGCCTTCGTGGTGCTGGGGACCGTGCTGCCGGCGATCACCGGGATCGTCTACACCTTCCTCGTGGATCCCGTGCTGGCGGTGCCGCTGATCCTGGTGGAGGCGACCGGGTTCGCCCTGCTCAACCCGGCCCTCTACGCGATCGTCGCCGCGAACTCACCGCCGGGTCGATCGTCCACGGCGCAGGGCATCTACGGTGCGGCCGGGACGCTCGGGTTCATCGCCGCGTCGCTGGTGTCGGGCGTGCTGGCCGCCCAGGACATCCGCTACCCGTTCTACCTGTTCAGTGCCGTGATGATCACGAGTCTGGTCATCGGCATCGCCATCGGTGGCGATCGGTTGCGCATCCGGCCACGCTCGCTGGCAGCAAGCGATCCTTGATGGATGAGCACGAGCCAAATGCTTCGCGGTCCCTCATATGCGTCTTGGGCGATTTACCGCGAGACGTTCGTCCGAATCTGGCTGCTGACAGAGAGCAGCGGACACCGGCACGGCCGGAGGCCGCATTTGACCGATGCGGCCTCCGTCCCTATCATTCGCCGGCGGGGTGGAGCAGCGGCAGCTCGTCGGGCTCATAACCCGAAGGTCACTGGTTCGAATCCAGTCCCCGCAACCAACGCCTTTCCCTGAACCCCGGGTCCCGACCAACCCGGGGTTCTTTCCTGTCCGGCGTCACTCGCCGCGGCGTTGCCAGTCGGGCAGGTTCGCGGCGTTCCAGTCGAGGCGCTCGGAGTCCCCGGAGGCCGGGTCGATCGAGTAGACCTCCTGCGTGTTCTCCGTGCGCATCAGGACTCGATCGCCGGCGGGCGACCAGGTCATGATCAGGCCCGTTTCCTCGACGAAGGTCGGTGGCCCGCCGTCGAGGGGCGCGATCTCCAGCCGCCGATCGGGCACGTTCTGAGCGACCTCTAGAATGGATTTCCCATCGGGCGACCAGCTCCATCCGAAGCAGCCATCGACGTTGATGATCCCGACCTCCGCGAAGGATGAGGCGAACGGCCCGGTCCAGCCGCACGACGGCCGCTCGGGCAAGCTCGGCGGTCGTGATTCCCTGCCTCGCCAGGGTATGGCGTCCGTGTCAGGGGAACGGCTCTTGGGGGCTGGCCCGGCCGGGCAAGGGCCCGCGGGGCGAGGTCACCCGCGATGACCAGGTCAGCCCGGGTGACCATTTCGCGACAGACGAGCGTGGCCGTGGCCCCAGGATGCAGGATTCCGCAGGCTGGGGCCACGGCCCGTGCTCATTCGTTCAAGACTGGTCAGCGGGGGTGACCTGGTCAGCCAGCCTGACCTGGGGCGATCAGCCAGCCGGCGACGCGGGCAGCGCATCCAGGAAGCGAACGGTGTCGAGCGAGGCCCGGTCGACCTGGAAGTCCCTGCCAGCAAAGGTCAGGGCCTCGAAGGTCAAGGTCACGCCATCGGCCTCGGTCACGACCAGGATGTTGCGACCGCCGATCGAGTCGTTCCAGAACCCGCCCCCGGCCGCCTGGGGGACCCAGGTGAGGATGCCGGTTCGGTCATTGGAGTCGCCATCCAGTGTCCAGCACGGGGCCGTCAGGTTCTCGCCGAAGTGCAGCTCGACCTCGACGGCCCGATGCCCGTCCATCGTGAACTCCTCCTGGCGGACGACGGTGAACCGTGCGTCTCCGTTCAGGTACGCCAGGAACGCGTCCATGCCGGGATCGATCAGGAGGCGGCCCTTCTCAAGGTCACAGGGATCCGCGAACCCGTCGAGGTCCTTCCAGACCTTGAAGGTGTAGTCGCCGGCATCGATGACGATGTGTCGCCGTCAGGCCGATCGTTCCCAAGCAGGGTCGCGGGCTCGAGGCGCGGCTGGCGGGGTCAGCCACCATGACCAGGTCAGCCCGGGTGACCGATTCGCGACAGATGAGCGTGGCCGTGGCCCCAGGATGCAGGAATCCGCCATCTGGGGACAGGGCGCGTGCTCATTCATTCGAAACAGGTCATCGGGGTTGACCTGGTTATCCCCGGTGACCTCGGGTCGACCCCTCGGGGCGGACCGTTCGGCTCGGACGTTCAGTCGAAGCGGAAGGTCCGGATCGCGAGGGTGACGGAGCCGGCCGCCCACAGCGCCAGGGTCAGGATCGCCCGGGTTTCGACGGCGCTCCCCGCGAGCCCGTCGCCGAGGAGATCGACCAGCGCCGCAGGAGGGAGGAGCGCCACCACAGGCGCCACCGGCCCAGGCAGGTCCGCGACCGGGATGAGCACGCCACCGATGCCGAGCACCAGCAGGAACAGGACGTTGGCCAGGAGCAGGGTCGCCTCGGCGCGGAGCGCGCCGGCCAGACCGAGGCCCAGTCCGGCGAAGGTCGCGGTCCCGAGCGCGATCGCGCCGATGAGGAGCGGCCACGATGGGCCGGCCGCCGGCGGTCGCCAGCCCAGGAACCCTGCTGCAAGCGCCGTCAGCAAAACGAGCAGCCCGAGCTCGATGACGAGCACGGCCAGGATCTTGGCGCCGACCAGGCCGGTCCGCCCAAGTGGCGACCCGCCGAGCCGCTTGAGGACGCCGTAGCTGCGCTCGTAGGCCGTGGCGATCCCAAGGTTGACGAGGCTGGTCGCGATGATGGCCAGGGCGAGGACGCCAGGCAGCAGGGCATCGATCCGCGAGCCGGTGGCCTGGGGGCCCGGGACGGCGCCAGACCCGAACACCAGGAGGACCGCAGCCGGGATGCCGAGCATGGCCAGCAGGTTCTCGCCGCGGCGCGCGGTGAGCCGCAGCTCTACGGCGGTCTGGGCCAGGGTGGCGCGGAGGAGGGGCGCCGGCCGGCTCACGACGACCCCTCCGCCCCGACGAGTTCCAGGTACGCCTCCTCGAGCGAGCCTCCCACGGTCCGGGACTCCAGCACGAGGCGACCCGCCTCGGCGCACCAGGCCGCGACCGCCGCGACGAGCGCGGGCGTGGGGGTCGGTGCGAGGTCGGGGCCCGTCACTTCGTAGCGGGCCGGCTCCAACTCAAGGACCGCGCCGCCGCCTGCCGCGGCGCCGAGCGCCAGCAGTTCGGCTGCATCCAGCGGCCGGTCCAGCCGGATGCGCAACCGCGGACGCAGGCCGGCCGTGAGCTCCGCGACCGTGCCCGCGCCGACGATCCGACCGCCCGACAGGATCGCGATCCGATCCGCCAGCCGCTCGACGTCGACCAGGTCGTGGCTGGTCAGGAGCACGGCGACCCCGTCCGCACGCAGGCCATGGACGATGTCGCGGGTCGCCGCGCGGGCCTCGGGGTCCATGCCCGCGGTCGGCTCGTCCAGGATCGCGACCTCCGGCCGCCCGACGAGCGCGACGGCCAGGGCAAGTCGTTGCCGTTCCCCGCCAGACAGCCGCCGGTACGGCGTGGAGGCCACTGCCCGCAAGCCGACCAGGTCCAGCAACTCCCCGGGGTCACGCGGCTCGGCGTGGAAGGCCGCGTACTGGCGGAGCGTCTCGAGCGGCCGAGCCCGGATGTCGAAGCCGCCGTCCTGGAGCATCAGGCCGACCCGGGCCCGCAACGGGCGTCCGCCGCGGACCGGATCCATGCCCAGCACCCTGACCGTGCCCGCGTCGCCGGCCCGGTAGCCCTCGATGATCTCGACCGTCGTCGTCTTGCCCGCGCCGTTGGGTCCGAGCAGCGCCACGATCTCGCCAGCCCGCACGGTGAGGTCGATGCCGTCGAGGATGGTTCGCTCGCCGTAGCGCTTGACGACCCGGGCGACCTCGATGGCCGCCTCCGTCTCCGTCACCGGCGCTTCACGGGGCGATCTTCGCGTACTGCCGCTCGAAATCGGCGTCGCGCAGTTCGCCGATCTGGATCGAGCGGATGACGCCCTCGCCATCGACGAAGTAGGTCTGTGGGCGTCCGGCCACCCGATACGTGGTCTTGTGCGCCTTGTCCGGATCCTCCACCGTGGGCCACGTCGCGCCGAAGTCGGCGACGAACAGGCGCGCCGGTTCCGGCGGGTCGTCGGTCAGGACGCCGACGATCGCGAACTCGTCATCGGCATGCTCGGCGAGCTTGGCCAGGAACAGGGGGAACTCGTCGCGGCAGGGCACACACGACGGCCCCCAGAAGTTGATCAGCACCGGCCGTCCGCGGTACGACGCAAGATCGAACGCCGCTCCATCCAGGGTGGTCCCCACGAGGGCCGGCGCCGCGCTGTCCACGGCGGCTCGCCGCGCCCCACCGTCCCGCGGACCCACGAACAGGTACACGCCCACGGTCGTGGCGACCGCGATGGCCAGGGCGATGAGGATCGGACGTCGTGGCGTGGTCGGCCTCCGGCCAGGGTCCTACTGGACCGTGGCAGTCCCGGTCATCGACGGGTGGACCGTGCACAGGAAGGTGTACGCGCCGGCGGGCAGGGCCGGGACGTCGTAGACCTTGGTCGCGATGCCCGGGAAGATCTCACCGAGATACGCGACCGCTCCGCCGGCATCCTTCAGCTCGACGTTATGCGGGATCCCATCGTCGTCGTTGACGAAGGCGAGGGTGAACGGCTTGTCAGCCGGAGCCGTGATGCTCGTTGTCAGGAAGGCGATGCCCTTGGCCGTCACGGTGACGTCGGCGGCGGGTGGTGACGCCTCAGCACCGGCCGGTTCGCCCGAGGGTCCGCTGACTGGTGGGCCTGACGCGACGGGCACCTCCCCGCCACTCGCCCCACGAGGCGGCACCCAGCCACCCTGGATGAGGACGGCACCGACCAGCAGGATCCCCAGTCCGACGAAGAGCAGTGACGGCGTTCGCGGATCCGGGATGTTCTCGAGGTGGCCGGTCGTATCGGCCTCCTCCGTCTTGACGTACTCCTTGCGCGCATCCACGAGCCAGCCCAGCAGCGTCACGATGAGGGCGATGACGCCGACCGCCAGGACCCACTCCCCGAAGACCAGGCCGAGCATGAGCATCGCCGCGCCGAGCGCGCCCAGGAACGGCCGGTACGACGGTCCGGGCATGTGGACGCCGGGCGGGGGGCCGGGATGGATGACGGCCGGCAGGGCCGGGGTCGTGGCGCCCGTGTCGTGCTCGTAGACGCGCAGCGCCTCGCGCAGCCAGTACAGCAGGCCGACCACCAGGCCGATCGCACCGAC
Organism: Candidatus Limnocylindrales bacterium; assembly: GCA_051306295.1. Lineage (GTDB taxonomy): Bacteria > Chloroflexota > Limnocylindria > Limnocylindrales > CSP1-4 > SPCO01. Next base: position 26,902 of record JBPPMZ010000069.1, read on the forward strand.
GACCAGCACCAGGCCGCCGAACACGAGGCCCAGGAACAGCAGGAACGCTCCGAACGAGGCGACGATCGGCGCGAACGACGGCCCGGGCATGTGGATCCCGGCGGGGGTCAGCGGCTCGATCCGGGCCTTGCCGCGCCGGGCCGGCGCCTGGTGGAAGAGCTTGAGGAAGACCCACAGCAGGATCGCGACGACCAGGAAGATGACCAGGATCGGAAGCAGTGCCACGACGGCACCCCAATCCGGGATGACGAACTGGGCCGTCAGCTCAAGGAAGCCGTTCCACAGGTCGTCGAGCATCGGTCAGGCGTCGATCAGTCGTTCGAGGAACCGGCCGTCAGGACGTAGGCCATGATCGACATGGCGATCCCCAGGCAGAGCAGCAGCGTCACGCCGGCGTAATCGACGTGCCACCCGCCCACGGTCGGCACGACGAAGAAGATGATGCCGATGACGGCGAACGACGCGCCGATGACGATCGCGTTGCGGGAATGGCTCGCGGTCTTCATGGCTTCAAGCCCCTTACGCGGCGGGCCCGGTCCCGGGCAGCAGATAGAGCAGGGAGAAGAGCAGGATCCAGACCACGTCGACGAAGTGCCAATACAGGCTGACCGCCTCGACCGCATCGTGGTGCTTGGCCGAGAACTGGCCGGCCATGCCGCGATAGAGCACGACGCCGAGCATGATCACCCCACCGAAGACGTGCGCGCCGTGGAAGCCCGTCAGGGTGAAGTACGTGGTCCCGAACGTCCCGGCCGAGAGCGTGATGCCCTCGCTGCCCAGGGCGGCGTAGTCGATCACCTGCATGATCAGGAACACGATGCCGATGCTGAACGTGACCGCGATGTTCCGGATGAATGCCGTCCGGTCACCTCGACGGATGCCCCACACCGCGAACTGGCAGGTGAAGGACGAGAGGATCAACAGGACGGTGGCCGGCCCGACGAGCGGCAGGATCGCGAGGTGGAACGCCTCGTTGGTCTCAGGATTGAGCGGCGGCCACTGCGCGGCGTTCGCGCGGACGTTGAAGTAGGCCGCGAACAGGCCGGCGAAGAACATCACCTCGGAGGTGATGAACAGGAGCATCCCCAGGATGACGTTGCTGATGCCGCCGCCGGTCCCGTGCGCGGCGGCCGCCGGAGCGTGCTGGTCGGCCGTCGTCAGCGCGTGGCTATCGCTGGTCACGGTCAGTGCCCCCCGGTCGCGGCGTCGCCGCGATGGCGCAGGTCGAAGACCGGGCGCTCCGAGCGGATCTCCGGCAGGCGATCGAAGTTGTAGGGCGGTGGCGGCGAGCTCGTCGCCCACTCCAACGTGTTGCCTTCCCACGGATCGTCGCCGGCCGGCTTGCCGCTGCGCAGCGAGACGAAGATGTTCCACAGGAGCGGCAGCATGCTGGCCGCGATCGTGAATCCGCCGACCGTGGCTGCCAGGTTCAGGTCGTTCCAGCCAGCGGTCGAGGCGTAATCGGCGATGCGTCGCGGCATCCCCGACAGCCCGAGCTCATGCATCGGGAAGAAGGTCAGGTTGAAGCCGATGAACATGAGCACGAACTGGACCTTGCCCAGACCCTCGCTCAGCATCCGGCCCGTCATCTTGGGGAACCAGTAGTACAGGCCGCCCATGATCCCGAACACCGAGCCACCGAACAGCACGTAGTGGATGTGGGCCACGACCCAGTACGTATCGTGGATGGCGAAGTCCACCGGCACCGACGCACTGAACGCGCCGTTGATGCCGCCGATGAGGAACATGCTCAGGAAGCCCAGCGCGAACAGGAGCGGGGTCTTGAGCATCAGCTGGCCGCGCCACAGGGTGAAGATCCAGTTGAACATCTTGACGCCGGTCGGGACCGCGATGAGGAACGTCATGAGGCTGAAGAACGGCAGGTAGACCGCGCCGGTCGTGAACATGTGGTGGGCCCACACGGAGAACCCGAGCGCCCCGATGCCGGCCGTCGCGAACACGAACGCCTTGTAGCCGAACAGCGGCTTGCGACTGAACACCGGCAGGATCTCGCTGATCATGCCCATCGCCGGCAGGATCATGACGTAGACCGCCGGGTGCGAGTAGAACCAGAAGACGTTCTGCCAGAGGATCGCATCGCCGCCGTTGGCGGGGTCGAAGAAGCTGCCGCCGAGATTGCGGTCGATGAAGAGCATGATCAGGGCGCTGGTGATGACCGGCGTCGCCATGAGCACCAGGACCGACGTCACGAGGACCGTCCAGGTCATGATCGGCATCCGGAACAGCGTCATGCCGGGAGCCCGCATCTTGAACATCGTGACCAGGAAGTTCACGGCGCCCAGGATCGAGCTCGTGCCGATGAGGATGAGCGCCACGATCCACAGGTCCTGCCCGGTCCCGACGGCCGCGAGGGGCCGGTCCTGGGCCAGCGGGCTGTAACTCGTCCAACCCGCCGCCGCCGACCCACCCGTCACGAACGATAGCAGGAGCAGGATGCCGCCCAGGGGCAGCATCCAGAACGACAGGGCATTGATGCGCGGGAAGGCCATGTCCGGCGCGCCGATCTGGAGCGGCACGATGTAGTTGCCGAAGCCCGCCAGCATCGGGATCACGAACAGGAAGATCATGAACGTGGCGTGCATCGTGAACAGTTCGTTGTAGGTCTGGTCGGTCACGAACTGGAGTCCCGGCTGTGCCAGCTCGACGCGCACACCCAGGGCGAGCAGGCCACCGATGAAGAAGAACAGGAACGAGTTGATCACGTACAGGATCCCGATCTTCTTGTGATCGGTCGTGGTCACCCAGTCGTACAGCGTGGTGCGGTACGTCGGGGCGGCCGGGTGGAGCGCGGTGGTCGCCACGTGGATGCTCCTCAGTTGGCTGTGAGGGTGCCGGTCATGTTCGGGTGGACCGTGCAGACGAAGGTGTACGACCCGGCCGCCAGGGCCGGGACGTCATAGGTATTCTGGGCTGGCCCGCTGAAGATCTCGCCCTTGAAGACCTCGGGACCGGTCGGCGAACCCTCGTGGATGGCCACGTTATGCGGCACGCCGTTGTCCTTGTTGTCGAACGTGATCTGGAACGGGGCGCCGCCGGTCACGCTGACCGCGGTCTGTTCGAAGGCGATGTTCAGGGCACTGATCGCAACGGGCGGCCCGGCTGGGGCTCCGGATGTCCCTGGCTCACCGGACGGTGCCGGTCCATCGGACGGAGGCGGCGGTGGCGTGGCCTGTGCTTCGGCGATCTTGGCCGCCAGCCAGGCGTCGAAGTCCGCGGGCGTCAAGGCGTTCACTTCGAACAGCATGATCCGGTGCCCAGCGCCGCACAGCTCAGCGCACTGGCCGCGGAACGTCTGGCCGACGTCCTTCTCGTTGACGTCGAATTCGAAGACGTTGGTCCGCCCGGGCACCACGTCCCGCTTGAACAGGAACTGCGGCACGTAGAAGGCGTGGATGACATCCGGGCTGGTGAGATACAGCTTCACGGAACGGCCCACCGGGACCGCCATGCCGCCGCCCTCGCCGGTCGGGAGGTTCTGGGTATAGAGCGGGGCCTTCGCCGTCTCGCCGGCGGCGGGCGGCTCCCAGTCCGCGGGCAGGTATTCGAACTGCCACTGGAACTGGCCCGCCACCGCCCGGATCTTGACGTCCGGCTGCGCGGAGACCGTTTCGACCGCGTTGAGCGTCTGCCACGAAGCGACGAACAGGAACGCGACGATGAGCGTCGGGACGACCGTCCAGATCAGCTCTGCCACGTTGTTGCCATGCGTCTGGACCGGAAGGGTGTCGTCACCGGGCTGGCGCCGATAGCGGATGACGGACCAGACGATGAGTCCTTCGACGAGGAAGAAGATGATGACCCCGATCAGGAAGACGATCGTGTACAGGTCACGGATCTGGGCGCCCTGGCTCGTCACCGCCTCCGGTGGATACAGGCTGGTCACGATCCGCTGCGACAGGCCGACCAGGTCGCCACCGCTCAGGAGTGCGAGCACCGCGACCGTGGCGACCAGCAACGCCCCGACCACGATGGCCGTGGTCGTAGCGGATGAGCGGCCGGTCCTGGGGGAACTCGCCATGCAGGGTCCTCAACGGTTCGGTCGGGGCACACACCCGGACCAGGCGCGGGTCAAGAACGGGTAGCGGTCCGGCCCACGGGGGTCGGACGGCGCCATGATACCCGGAGCGTGGGCCGCTCGCGTGGTCCTGCGTTGTGGCTCGGTGGGAGCAGGCCAGGGGCGCGCGACCGGCGATGTTCCCCCCAGTACCGCATCCGCGATAGACACCTCGTGGAATCGCGACGAAACGACGACGCCGTGTCGATCCTGCAAGGGACCACGCACGTTCGTTCAGGATCCGGTACTGGCCGCACCGCCGAGGCGCGGGATCGGTTCGTGCGACGATGCGGGCATGCGCACCCGTCGGCCCGTGGCCCTCCTCGCGGCCTGGCTCGCCGCCGCTCCGGCCGTCAGCGCCCATGGCGCGACCCCATCGGAACCGCCGACCGCCGCCTCGCTCCTGTTCGAGTGGACGCTCGAGCCGCTGCCCACGCTCGGGATCGTGGTCGCGCTCGCCGTCTGGTGGCGGCTCGTTGGTCGGGTGAACGCGGCCCACCCGGCGAATCCGGTGCCGCGTCGGCGGTCGGTGGCGTTCGCCCTGGGGCTGGCGGCCATCGCTGTCGCGCTGTTGTCCGGCATCGATGCCTACGACACGACGCTGTTCTCCGTGCACATGGTCCAGCACGTCCTGCTCACGTTCGTCGCCGCGCCGCTCATCGCGCTGTCCGGTCCGATCACCCTCCTGCTCCGTGCCTCGACGCCCGCCGTGCGTCAGCGCTGGATCCTCCCGGTCCTCCACTCGCGCACGCTCCGCGTGTTGGCCTTCCCGGTCGTGGCCTGGGTGGTGTTCGCCGCGGTGATGTGGGCGAGCCACTTCTCGCCGCTCTTCGATGCCGCGTTGGAGGACCCCCTCCTCCACGACCTGGAACACGGCCTGTTCCTCGGGACCGCGCTGCTGTTCTGGTGGCCGGTCGTGGCCGTCGATCCCGGCCCGTGGCGGATGCCGCACCCCGTCCGGGCCTTGTACGTGTTCCTGCAGATGCCCCAGAACACGTTCCTCGCGGTCGTCCTGCTGGGGGCGACGAACGTGCTCTACCCGCATTACGCGTCGACCGGCCGCACCTGGGGTCCCACGCCGCTCGCCGACCAGGGCACGGCCGCGGGCATCATGTGGATCGCCGGCGACGTGGTGTTCCTCATCGCGATCCTGGGGGTGATCGGAGCCTGGATGCGATCGGAGGCACGCGAGACGGACCGGACGGACCGACGGGCGGACGTCGAGCGGGCGGCCATCCGCAGCCGCGAACGGGAGTTGGCCGATCGCCTGACCCGCGAGCGCGAGGACGCTCAGTCCGGGAGTGGCGTCTCCAGGTAGCGCCAGTACGCCTCCGGATCTACGTTGCCGCCGCTGACGACGCCGACGACCGGGCCCGTGAGGTCGTCTAGGCCGGCTTCTCGCGAGCGGAACACCATCGCCGCGACGACGAGCGCGCCAGATGGCTCCACGACCAGGCGCGACCACTCGGCGGCCAGCCGGACCCCGGCCGCGATCTCCGCCTCGCTGACGACCACGATGCCGTCGAGGTGGGCGCGCATATGGGCGAACGGGCGTTCGCCGATGGACTGGGTGCGCGTGCCGTCGGCGATGGTCCGCGACACGTCCTCGGCCGACCAGCGAACGACCGAGCCCGACGCCAGCGACTCGCGCGCGTCCGCGGCCAGTTCCGGCTCCACGCCGATGACCCGCGCCGCCGGAGCGAGCGCCTTGATCGCCGTCGCGACGCCACTCGCCAGGCCGCCGCCGCCGATCGGGACCAGGACGGCGGCGACGTCGGGCAGGTCCTCGACGATCTCCAGACCGACGGTGCCCTGGCCGGCGATGATCCGATCGTCGTCGTAGGGCGGGATGATGGCCAGGCCGCGCTCCGCAGCGATCGACTCGGCGACGCGCTGGCGCTCGTCCGACGCGGTGCCCACGACGACGACCTGGGCGCCGTCGGCTTCGACGCGCTCGCGCTTGATGGCCGGCGCGTCCGAGGGCATGACGACGACAGCGGGGCAGCCCAGCAGCCGTGCGGCCCGAGCCACGCCCTGGGCGTGATTGCCCGAGGAGTAGGTGATGACCCCCCGCGCGCGCTGGGTGTCTGAGAGCGTGGCGACGGCGTGGTAGGCGCCGCGGATCTTGAATGCGCCGATCGGCTGGAGGCTCTCTGCCTTCAGGAAATGCCGTTGCTCCGGCGGTCCGAATGGCACGAGCGGCGTGTGGATGGCAACGCCGAGCAGGATCGTCGCCGCGGCCCGGATGTCGTCGATCGTGACGAGCGGTCGCTCGGTCATCGCCGACCCCGGTCGAGCTCGGACTGGCAGGCGATGCAGTGGGCGGCCCAGGGCAGCGCTTCGAGTCGGGCGGGCGCGATCGGCCGGCTGCAGCGGAGGCAGACGCCGTATCCACCGGCGTCGAGCCTGGCGAGCGCGGCGTCCACCAGGTCGAGATGTGTCGACGATCGGTCGCGGAGCGCGAGGTCGCGTTGCTGCTCGAAGACCTGGCTGGCGGCGGCGGCCTGCGAGCCATAGGTCATCTGGCCGGGCGCCTGGATCGTCTCCGCGACCTCAGCTCGGAGTCGGGTTCGTTCAGCGAGCAGCGCCGTGCGCAGCGCTGCGAGATCGGGGACATCCATCAGCGGAGCCTACGCCGGGCGGGGTGTCGCCGCCAGCTCGGCTATACTCCTAGGGAGTACCACCCAACTGGAGGATGACCGATGGCCACCGCGAAGGATCCCGTCTGCGGCATGGAGGTCGATACCACGACCTCGCTCCTGTCCCTGGAGCATGACGGCACGACCTACTGGTTCTGTGGCAAGGGCTGCCTGCTCGAGTTCAAGGACGACCCCGACAAGTACCTCGCCGAGGACTATCAGCCAAGCATGTAACAGCCCGACGGCCCTGCGTTCCTGCCAGTACCCGGATCGCGATGAACGTGCGTGGTCCCGCGCAGGATCGACAGGTTCCTGTCAGTTGGTGATCGGTCCACACGGGACTCGTAGCGAATCCGGTACTCAGGGGAACGCAGGCCGTCTGGGCCGCCCACCCGGCCTGGCGCGCGATCCGCGATAAGTCGCAGCTAAGCGGTCATGAGGACACTGCGCATCCGCGCTGGTGATCGGGCACTCCTTGGTGGGATCGCATCGGCGCCCCAGGCCGGCCAGATGCCGGCGGAGGTACTCGACGTGCGTGCCCGGATCCTCGCCTCGGCCATGGCCGTCCTCCCCGTCCTCGTCGCCTTCTTCGAGTTCGGTCGGCGATGGCACTGAGCCTCAGGTTCGGGCCTCGGTGACGCTAGAGCTGATGCGGGTGGCGATGTAGACCGGGACCACGGACAGCAGGATCAGGACCAGCGCGACGACGTTCACGACCGGCAACTCCGTCGGTCGCTGGATCGCGGTCAGGATCCACATCGGGATCGTCTGCGTGCCGGCACCAGCCGTGAAGTTGGTGACGATGATCTCGTCGAACGACAGCGCGTAGGCCAGGAGGCCACCCGACAGCAGGGCCGTGCCCATACCCGGCAGCGTCACCCGGCGGAACGTCGTGAACGCGTTCGCCCCAAGGTCGGCGGAGGCCTCCTCGGGTGTACGTGGCAGGCGTCGAAGCCGGGCCACGACGTTGTTGTAGGCGATGACCACGCAGAACGTGGCATGGCCGATGACGATGGTCAGCAGCCCGAAGTCGATGCCGAACGTGACAAAGCTCGTCCGCAGGGCGATGCCCGTCACCACGCCCGGCAGGGCGATCGGCAGGACGAGCAGGAACGAGATCGTCTGGCGCCCGAAGAACGCGTAACGCTGCACGGCCAACGCAGCCAGGGTGCCCAGGACCAGGGCGATGGCCGTGGCGACGGTCGCCACGATCAGGGTGTTGGCGAGCGCCGCGACCACGCCCGGGTTGTTGGCCGCTTCCGCGAACCACTGGAGCGTGAAGCCCGTCGGGGGCCAGGCCTGGAGGCGGCTCGGGTTGAAGGCGTAGATCGCAAGGATGACCAGCGGGAGGTACAGGAACGCGAGGACCAGCGCGGACGCGATCCGCAGGGCGATCTTGACGGCCCGCGACTCAACCATCCCGGTCGCTCACAGCGAATCGAACGCGCCCAGCCGGCGCGCCACGAGCAGGTAGATGGTCATGATCCCGATCGGCAGCAGTGAGTACGCCGCCGCCAGCGGCAGGTTGCCCAGGCTCGAGTTGTCGTAGATGACGTTGCCGATGAACTTGGCATCGGACACGAGGTCTGGCGTGATGTAGTCGCCCAGCGTCAGCGAGAACGTGAAGATCGAACCGGCGACGAGTGCCGGGAAGACGAGGGGCAGGATCACCCTCCGGAAGGTCGCTCCCTGCCGGCCGCCCAGGTCGGCCGATGCCTCCAGCAGCGACGGTGGGATCCGCTCCAGACCGGCATAGATCGGCAGGATCATGTACGGCAGCCATAGGTAGCTCAGGACCAGCCAGCTGTTGCTCAGCTCGCTGAGCCCCGGACTCTCGATGCCGAACGGCGACAGGGCCCATTCCATGAACCCGTTGCCCTGCAGGATCGTCCGCCAGGCGTAGACCTTGACGAGATAGGCGGCCCATAGCGGCATCAAGACCGCGATGACCAGGATGCCGCGGGTTCGTGGTGAGGCCACGCGGGCCATGTAGTAGGCGATCGGGAAGGCCAACAGGACGTCCGTGATGGTCACCAGGATGGCCATCCCGACCGTCCGGATCGCGATCGTCCGGTAGACCTCGTTCTCGGCCAGACTGACGAACGCGTCCAGGGACCAGGAGAACGGTTCGACCTTGCCGGTGAACGCGTCCTTGTCCCAGAACGCGTTGAGCAACAGGATGAACAGGGCGCCCAGGTAGGCGATGGCGAGCCATCCGAGCGGGCCGGCAAGCAATCCGCCCAACTGGAAGCGTCGGCGCGGATAGAGCCAGGTCGACAGCCGATGGGCGAACCCCGGTCGCCGCGGGATGGCGGCCGGCGCTGGCGTCGGCCCCGTTCCGTCGGTGGGCGGCGCTGGATCGGTCATCGGGTCATCGCCATGTGATGGGCGTGACGAAGGGCCCCCGGGACGTGCCCGGAAGCCCTTCGATCATGGTCGCGTGTGCCGCGGGCCGGTCAGGCGCCGCGGAGCTTGGTCCAGGCCTCGACCCAGGCGTCCTGGTCCTTGCACGTCGTGGCTGCATCCTCATCGGCGCAGTCCGCCTCGGGCGTGGACCAGTACCAGATCTTGTCGTAGTAGGCCTCATCCGTGGCGTGGTTCAACTCGCAATGACCGGGCGACAGGGTCTCGGCGTAGTCACAGGCCTGCTGGCTCGTGGGAGCTTCGCCGAACCAGACCGTGGCCTGGCCGTTCGCCTCCGCGGACGCCATGTGATCCATCCACATGTACATGCAGTTGGGGTTCTTGGCCTTGGAAGCGATCATCCACGTGTCGGACCAGCCCGTGGAGCCCTCCGCCGGGAGGACCCCCGCGATCGGTTCGCCCTCGCCCTGCATCAGGTTGACCTGGAACTGCCACGACGTCCCGATGACGACATCATCGGCCGCATACGAGGCGACCTGATCGCTGTAGGTGCCCCAATACAGGGCTCCGCTGGCGTTCTGTGCCTCGAGGAGTGCGACCGCCGCGTCGAGTTGCTCCTGGTTGAGCTGGTACGGATTGGTGATGCCGAGATCGGGCTTGGTAGACATCAGGTACAGCGCCGCATCGGCGATGTAGATCGAGGAGTCGTAGACGCTGACCTTGCCGCCATAGGTGCCGTCCCAGACCGGAGCCCAGCTGGTCGGCGCCGCGGTGACGACCTCGGTGTTGTACATGAGCAGGTTCGGGCCGCGCCCGTGGGGCACGCCATACGCCACGCCATCCAGCGAGTTGTGGGTCTTGTTCTTGAGGCCCTCGAAGATGTTCGCGTAGTTCGGGATCAGGGCCGTGTTGACGGGAGCGACGATGCCGCCGGCCATCAATCGGCTCGTGGCGTCACCCGAGAACGACCCACCGTCGTAGTCGCCCGACTGCATGAGCGACACGCCGTTGTTCGAGTCGGTCATGTCGGTCGTCTTGACGATGCAGCCGGTCTTCTCCTCGAACGGGGTGACCCAGTCGAAGTTGGGATCGACGGCGCCGCGTTCAGCGTAGCCGGCCCAGATCACGAGGTTCAGGGCGCCTTCGCCCTCGCCAAGGGACGCCTGGGCGCTCGGACCCGCTGATCCGGATGCGCCGCCGCTACAGGCGGCCAGCGCCAGGGCGGCGATGCCCACGAGCGAGACCAGTCTTCGGTGCTTCATGCGGTCCTCTCCTCCTCCATGCCGGACCCCCCGTCAGCGACGGGGAGCTCATGCTGTCGCTTCCACACGAGGCGGACAGCCTTGCCTTGCTGAGCGAGCGCCTCGCTCGAGGTCGTCGCGAGATTCTGCTGGGTGACGACCAGCCGCGAACCGGCTGCGAGCTCCACGATATAGCGCGTGTCCGGGCCGAGATAGACGACATCGTGGATGGTCCCCGGCGCCGTCGTCTCGTCGTCGCCGGCGACCGCGTCCGGCTCGGCCAGGCGGATCTTCTCCGGACGGATGGTGAACGTCCCGGATCGGCCCAGCACCTGGCGGGCGACGTCGCCGCTCAATAGGTTGGACGTGCCCACGAAGCCGGCCACGAAGCGCGTCGCGGGCTGTTCGTAGACCTGTGCCGGCGTCCCGAGTTGCTCGATCCGGCCGTCGCGGAAGACTGCCATCCGGTCGCTCATCGTGAGCGCTTCCTCCTGGTCGTGGGTCACGTAGATGAACGTGATCCCGACCTGTTGCTGGATGGCCTTGAGCTCGATCTGCATCTCCTCGCGGAGCTTGAGGTCCAGGGCGCCCAGCGGCTCGTCGAGGAGCAGAACGCGCGGTCGATTGACGAGCGCCCGGGCGAGGGCGACGCGCTGCCGCTGGCCGCCGGACAGCTGCGCCGGCTTGCGCGCCTCGTAGCCCTCCAGGCGGACCATGCGTAGCGCCTCGGTCACGCGCCGGCCGCGCTCGTCGCGGGGCACCTTGCGGACGACCAACCCGTAGGCCACGTTCTGGCCGACCGACATATGCGGGAACAGCGCGTAGTCCTGGAAGACCGTGTTGACGTCACGGTCGAAGGGCGGCACCCGCGTGACGTCCTCCCCGTGGAGCAGGATCCGCCCGGCCGTCGGCAGCTCGAACCCGGCGATCATCCGCAGGGTCGTGGTCTTGCCCGAGCCGGACGGCCCGAGCATGGAGAAGAACTCGCCGTCGCGGACCTCCAGGTCCAGGCCGGCGACCGCGACGACATCGCCGTAGTGCTTCTCCACGCCTTCCAGGCGCACGGCCGGGGTCGTGGATGGCGCAGCGGGGGACGTCCGGGTCTGGGTCTCTGACGCCAAGCGGTGGCCTCGTGACGGTGAGGGGGGCCCTGTCCGGGGGGTGACGGTGCGCGAACGATGCGACGCGCCATTGGCAGTGTCAAGCACGGCTGGGACGCGTTCCGGGCACCGCGCCATAGACTCGGTGCATGCAGGTGCTGTCGCGGACCATGGTCGTGCTGGCCATCGCCGCACTGGCGGCCGTCGTGGCAGGGGCGTGCGAGGCCGGCCCGCCGCCGGCGACCCCGCCCGTCGTGCCCGGGTCCTCCGCCCAGCCGCGTGAGGTCAACATCATCGCCAAGGACTACGCGTTCCTGCCCGACGCCGTGGACTTCGCGCCCGGTGAGACCGTCCTCCTGCATGTCATCAATGGCGGCATGGAGATCCACGAAGCGATCATCGGGGATACCCGCGTCCAGGACGCCTGGGAGGTCGCGGAGGCCGCGACCGTTGGGGCCCCGCCCGGCCCGACACCCATCGTCAGCGTCCCGCCTGATGTGAGCGGGATCCGGATCGTGGTCCGCTCCGGGGAGCGCGTGGACCTGGTCTGGACGGTCCCCGCGGACGCCGGGAGCGCGCCCTGGATCGTGGGCTGCCACATCCCGGGCCACTGGGCGAAGGGGATGCAGGTGCCTGTCCGGTGGCTCACCGCGACCGAATGATCGGAGTGGCCGGTCCCACGGCCTCGTACGGTGGTACGCTCTGGCCCCGCACCGGTCGGTGCGGCTTCGTGAAGACCCCTTGGTCCCCTCGAAGGAGGATGTCGGATGACCTACGTGATCGCCGAGCCGTGTATCGATGTGCTCGACCTGTCGTGCGTGTCCGTCTGCCCGGTGGACTGCATCCACTTCGAGGAAGGCACCGACCGCAAGCTGTTCATCGACCCCAACGAGTGCATCGATTGTGGCGCGTGCGAGCCCGAGTGCCCGGTGAACGCGATCTTCCCCGAGGAGTCGCTGCCGCCCGAATGGGCCAAGTTCACCGCGATGGACGCGACCTGGTACACGGACAAGGCCGCTGCCCGCGCGGCCGTCGATGAGTTCAAGCCACCCTCGGGCTGATGGCTTCGCGGAGCTCAGCCTCAGACCTCCGGGCGCGAGTGCCGGCTCTCCGCTGAGGGTGCCAGTACCCAGACACGTATGCGCATCGTCTCGCTCCTGCCTTCGGCGACGGAGATCGTCTGCGCCATCGGCCTGCAGGATGAGCTCGTCGCGGTCACCCACGAGTGCGACTGGCCGCCGTCGGTCATCGGCAAACCCGTCGTCACCCGCAACGTCAACGACCTCACGGACGTGTCGTCCCGCGAGATCCATGCTCGTGTCACGGCCTCGATGCACGGCGGATCGTCGCTGTACGAGCTCGACGAGGAGGCCCTCGCCGCCGCCGAGCCCGACCTGATCATCACCCAGGAGCTGTGCCGTGTCTGCGCGGTCAGTTATCGCGAGGTGAACGAGGTCGCGCGCCGGATCGACGCCGACATCACCGTGGTGTCGCTCGAGCCGACCTCGATCGAGGGCATCTTCAACACCATCACAACGGTCGGCGCGATGACCGAGGTCGAGGACGCCGGCATCGATCTCGTCGAATCGCTGCGCGAGCGGCTGGGCGCGGTCGAGCGTCGCGTCGCCGAGCGCCGGAAGGGCGGGCATCAAGCCCCTCGAGTGGTCGGTCTCGAGTGGCTGGACCCGCCGTTCGCGCTCGGGCACTGGGTCCCGGAGCAGATCCGGCGGGCGGGCGGCTGGGACCTGCTCGGCAAGGACGGGGCGAAGTCACAGGAGACGACGTGGGACGCCGTCGCGGAGGTGGATCCCGAGATGTTGTTCCTCATGCCCTGCGGCTTCCACCTGGCCGAGACGGTCGCCGAGTGGGCGCGCACGCCCAAGCCGATCTGGCTCCCCGATCTCCCGGCCGCCCAGCGCGGGGCGGTCTTCGCCGTGGACGGCTCGGCGTACTTCAGTCGGCCCGGGCCGCGGGTCATCGACGGCATCGAGCTGCTGGCGGAGATCATGGATCCGGCGGGGTTCGTGGACATCGCGGCGCCCGACAGCTGGACGCCCGTCCAGGTCAGCTGAGCGATGCCGTTCCGCGCGACCTTCGCGTGCCTGTGGTGCGGCACGCCCCACACGACCCGAACCCCCGACGACCTGGAGGGCTGGGCCCAGCTCTGCCCGGACTGCGTCGGCAAGGCGGGCGACAACGAGTTCCTGCGGTATCGACTTCGCCAGGCGCTGACCGAGCGGGGAGCGGCAGGAGCCCTGCCACCTGTCAGCGCGCCTCCACCTGCGGTCGACCCACCGGCCGACCCCGCAGACGATCTGGTCGCCTACTACGAGGCCCGCGCCGGCGAGTACGACGACTGGTACCTGCGCCGTGGCCGGTACGAGCGCGGCGCCATCCACGACGCCGCCTGGAACGCGGAGCTCGACATGGCCGGACGCTGGCTCGATGAGCTGCCGATCAGCGGCGAGATCGTCGAACTGGCCGCGGGCACGGGTTGGTGGTCGCCCTTGCTGGCGTCCAAGGGCGAGCTGTCGATGTACGACGCGGCGAGCGCGCCGTTGGATCGCGCTCGCGAACGCCTGGTGGCGCACCAGTTGCGCGCGCATCTCCACGTCCGTGATGCATGGGCGGAGCCGGACCGCGCCGTCGACGCGCTGTTCACCGGCTTCTGGCTAAGCCATGTCGAGCGGGCGCGCCTCGGCGACTTCCTGGCACTGGCGCGTCGGTGGCTCAAGCCCGGCGGGCGCTTCGCGTTCATCGACTCGCTGCCGGATCCCGCGTCCGGCGCCGCCGACAATCCACTCCCTGCCGCGGACCGGGCGACGCGACGCCTTGCCGACGGACGCGAGTTCTCGATCGTCAAGGTCTACTACCCCGCGGACGAGCTGGCGGCCGCTCTGCGCGCGGCGGGGTTCGATGACGTCAGGGTCACGACGACCGGACGCTTCTTCGTCACCGGCGTTGCGCGGGCTGGCTGATCGCACGCGTCGCCCGCTGACCGACACAGGAGCCGACTGGCGCATCGCTATACTCCGCCCGATGTCCCCCCTCGCCAAGGCCACGATCGCGACCGTCGGTTCCGGCGTCATGGCCGAGGCGATGATCGCCGGGTTGCTCCGCGGCCAGCACGGCCAGCTCGTGCAGCCTGGTCAGGTCGTGGCCAGCCACCCGCGCCCCGAACGGCGTGAGGCGCTGGAACGCGAGTACGGCATCCGGACCGTGTCGGGCAACGTCGAGGCCGTCGCCGACGCCGATGTCATCCTGTTGGGCATCAAGCCCCAGATGCTCGAGAAAGTGGGTCAAGAGATCGGCCCGCACCTGCGCCGCGGTCAGCTGGTCCTGAGCGTGCTCGCCGGTGCCACGACCGCGGCCCTGACCGGGATCCTGGGCCATGACCAGGTCGTGCGCAGCATGCCCAACACGCCCGCCCGCCTGGGCAAGGGCATGACCGTCTGGTACGCGACCCCCGAGACGACCGTCGACCAGCGCGCCCAGGCCGCGGCACTCCTCGGGGCGCTCGGCGTCCAGCTCGAGGTCGATGACGAGAAGATGGTCGCGATGGCCACCGCGGTCAGTGGCACCGGCCCGACGTACGTGTTCCTGTTCATGGAAGCGCTCATCGATGCGGCCGTGCACCTGGGCTTCCCGCGCCACATGGCCCACGACCTGGTGATCGAGACCCTGGAGGGCAGCACCCTGTTCGCCAAGCAGTCGGGGATGCATCCGGCGGAGCTGCGCAACATGGTCACCTCGCCCGGCGGCACGTCCGCCGCTGCGCTGCACGAGCTGGAGAGTGGTCGACTCCGCACGGTCCTCTCGGAGGCGGTATGGGCGGCGTTCCGGCGCACGGTCGAGCTCGGCGACCAGCTGGAGGCGAAGGTCGACGCGGCTCCCCGGAAGGCCGGGCCGCTAGCCTGATGGCTGACGCGTCGGCCGTCGCGACCCAGCCGGACCTGCGCCGGGCGCCGCTGGCCGACGTTCGGGCAGTCGACTACCGCGCCGCGGCGCGCGACCTGTGGGCCGATGAGGCGGCACTCTGGGATCGCATGCACGCCTCCTGGGCCGGTCTCGACGATGCCGCTTGGCACCTACCTGGGGCCGCCCCATCGGATGCGGGTGGGCCGGACTGGACCCTCGCCGAGCACGTCGGTCACATCGCGGACTGGCAGGAACTGGCGATCGACTACGTGGCGACCGCGCAGGCGACCGGTCGCTGGCCGACCGACGACGACTTCGACGGCGGCGACTTCGACCGCTACAACGAGCGACGACGTGCGCCATGGACCACGATGCCGGCCGCGTCCATCCTGGCCCGGCTCGCCGCAGCGCGCCCGCGCCTGCTGGCCGCCGTCCAGCGCCTGCCCGGCGACACCATCCGCAGTGACGAGTCGTGGGCCTGGATTAACCTGACGCTGCACGGCCACTACCTGGACCACCTGGCGGTGCTGGAACCGTGGACCGAGCAACTCCGCCTGCGCCAGGTCGATGGTGACCCATTCATGGGCGACCCGCGCGCCGCGGATCACGCCGGACTGGTGGCCCAGGACACGGCGATCGCGGCCCAGTTCGATGCACTGGTACGCGCCGTCTCGCCCGAGCGCTGGCTGGGCGAGGACCTCACGCCCGGCTGGACCCTGCGCGACCACGTCGCCCATCTCGCGGACTGGGTCACGGAGGCCGTCCGGGCCATCGATGTCTACCGCCGGCGCGGCCACTGGCTGTCGGACCCGGAGGAGGGCGTGGACGCCTGGAACGATCGGCTCGTGGCCGCCTCGCGGGCCTCCGGCGAGTCGCCGGGCGCGACCCTGGCACGCTACGACGCGACCCGGGCGGACCTGCTGGCCGCGGCCGGGACCCTGAGCGTGGAGGAGCTCCGTTCCGCTGACGGCTGGTCGTGGGTCTACGACTGCCTTCACGGCCACACCCGAAAGCACCTCGCGATGCTCGGGCCGTGGTGCGCCGCCCTCGGCTGGCCGAGCGAGCCGTGAGCGACCGCGCGCTGGAGTCGGCGCTCGACGCCGCCCGGGCCGGCGGCGGCCTGACCATCGAGTCGATCGTCGCGGTCGATCCGCCGCGCGAGTTCCGGGTCCACCCGCGCGATCGGGTCGTCGCGTATACCGCGGACGTCGGCGGCGCGCGCCAGCTGTTCACCCTGTCGCTGCGCGGGACCGGCACGCCACCGACCCAGTTGACCGCCTCGGAACAGGCCATCAGCGACCCGCAGTGGTCGCCGGACGGGCGGCGCCTGGCGTTCGTCCGGGACGGCGAGGTCTGGCTCGTGGAGGCGGACGGTTCGCGCCTGGTCCGGGTGGTCGCCAAGCCCGGCGGCGGCCGCGACCCGCGCTGGTCGCCGGATGGCAAGCAGCTCGCGTTCATCTCGCGCCGGCGCGGCTGGAGCCAGGTCTGGTTGATCGATGCGCCGGTCCCGCGTCGCGGTCGGCCGCAGCGCGACCCCCGGCCCGTGGAGGCTCGCGCGCTGACCGCGCTCGGTGTCGATGTCGAGTCGTTCGTCTGGTCGCCGGACGGGTCGCAGCTCGCGGTCATGGCCCAGCAGCAGCCGGACGCCCTGGTCACCTCGCAGATCGCGATCGTGGATGTGGTCACCGGGGAGCAGCGCATCGTCGCCGGCGAGCGTAGCCATGACACGGCGGCGCAATGGCTGCCCGACGGCTCGCTGACCTACGTGTCCGATGCCGACGGCTGGTTCCAGGTCGTGCGCCGCTCGCCCGACGGGCGTGACCGCATCGTGCTGACCGATGGCGAGCGCGAGCACGGCGACCCGTCCGGTGGCTACGGGTACGTGCCGCTCCCGTCACCCGATGGCAGCCGGATCGTGCACATCGAGGTCCGCGACGGGCTCATCGATCTCGTCGTCCGCGGCCTCGGCGATGGCACGCCGCCCAAGCGCGGGCGCGGCCGGCCGCCCAAGACGCCACGGACCGTCGTCGCGGCGGGCGCGGGCACACCC
Organism: Candidatus Limnocylindrales bacterium; assembly: GCA_051306295.1. Taxonomy (GTDB): domain Bacteria; phylum Chloroflexota; class Limnocylindria; order Limnocylindrales; family CSP1-4; genus SPCO01. The sequence continues at coordinate 44,289 of JBPPMZ010000069.1, forward strand.
CAGCGGATCTCGCCATGGGACGGCGTCTGGCGCGCGATCGGCTGGCTGCCGGACGGCGCGTGGGTCGCGGCCATCGGCGAGAGCGAGACACGCCCCCAGGACCTGTGGCTGCTACCCGTCCCGGGCGTCGCACCCGACGGCGCTCGACCCCGGCAGGTCACCGATTCCCGGCCCGCCGTCCTGGGCGCCGCGCTCGGGGCGGGCCGCGTGCCGGGCGGCGAGCGGGTCGTCGTCACGGCCCGCGACGGGCTGCGCGTGGAGGGCACGCTGTGGCGCCCGGCGGCGGCCACCGGCAAGCGCGGCGGCAACCGCGTCCCGACGATCATCTACCCGCATGGCGGCCCGACCTGGCAGGCCTACCGCAGCTTCCAGCCGATCAAGCTGCTGCTCGCGCGTGAGGGCTACGCCTTCCTCGACATCGATTTTCGCGGCTCCACCGGGTATGGCCGGGACTTCCGCCACGCCAACCACGGGGAGTGGGGTCACGCCGACGTCCACGACCTGGTGGACGCCGCGAGATGGGCGCAGGCCCAGCCGTGGTCGGACGGGCGGATGGCCATCTTCGGCGGGTCGTACGGTGGCTATATGGTCCTCGCGGCCCTGGTCGATGAGCCCGAGCTGTGGTCCGCGGGCATCGACCTGTACGGCGACTCCGAGATCGCGGAGAGCTTCCGCCACGGCGACCGACCCGGGCGACTGGACCTCCAGAAGATGATGGGCACGCCCGACGATCCGGCGAAGGTCGAGGCGTTCCGGCGCGGCTCCCCCGTCTACCGTGCGGAGCGCATCCAGGCACCGCTGCTCATCCTCCACGGCCGCAAGGACAAGCGGGTCGTGCCGCTCATGACGGAGCGCATGGTGGAGGCGCTGGCCATCGAGGACAAGGTCCACGAGGTCCACTGGTACGACGACGAGGGCCACGGCTGGGAGCACCGCGAGAACCGCCGCGACGCCTTCGAGCGGATCCTGCGCTTCCTGCGCACCCACGTCCCGCCCGGCGGGAGCTAGGAACCGCCTCCCAGCACGAGCGTCGCATCGCGCGGAAGAGCATCGAAGGCCCCGACCGGCGCTTCGACGGCCCAGCGATAGGGAGCCGGAGCCTGGTGGAGCGGGCACGGGTCCGCGGAGCACTGCGGCATGGTCGCCGTCCCGACGAGGACGCCGTCGCCGTCGAACCAGGCGATCGCGAGGGGGAATGCGACCTCGTCCATGACCCAGGCGGCCACCCGATGGTCGACCTCGCTGTCGTACGCGAACAGCATCCCGTCCATGCCGCCGAAGCCGTCCATGCCGCGCATCCCGTTGCCGCTCCCGACCAGGAGTTCCCAACGCTCGCCGTCGATCGATGCGATCTGGACCGGTCGTGGCGCGCAGGCGGTGACAACGACGAGGAGGAGGCCCAGTGCGACGAGCCCGCGGGTCATCAGGCCGATCGATCGTCAGTCGGCGGCCGGTTCGACGGCGTGGTCGTGCCCTGGTCGAGCGGGATGACGCTGATCGAGCCGTCCGTTTCCAGGACCGCCAGCCGGACCTCCTCCACCCGCGCCAGGCCGTGGGCCCGGACGGCGGCTCGGACGTCGTCGGCGTCGATCTTCTCCTCGCGCAAGGCCTTGTCGAGCAGGCGGCCGTCGCGGACGAGGAGGCGCGGCTCTCCCTCGATGACGTTGCGCAGGGTGCGCGAGCGCCCGGTGAACCATTTGATGGCGAAGTCGAGCGCGAGCAGGGTCACGACGGCGACGAGGCCGCCCCATAGCGTGGTGTTCTCGCCGACCATCGAGTTCTGCACCGCGTCGCTGATGACCAGGATGACCACGAGCTCGAGGACGGACATCTGCCCGACCTCGCGTTTGCCGGAGATCCGGATCGCCGCGACGACGAACAGGTAGACGATCGTCGTGCGGAGGACGACGTCCGGGAGGCTGGAGCCGAGTTCGGGGAGGGTCGGCATGTCCGGTCGACTGTAGCGGCTACCATCGGCCGATGCCCATGATCGACGACGAGCGCTTGGAACTGTCGCTCCTGACCGACCAGCTGACTCGGATGCGCGGGATGCTGTACGGCTACTCGGACCTGTTCTTCCGGCGCATCTGCGACTGGGCGGTCGTCTCGATCGTGCTGCTGGTCATCGCCTGGGCGGGCATCGCCCCGGCCGCGGCGGCGATCGTGCCGTTCCTGGTGCCGTTCGCGTTCCTTGAGACCGGCTACCTGTTCTTCTACACGGTCTTCGCGCGCCGCTATGCGGAACGGCTTGAGCGCCGGATCAACCGGCTGGTGGGCGCGGACGCGCTCATCGCCCGTCGGCTGGAGGCGGCCTACTTCTACCCGCCGGACGCCCGTATGGTGGCGGCCCTGTCGCTGGGCAACCCGGCGGGACTGATGTCTGTGACGACGCTGGGGTACTCGCTGGGGGCGGGGCTGTTGTGGGTAGCCGGGTTCAGCGGGCTGGTGTCCGTGGCGGACGGGGCGCGCGGCTTGGGCGTGTTGCTCGTGCCGGGCGCGCTTTTCTGGACCGCGGCGATCGCCGGCTACCTGGTCTGGAAGTTCTGGACGCGCCACGACAAGGCGCGCCTGCTCGCCGAGCTGGATCGATGGGAGCCGGGGGCCGCGAGCGAGTGACGAGGCCTGGTCTCGGGGCGTTTCCGGCATACAGCGGCGTGGCTGCTGGTATCCGCGTCTCGGTGTGGCGCGGAGCCCAGATCCTTGGCTACCAGCAGTACGGCTGCTGCAAATGGGGGTGATCCTGCGCTGTCGACGGGATCAGGCCGCCCGGGGCGCTGTCGACGCTCCTAGCAGAGGCGTCGCTGCTACATGCCAGGATTCGGACGCCGAGCCCGGCCAACCGCCCGGAATCGAAACGGCCGTCCTCATCGGACGGCCGCTGCGTGCAAGGTAGGACCGGCGGCCACCGCCGGGTTGAGACGATCCGGGCCTAGAACCAGCGCCGGCCGGCCATCAGCACGAGGCTGGAGCTGGCCAGAGCGGATAGGAGCATCACGACCCGGAAGGTCTGCGACTTGATCACGTTCATCGCGTCCCTTTCGTGATGGCGAGAGTTGGACCCCCAGGACCGAAACGTACGGTTGCAGTGGGGAGCCCGGCCATAGGACCTCGGTACCTGTCCGGACAGCCTGTGGTGGGAGTTGCCGCGGCGCACCACCCTCCCCACGGACCCCGACACGCGCCGTTCAGGAAGCGTCGTCCCGCCGCATCGCGAGCGCGATGACCGCAGCCACGCCGACCCCGATCACCACATCGCCGACGCTGAACACGTTCGCGAACGGGACCCAGCCGGGCAGCACGAAGATGTCCGTCAGCGGCCGCAGCGCCGGATCCGCCATGACGACGCTGTTCGAGAACCCGGGTCCGGCCTGCGCTTCCAGCGCCGCAGCCGCCTCGGGAGAGGCCGGCATCACGCCACCGTTCGCGGCGATCGCCGCGAGATTGCTGGCCGCCCCGAGCGCCACGAGCACGAGCCCCGGGATCCGCCAGTTGCGCAGCACTGCGACCAGGACAGCCGCGGTGGAGGCCACGTACAGCAGGGGACCAAGATCACCGATGGAGTCCGCGACCGGCCCGGAGAACAGGATCACCTGGGCGAACAAGCCGGCGATGGCCAGCCAGCCCCACGCGAATCGGACGTCGCCCAGGCGCTCCAAACGACCGCCCACCAGGTAGCCGGCGGCGATCCCGATCGGGATGGCGTACAGGATGAACATGCGATTGCGGGCGCTAGCGGCCGGCCGCCGCGAGGATCATATCGAGCTGGGCGATGTGCTCCTCGGTGTGGCCGAGGATGAACCGTTCGGCCATCCCCCCGACCGCCATCTCTCCGAGCCGTGGATGGAGTCCGACCCGTTCGCGGTCCGTCGCGGTCAGGGTCGGCAGGCGGACCATCCAGGCCCACAGGCTCGCATCCACACGATCGAACAGCACCCGCAGCGGCAACGAACGGTCGCGTTCGATGAGGCCGATCCGCGAGGCGTCGTCGGCGACACGCCCGAACGGCACCGACCCCGACCCATCGCCGTCAACGACCCGCTCCAGCTCGCCGAGCCAGAACGGCAGCATCTCGGCCAGGTGGGCCAGGACCTCGCGCGGACCCCATAACGCTTCTGGCTTCGTGCCGAAGGACTCGGCCAGCGGCCACGGCTCACCATCGGCGATCCGCGGCCGGAGGGCAGCCAGCGCCGCGCGGGCGTCAGCCAACCGGTCGAGTTCGGACGGCAGCTCAGGGTCGATCATCGACCGCAGTGTCGCACGCTCGCTTCGGCCTCGAGGTCACGGAGTACCATCGCCTGCGCTCGGTGATGGAGCCGGGCGGCCGCGTCAGGCAGGAGGATGCCGGATGGAGCTGTACCCCTGGGTCGTCGTCGCCCACGTCTTCTTCGTGATCGTTTCGTTCGGCGCGCACGGCGTGTCGGCGTTCGCGATGTTCCAGGCGCGGACCGAGACGGACCGCGATCGCCTGGCGGCGACATTGGACCTCTCGACCTCGTCACTCATGGTCGCCGGGGTCGGGCTGGTGCTCGCTGTCGTCCTGGGGATCGTCGCCGCGGTGATGGGCGGCCACTTCGGTCAGCTGTGGCCGTGGGTTTCGATCATCGTCGTGGTCGTCGTCTGGCTGGCCATGACCCCGATGGCCGCCAACAGGATGACGGCCGTTCGCGAGGCCATGGGTATGCCGAGCCGCAACGACAAGAAGGGCGATCCGCCGCGATCGCCGGCCGGTGATGCCGAGGTGGCCGCCGCCCGCGCCGACCTCAAACCCGAACTCGTTGCCGCGATCGGATTGGTCGGCATCGCCGTCCTGGTCTGGCTCATGGAGCTGAAGCCGTTCTGATGCGAGGCCGATCACGCGCGCCCGGATGGTTCGTCGGCCCGCTGCTGGCCGTCGCCCTGGTCGTCGGCCTTGCCGCCTGCGAGGGCTTCGGAGACGACAACGCGAACGGCGGTCTTGGCGGCACGAGCTGGAGCGTGACGTCGATCGCCGGCACCGCGACGATCCCCGACGCCCGACCGACCATGCGCTTCGCCTTCGGGGGTGAGCTCACCGGCAGCGATGGCTGCAACCAGTACAGCGGGCCGTTCAAGACCGATGGCCAGGACATCGCCGTCGGGCAGTTGACCTCGACGCTGATCGGCTGTGAGCCGCTCCTGGGTGCGCAGGCGCAGGCCTTCAACGAGGCGCTCACGGGCGCATCGACGTGGCGTCAGACCGAAGCCGGCGGACTGGAACTTCGCGGACACGGCGATGTCCTCGCCGAGCCGCTCATCGACGTCCCACCGTCCGCAGCCGTCGAGACCGACCTGGCCGGCACCACCTGGGCGCTCGAGGAGCTGGGTGGGGCGGTGCTGGTGGACGTCGAGCCGACCCTCACGTTCGGCGGCGACGGCACGGTCAGCGGATCCGCCGGCTGCAATACCTTCAGCGGTACGTACGCCCTGGAAGACGCGAGCCTGACGTTCGGACCACTCGCCGCGACCAAGATGGCCTGCGCTGACCCGACCATGTTCGTGGAATCGGCCTTCCTGGCCGCCATGGCCGGGGTGGCCGGCTGGTCGCTTGATGGGGCCGGCCGCCTGGTCCTGGAAGGGCCACGGCCGTTGACGTTTCGTCCGGGCTGAGGCGCCGGAAAGCGTCGAAGGCGGCTCGCCCCAGCAAGCCGGCTTCGGTTGGAGATCGCGTGACTCCGACAACGTAGAGCCGCGGCACTGCCCGGACCATCGACGGATGACGATGCTCGACGACGACGAACCTCCACGCGTCGACGTGTGATGATTTCGCCGATGGGTGATGCATCGGCCGCCGAACCGACCCTCCGCATCGACGCGATGACTGCGGCCGATTGGTCGGCCGTCCATCGCATCTACGTCCAGGGCATCGCGACGGGGAACGCGACCCTGGAGCGTGAGGCCCCGGACTGGGACCATTTCGACCGATCGCATCGGCCGGACTGCCGGCTCGTCGCGCGCGACCGATCCAGCGGGCCGGACGGGCCGGTCCTGGGCTGGGTCGCGGTGAGTGGGGTGTCTGCGCGGCGGGTGTATCGCGGCGTCGCCTGGGAGAGCGTCTACGTGGAGGAAGCGGCGCGCGGCCGCGGTGTGGGCCGGGCGCTGCTCGATGCGCTCATCGCCGAGACGGAGGCGGCCGGCTTCTGGACGCTCCAGGCGGGCGTGCTCGCCGACAACGGGGCCAGCCTGGCCCTCCACGAGCGGGTCGGTTTCCGGCGGGTCGGCGTCCAACGGCGGCTGGGCCAGGATCGGACCGGTCGCTGGCGCGACGTCGTCCTGCTGGAGCGCCGCAGCGCGACGGTCGGCCTGGACTCGGACCCGGCCTGACGTCGCCGGCGCGTCGGGTTCGCCTAGATGCCGACGTCCGATGATGTCGAGACCCGGTGCACGACGACATCGACCGAACCATCGCGGCCGCGGACGGCGATGGTTCGACGATCCTCGGCCGCGGTCGAGCGGCCCGCGGCCTCGGCGGCTGCCACGCTGATGACGACCTCGCCGACGGCTGCTTCGGCGACCAGCCGGGCCGTGGTGTTGACCACGTCGCCCAGCGCAGTGAAGTCATCCACCGCCCCGACCGGGCCGCTCGTGCCGACGTAGGCCTCGCCCGTGTGCACAGCTGCTCCGACCGGGATGGTGCCGCGTGGCGTGGCATCGCGGCGTCCGCAGCGCTCGGAGAGATCGATGGCGGCGGCGATAGCGGATCTCGCGTGGTCCGGTCCGGAGATGCCACCGAAGAACAGGCCGATCACCTCGTCGCCAACGAATTTGTCGACGATGCCGTCGTGACCCAGGACCGTATCGGAGGCGATCCGGTAGAAGCGGTCCAGGAAGGCATGAAAATCGCGCGGCGCGAGCCGCTCGCCGATGGTGGTCGAACCGCGAATGTCCGCGAACAGCAGCGTGATCGGGATCTCAGCTCCGGTGAGGCCGTGCCGTCGGAATTCGACGATGCACTTCTGGCAGAGTGCCGGGTTGGCGGCGAAGCGCGCATAGCCGAAGTGCTTCAGCACCGTGCCGCCCACGCCGGCAAACGGCGCGGCGCACAGCTTGCAACGCGGTGAACTGGGGAAACGCTTCATGGCGCGTCGCATCCCACCCAGGCCGGGGTGCTCTCCTGTCAGGACGGCCCGCATCTCGTCCTCGGGCATCGGGGTCGGCGGCACGGGAGATACCGTACGCTGTCGCCGTCCTGGGTGGAAGGACCATCCTGAGCGTCAGGCCTTGCGGCGCCCAGGGGCTGTCCTGGACGATCACGCGGTGCGTCCCGGAACCGGACCACGGTCGGGTCGCGGTGGGACGTCCGGGCCCCTCCCGCCCAGGGAGCGTCGGGCCCACGCTTCGGTCATGCCGACGCCCTCGCGCACCCGTGTTCGATCGACGGTCGTGACCAGCTTGGTCGCGGTCGTCGTGTTGTCGACGGTGATGATCGGGTCGGCGTCGGCAGCCACCACCGACCCCGACCGCGATGGCCTGACCAGCGCCTACGAGCGTGACTGGACCCGGACCGACCCATCGCGCAAGGACACCGACCGCGATGGCACCCCCGACGGCAGCGAGGACCCGGACGCCGACCGCCTGATCAACAAGCAGGAGGCGACGACCGGCACGCGGCCGCGCCGCGCGGACACGGACCGCGACGGCCTGCGCGACGATCGCGAGAACGCCGATGGCGACGCCCTCTGGAACTGGAGCGAGTTCCGGGCCGGCACCCATCCGCGCCGGGGCGACAGTGACCGCGATGGGCTTGGCGACGGCAAGGAGGACCCGGACCGCGACGGCCTGTCGAACGCCACGGAACAGCGCGTCGGTACGCATCCGCGCCGCGCCGACACCGACGGCGACGGCTACAGCGACGCCGCCGAGCGATCGGCCGGCACGAACCCGCTGGACCCGGCCAGCCACCCGACACCGGCCCCCGGCACCGCCCCGACGCTCCCTGGCGCGCCCGCCTGTCCGGTCTTCCCCGCGGACAACGTGTGGAACGTTCGCGTCGATGGTCGGTCGGTGGCGGCGAACTCCGCCACGATGATCTCGGCCATCGGGCTGGACCGCGGCCTGCACATGGACTTCGGGTCGTACGCCGGCTACGGGATCCCGTATCAGGTCGTGACGGCGGCCACGCCGCGCTCCACGGTCGCCTTCGAGTACGCGGACGAGAGCGACCAGGTCATGTATCCGATCCCGGCCTCGCCATCGATCGAGGGCGCAGGCGCGGGCGGAGATCGCCATATCCTCATGGTCGACAAGGACGCGTGTCGGCTGTACGAGCTGTTCGCCGCGGAGAAGGTCGGCAGCCAGTGGACCGCTGGCAGCGGGGCGACCTGGGACCTGCGCTCGAATGCCCTGCGAGCGGCCGGTTGGACCAGCGCCGATGCGGCCGGCCTGCCGATCCTGCCCGGCCTGGTCCGCTACGACGAGGTCGCCGCCGGCGCGATCACCCACGCGCTGCGGTTCACGACCAACCAGACCAAGCGCGCGTACGTCTACCCGGCGCGGCACTACGCGAGCTCGTCGACGTCGACGTCACTGCCGCCGATGGGCATGCGGGTTCGGCTCAAGGCGTCGTACGACACGTCTGCCTTGTCGCCGCACGCTCGGGCGATCGCGGTTGCGCTCCAGCGCTACGGGATGATCCTGGCCGACAACGGGTCGCCCTGGTACGTGAGTGGTATGAGCGACCCCCGCTTCGACGACGATGTCCTGCACGAGCTTGATGTCATCACCGGGCGGGATCTCGAGGTCGTGGACACCAGCGGGTTGGTCAACGGGCCGTAGCGCAACCAGGCCTCACGGTTCGAATGTCGCTGACTCGACCATCGGCCCGATCCGTCGCAACCACGCATCGAATGTCGCGGTCGGTGCCTGGACGGAGATCGCGACGGTCATCCCGTCGACCTCGACGATGTCCATCTGCTCGGTCGTGCCGCCGCTCGACATCCCACCCTGGCGAGCCCCGCCTGCGACCTCACCGATCATGGTCCCCGCGTCGATCCAGTAGGCGACCATCCCCGATCGACACGAGGTGGCCGCCGCGAGGTCGATGTCGAAGGTCAGACGCACGGCGGGCCGACCATCGATGGTCGTGGACGACCGCTCCCGGACGTGGATCTGCGGTACGGCCGCCAGGAAGTCCGCAAGGTCGCCGGGCGTTCCGTCGAACGGGGTCACCGACTTGGTGATGTCACAGGGATCGACATAGACCGTCTCGACGACCGACACCAGCACGATCTGGTTGGTCCCCGGGAGCGTTGCCACGTAGGTCGACCATGGCGGCTCCGAGGTCCCTTCGAGTGCTACGCCCTGGGGAACGGTCATCGCGACGATGCGAGGCGCGGCCTCCGCGCGATACGTGGATCCGGCGCGCATGATGCCGTTCCAGCGACGCGTCCAGGCACGCGGGGCAAGCGCGGCTCGCCGTTCCGAGCAGTCGTCGGCGACCGGCGAGAGTCGCAGGACGTCGCCGCCATCGATGCGCCAGTGGTAGCTCGCCGCCTGGCCCGCACATGCCGCCCCGAGCGGGGCAGGGATGTCCAGCTCGTCGCCGCTCACCGTCACGGGTCGCAGCCACAGGGCATAGGTATCGGTGGGGTCCCCGTCGACCGCCGGCCGGCTGACCAGCGCCCACTCGCCGAGCGACAGTTCCCACGTTCCGCCAGGGAGACCGGTCGCCGGATCGGACGTCGTCCAGGTGCCATCGAGGAGTGCCGCGTCCTGGGCGGCCACGCTGGGCGTCGGGGGGGCCGTGGGCACGGTCGTGTCGCGGCCTGTCACTGCCGGATCGACCACGACGCGCCACCCGACGATCGCAAGGAGGGCGAAGGCGGCGAGGACGACGCCGCCGGTGGAGCGACGTCGCGACGCCGGGGCATCGATGATCCGGGGCGCCCGCCAGGGCCACCACCGAGGCAAGCGGCGGCGCTGACGGCGTCTGGCGACCGCCTCCCTGATGTGGGCGCGGGCCTCGGGCGATAGGCCCGCTGGGCCGTCCTCGAACCAGGCGGCCAGGCGCGGATCCAGGTCGTCGTCGATCATGCCGGGCGCTCCACTGTGGGTGCGAGGCGGTCGTCAGCCTCCAGCGCGGCGCGGATCTCGGCGGTCGCCCGGTGGAGGCGCGACTTCACGGTGCCTTCCGGGATGGCCAGTTCGGCGGCGATCCCCTCGACGGACAGGTCGACGAAGTAGCGATACGCCAGGATCACGCGTAGATCCGGTGACAGTCTACGGAAGGCCCGGTCGATGGCGTCTCGTTCCGCGATCATCGACGAGGCATCCTCCTCGTCGGTCGAGGCAAGGAGGCGGACCCGCGGGGCGGCCGACCGGCGATCCCTGCGCAGCTCTCCGTAGCAGACATTGGCGAGGATCTGGCGGACCCAGGGCTCGAACCTCGCTGGATCGCGAAGTCTGGGAAGCTCCTCCCATGCAGCGATGAGGGCGCGCTGCAGCGCTTCCTCGGCTCGATCGTGGTCGCGCAGGACGCGATAGGCCAGGCCCAGCAGCCGATCGCCCACCGCGGACACGATCTGGTCGAACGCCGCGTGATCACCCGTCTGCGCACGTTCGACCAGCCGGTGATCCATCAGATCCTCTTCGGTCGAGATCGACGAGCCATAGGCGAATGCCACCATCTTGCAGATACGGTGTCGCGGTGGCGCAAAACGTTCGCTCTTCGCAGCAGCCGCCGACCGTGGGCGCTGGCACGCATCGGCGCGGACCGGTCATCATGACGACATGACCGACCTTCGAACGCGCATCCGCGCCGGCGAGACCCTCATCGGATCGTTCGCCGATCTCGCTTCGCCGCTGGCCGCGGAGCTCCTGGGCCAGGCCGGCTTCGATTGGACCGTCCTCGACCTGGAGCATGGCGAATCGACGGAAGCTGACCTCCTGGCGATGCTGTATGCCGTCGGAACGACGCCTATGACGGCCGTCGTCCGTGTGCCGTCCGCCGAGCGGCTGCGGGTCGGGCGCGCCCTGGATCTGGGCGCCGCCGGGATCATGTTGCCGCAGCTCCAATCCATCGAAGGTGTTCGCGAGGCCGTGTCGTACCTGCGCTACCCACCAGTCGGCCAGCGCGGGGTGGCGTTGCGGACCCGAGGCGGCGGGATGGGTTCGCTGGGGCATCCTGACGTGGCCCGGGTCGTCAACGAGCGCATCGTGGGTATCGTCCAGATCGAATCGGCCGGGACGGTCGCCGATGCTGACGCCATCGCGGCGCTCGACGAAGTGGACGTGCTTTTCGTGGGGCCGGCGGACCTTTCGCACAACCTTGGCGTCCCCGGCCGGTTCGACGACCCGACGTACCTCGCGGCGCTACGGACCGTGCTCGACGCGTGCTCGAACCATGGCAAGGCGGCCGGCATCCTCATCTACGACGCGGCCGTGCTGGCCCGCCACCTCGATCTCGGGTTCCGGTTCATCGGTCTCGGCTCGGAGGGCTCGTACGTGAGTGCCGGGGCGCGGGCCATGCTGGCGGCGGCTGGCCGCACCTGATCAGGAGTCGCGGCCGCCGCCCGCCTGCGTTCCTCTGAGTACCGGAATCGCGACGAACCCTTCGTGGATCGCCGACCAAACGACACGATCCTTTCGATCCTGCGTCGCACCGTGCACGTTCATACGGATCTCGGTACTCACCGGAACGTGGCGGGTCACCACTAGGCCGCCGATCGCCGGGCGGCGTCCGCGTAGTCGGCATAACGGGCCGGCGACCGGCGCCCATCGAGCCGGCTCCGGATGAGCCACTCACGACCGCGGCTCGATGGGTCGATCAACGCCATCCCGCGACCCGCCGCCGGCGAAATCCCACCCGGCATCAGCGTCAGGCCATCTCGCGTGCCCGAACCGGAAAGGCAGTGTTCAAGTACGGCCGGTTGGCCCACAGCACTCGCTCGACCTCGTCACTGGCCAAGACGAGCAGCCAGGTCTGGACTCGCCGTGGCTCCCAGCCGAGCTCTCGTGCGCGGTCCCAGGCCGCCCGCTCATACCAGCCGAGTTGGCGCTCCACGGCGCCGAGATCATCGAGCCGCGTCTTGACCTCGATTACAAGAAGCGTCCGGGTCCTGGGGTCGAAGGCCAGCAGGTCGATCCAACCGTGCGACCGACCGTGGACGATCTCGATCTCGCGCGCCGCGTCCCACCCCTGGCTGCGCAATCGACGCTCGACATAGGCCGAACATCGAGCGTGGACGGCATCGCGCACCCGCGGCCCGCCGATGATGGTCGGGCGGCGGATCGCCAGGTCGACCTCGAGACCGAGGGCCTGGGCGATCGCTTCTACGCGACGTATCGATGGATTCGCATCGCCGCGCTCGACCCTGGCGATATAGCTCCGGGTGACCCCCGCCCGATCGGCGACGGCCTGCTGCGTCAGGTCCAACGCCAGGCGCGTGTCGAGGCAGGCCCGGGCGAATGTCGTCCGGACCGGCTGCCGTGCGGGGCCGGTACTCGATGTCATGCGGACATTGGAGCAGAGGGCCCTTACCCCGGACTTACCCGGGGCTCTTCCGGCCCGTCGCCGTTCCACCGCGCGCCCGGTGTGCCCCTGAGTACCGGAATCGCGACGAACCCTTCGTGGATCGCCGACCAAACGACACGATCCTGCCGATCCTGCGTCGCACCGTGCACGTTCATACGGATCTCGGTACTCACCGGAACGTTGGCCACCCTGACCATCGGGAGCCCCCACGTCACCGAGCGCGACGACGGACTACACTTCGCGACGTGACCGACCTCACCGAACGTGCGGTCGCCCGTCGCGTCCCATCGCTGACCGACGAGCGCCTCCGTGTCCTCAGCCGTCGCCAGCCTGTGACCGTCCCATCGGGCACGACGCTGGCCGACTGCGTTCGCGCCATCCAGCGGTCCGGCACCGGCGATTCCGTGTTCGTGTGCGACCCGGAGGACCGCCTCCTGGGCGTCCTCACAGAACGTGACATCTTCAGCCGCATCGTCGGTGGGACCGTGGACCTGACCCAGCCGGTCGAGAACTTGATGACGACCGAGCCGCGCACCCTGGACCTCGACCAGACGATCCGCGACGCCATCGAGCTCATGCAGACCGGCCGATATCGCAACGTCCCCGTCGTCGACGAGCATGGCCACCTTGCCGGGGTCGTGCGCCAATCCGACATCATCAGGTACCTGGCCGAGTCGTTCCCCGAAGAGCTGCTCAACCTCCCACCGAGGCCACACCAGCGCATGAAGGAGCCAGAAGGGGCGTGACCATCACCTCGGAGCCGCCCGTCGACATCCAGGAGCTCGAGCGCGTCACCATCCGCTTCGCCGGCGATTCGGGCGACGGGATGCAGCTGACCGGGACCCAGTTCACGAGGACCGCCGCGGTCTTCGGCAACGACATCAGTACCCTCCCGGACTTCCCGGCGGAGATCCGCGCCCCGGCCGGCTCCCTGCCAGGGGTGAGCGGCTTCCAGATCAGCTTCAGCTCGACCGACATCCACACCCCCGGCGACGAGCCCGATGTCCTGGTCGCGATGAACCCGGCGGCCCTCAAGACGAACATCGGCGACCTGCCGGCAGGTGGCGCGCTCATCGTCAACAGCGACGCCTTCACCCAGGCCAACCTGAACAAGGCGGCCTACACCTCGAACCCGCTGACCGACGGCTCGCTCAAGTCGTTCACGACCTTCGAGATCCCGATCTCGACGCTCAACGAGCGTTCGCTCGACGGCCTCGACATGACGAGCAAGCAGAAGGACCTGACCAAGAACTTCTTCGCCCTCGGGATCATGTTCTGGCTGTACGAGCGGAGCATGCAGCCGACCGTCGAATGGATCGATGCCAAGTTCGGCGCGCGACCGGTCGTCGCCGAGGCCAACAAGCGCGCGCTCCGAGCCGGCTATGCGTTCGGCGAGACGACCGAGCTGTTCCACACCCACTATCGCGTCAAGCCGGCGCGCCTGGATCCGGGCACCTATCGGAACATCACCGGCAACGAGGCCACGGCCCTGGGGTTCCTGGCGGCCAGCAAGCTCGCCGATCGCCCGCTCTTCTACGGCTCCTACCCGATCACGCCGGCCAGCGACATCCTTCACCAGCTGTCGGGCTACAAGACGTTCGGGGTCAAGACCTTCCAGGCCGAGGACGAGATCGCGGCCATCGGCGCGGCCATCGGGGCGAGTTACGGTGGTGCGCTTGGCCTGACCGCCAGTTCCGGGCCGGGCATCGCCCTCAAGACCGAGGCCATGGGCCTCGCGGTCATGGTCGAGCTGCCGCTGGTCGTCGTCAACGTCCAGCGCGCCGGCCCATCGACCGGCATGCCGACCAAGAACGAGCAGGCCGACCTGCTCCAAGTGATGTTCGGGCGCAACTCGGACTCGCCGCTGCCCGTCGTCGCTCCTGCGACGCCCGGCGAGTGCTTCGACCTGGCCATCGAGGCCGCTCGTCTCGCGCTCAAGTACATGACCCCGGTCGTGTACCTGTCCGATGCGTTCCTGGCCACCGGATCGGAGCCGTGGAAGGTGCCCTCGGTCGCGAATCTGCCGCGTATCGACGTCCCGAATGCGACGAAGGGCGACGGCCCGTTCTGGCCGTACCTGCGCGACCCGGTCACCCTCGCTCGACCCTGGGCCGTCCCGGGCACGGCGGGCCTGGAGCACCGCATCGGCGGCCTCGAGAAGGCGGACGTGACCGGCAACGTCAGCTACGACCCGGACAACCACCACAGGATGCAGCTCCTCCGCCAGGCCAAGGTGGCCGGGATCGCCAACGACATCCCGCCGCTGGAGGTCCACGGCCCGGCCGTCGGCGATCTGCTCGTCCTGGGCTGGGGTTCCACGTACGGCGCCCTTCGGTCCGCGGTCGAGCGCCTGCAGGCCCAGGGCCAGAGCGTCGCCCACGCCCACCTGCGCCACCTCAATCCCTTCCCGGCGAACACCGAGGACGTCCTGCGCAGCTATCGCCGCGTGCTCATCCCGGAGGTCAACCTGGGCCAGCTGCTGATGCTTGTCCGGGCGAAGTACCTGATCGATGCCGTCGGCTACGACCGCGTCCGCGGCAAGCCGTTCCGCATCGCCGAGATCGTCTCGGAGATGGAGCGCCTCCTGGCGGAGACCGTGTCATGACCAGCGACCACAACGGCCACGACCACGACCAGACGCTCGTCCAGCCGCCGCTCTCGCCCGAGAACCAGCAGGTCATCGCCCTGACCCGCAAGGACTTCGTGTCCGACCAGGAGGTCCGCTGGTGCCCGGGCTGCGGCGACTACTCGATCCTGGCCCAGACCCAGAAGGTGATGCCCGACTTCGGCTACAAGAAGGAGGACATCGTCTTCATCAGCGGCATCGGCTGCTCCGGGCGTCTGCCGTACTACATGAACACCTATGGCTTCCACACCATCCACGGTCGAGCGCCGACGCTGGCCACCGGCCTCAAGGCCGCGCGACCGGACCTGATGGTCTGGGTCATCACCGGCGATGGCGACGCGCTGTCGATCGGCGGGAACCACGTCATCCACTCGATGCGCCGGAACGTGGACATCAACCTCGTGATGTTCAACAACCGCATCTACGGCCTGACCAAGGGCCAGGCCAGCCCGACGTCGGAGTTCGGCAAGCGCACGAAGTCGACCCCGATGGGCTCGGTCGACACGCCGATCATCCCGCTGACGATCGCCCTCGCCGCCGAGGCGTCCTTCGTGGCGCGCTCGGTCGACACCCACACGGAGCACCTCCAGGGGACGCTGGAGCGGGCCGGCCGGCACAAGGGCAGCTCGTTCGTCGAGGTCCTCCAGAACTGCAACATCTTCAACGATGGCGCCTGGCGCGACTTCACGGATCGTGAGTTCCGCGACGACCGGATGTTGTTCCTGGAGCACGGCAAGCCGATGATCTTCGGCAAGGATCGCGACAAGGGCATCCGCCTGCGCGGCCTGCACCCGGAGGTCGTCACCATCGGGCAGGACGGCGTGACGGAGGCGGACATCCTGGTCCATGACGAGGC
The DNA here is from genome assembly GCA_051306295.1 of Candidatus Limnocylindrales bacterium. Taxonomy (GTDB): domain Bacteria; phylum Chloroflexota; class Limnocylindria; order Limnocylindrales; family CSP1-4; genus SPCO01. The sequence continues at coordinate 60,258 of JBPPMZ010000069.1, forward strand.
CGCCGACGAGCCGTACCTCGCCCTGATGCTGTCGCGCATGTTCTGGCCGGAGTTCCCGGTGCCCGTCGGCGTCCTGCGCTCGACGGACCGACCGACCCACGACCGCCTCATCGAAGACCAGCTGGCGGCCGCGGTGGCCACGTCGGGGCTGGGGGATCTGGACCGCGTGCTGCGCGGCGGCGAGACCTGGACGGTCGAATAGACGGACGAACGAGCCGGGACGTCCCGGACGGAATGCAGAGGAGGCTCCGGCAGTGCGCTTGCGTTGTCCGGCCTGTGGCTACGAGAACCTGACCGGGGCAGAAGTCTGCGACAACTGCGGGGGCGACCTCGCGGGTAGCAACATCCCGGCCCAGGCCCTGGCGTTCCAGGGTCGCCTGCTCGGCGAGCACCTCGACGAACTCGGTGCGGCGGCGCCCATCGCCGTCGAGCCCGATACGACGCTCGATGTGGTCATCGCCAGGATGCACGAGTCGGAAACGGACTGCGTCCTGGTGGTCGCCGGCGAGCGCCTGGTCGGCATCTTCACGGACCGGGACGCCGTCGTGAAGGTGGCCGGGGCGCGCCTCGCCGCCATCCGCGTCCGCGATGTGATGACGCCCGATCCGGTCGTCCTCCGCCACGACGACCCCATCGCCATCGCCATCCACAAGATGGCCGTCGGCGGGTTCCGCCATATCCCCATCGTCAAGGATGGTCGGCCCACGGGGGTCGTCACAGCCCGCGACGTCTTCCACCACCTCGCCACGACGCTCGATTGAGCGGCGCCGCGCGCGTCGTCATCCTGGCCGACGACCTCATCTGGGCCGACCGCCTGGCAAGTGCAGCCCGAACCATGGGAGCGGAGGTGGTCGCCGTCCGCACCCTGGAGCGCTTCGAGGCGGCGCTGGCCGATCGCCCGTTCGCGATCGTCGACCTGACCGCGCGGGCCTACGACGGGGTCGTTGCCATCCAGGCCGCCGCGGCGGCAGGTGCCCGATGCCTGGCGGTCGGTCAGCACGACGACCACGCCCTCCGCAAGCGCGCACTGGCTGCCGGTGCCGAGCGGGTGTACGCCTACCGAGCGCTGTTCGAGGATGGCCCCAGTCGCCTGGGTGCGTGGCTGGCGACCGCGGCATCATCACCGTCTCCCGAGCCGGAGGGTGGCGCCTGATGACCGCCCCGACAGAACGGCCCGTGATCCCCGCCGCCACCTTCGCCCATCGACTATCCCGGGCCGGCCTGGCGGCACAGGATGGCGGGCTCGACGCCCTGCTCATCGGCGTCGGCTCGGACCTGCGTCACCTGACCGGCTACGAGGCGATGCCCCTGGAGCGCCTGACGATGCTCGTCGTCCGGCCCGAGGCGGAACCGTTCATCGTCGTCCCACGCCTGGAGCGGGGTGCCGCGGAAGCCGGCCTCCGGACGGCCATCGAGATCCGCACCTGGGACGAGACGGACGACCCGTACGCGCTGGGCCTCGCCGGACTCCCGCCGACCGCCGCACTGGCCGTGTCCGACACGATGCTCGCCATGCACCTGCTGCGCCTGCAGGCCGGCATCGGTCCGGCCGCACGGTTCGGCCTCGCGTCGACCGTCCTGCGCGACCTGCGCATGGTCAAGGACGCTGACGAGATCGCGCTGCTGCGCCTGGCCGCGCAGGCCGCCGATCGGGTCGTGGCCAGGATCGCCGCCGGCCGGCTGGTCGGTCGGACGGAGGCGGATGTGGCCCGCGAAGTCCGTGAGCGGCTCATCACCGAGGGCCACGAGGAGGCCCACTTCGCGATCGTGGCGTCCGGGCCCAACAGCGCGTCGCCGCATCACGAGGCCTCGGAGCGGATCATCCGGGCCGGCGAACCCATCGTCCTGGATATCGGCGGCACCCTGTCGGGGTATGGCTCGGACATCACGCGCACGCTGTGGGTGACCGGCGGCGACGCGACCAAAGGCCCGGACGAGGCGTTCCGGCACCTGTTCAACGTCCTCTACCACGCCCAGGCGACCGGCACCGCCGCGGTGCGGCCTGGGGTTCCCTGCGAGGCGATCGACGCAGCGGCCCGAACGCCGATCGACGCCGAGGGCTACGGCGAGGCGTTCTTCCATCGAACCGGCCACGGGATCGGCCTGGAAGGGCACGAGGATCCATACCTGGTGACCGGTAACGCCCTCCCGCTGCGGGCTGGGATGGCGTTCAGCGTGGAGCCCGGCATCTACCTGCCGGGCCGCTACGGCGCGCGCATCGAGGACATCGTCGTGTGTGGCGACGATGGGCCGCTCGTGCTCAACGAGGCGCCCCGCGAGTTGATGGTCGTCGACGGCTGACCCCTAACCTCCCGGGCCGTGCCGGGCACCTGCGGTATCATCGGGCGGCGTCAGGCGACCAGCGAGGCGCGCGAACCACCTGAGATCCGATGCCCACCCGACCGCAGCGTACCGCCGCAAGCCAGCCCACCGACCGATGAGCCGACGACACCACGGCCGGACCCGTCACACGGGACGGAGCCGCGCGGACGCGCCGGCCGCCACCAGCGACCTCGCGCCCGGTTCGCCATCCGGGCCGCCTGCGCCCGCTGCGCCAGTGCTCCCGGTCGTGGCCGATCCGCCGCCCGCTCCGGCGCCTCGCCATGACCCGCTGCCGCCCCCGTCCAGCCGTGCGCCGGCGCCCCAGGGGCACGTCCAAGCTCCGATGAACGGCCACGCACCGACCAACGGGCCGGTCCCGACGAACGGCAACGCGCCGATGCCCGCGTCGGGCTGCACGGCCCCCCAGCTGCGCCGGTTCATCAAGAGCCGTCCGTACGTCCCGATGCATGAACTGCGTCGCCGTTTCGGGATCTACGGGAGCGACGATGACGTGTCGCAGGTCCGGATGGACATCGGGGCCATCTATGTCGGCCTGCCGGAGCGCGAGGGCTCCCTGTTGGGCGAGCTCCTGCGCTCCGGCGATATCGGTTACGAACTATCGCTCGACCCGCGCACGCCGATCGTCATCGGCGTGTACCCGATGCGTCCGGTACCGCGCGGCTGATCGTCGCCCGCGTACCATCTGGCCATGGTCGGCGCCCTGGATCCCACCGCGAAGGCGGCGTTCGGCGCCCTGCGCCAGTGCCGCCTGTTTGCCGGGCTTGACGATGGGTCACTCGGCATCGTGGCCGCGGCGCTGCGCCCCAGACGTTTCCGTCGCGGCGAGACGATCTTCCATGCCGGCGACCCAGGCGACGCCCTGTTCGTCGTGGCCAGCGGCCAGGTGAAGATCACCATCCCGCCAGATGGCGGATCGGAGCCCGCCATCCTGACGACCATCGGTCCCGGCGGGTTCTTCGGCGAGCTGGCCTTGCTCGATGGGGCGCGCCGCTCTGCGACCGCCGTCGCGCTGGACGCGGTCACGACCGAGGTGCTCCGCCGCGACGCCTTCGATCGCTTGGTCGACGAGCAGCCGCCCCTGCGGCGCGCCTTGCTGGCGGCGCTCGCCGGCGAGGTCCGGCGGTTGACCGTGCAGGTCGAGGAACTGCACTTCCTTGACCTTCCGGGTCGACTGGCGCGCCACTTGTTGCGCTCGGCGGCCGGCGCGGGCACCGGCGATAGTGGTGACGTCGAAGCGGAGCTTCCCGTCGGCGAGATCCGGATGCCATGGCCGTACACGCAGGCGGAGCTCGCGGGCATGATCGGCGGATCTCGGCAGACCGTGAATCGGCTGCTCGCCGACTTCGTGGGCGCGGGCCTCTTGCGCTTCGAGGGCGACGAACTGGTCATCCCCGACGCCCGGCGGCTGGAGGCCGCGGCCCGCCGATGACGGACGCGCCGCGGGACCCCGCCGCCGTCGAAGCCGCGACCGACCTGTTGTTGGCGGTCGCCCGGAGGCTGGAGGCCGTTGATCGCCTCACGGCGACGAGCGCGGGCGGGACGCTCGCCGATGAGCCGATGCTGACCGCCGTCGCCCGGACAGCCACGGTCGTCCTGGAGGCCCAGGCCGCGTCCATCGCGCTGCACCAACCGGCCGACGATCGGCTCGTCTTCGTGGCGGCGGCTGGTCCGGCGGCCGGTGACGTCGTGGGCTTGGGGATCGATGCTGCAGCGGGGATCGCTGGCTACGCCTTCTCGACTGGTCAGCCCCTGGCCGTCGCCGACGTGAGCGCCGATCCGCGATTCGACCGGACGATCGCCGAGGCCACGGGGTATGTGCCTCGGTCCCTCCTGGCCACGCCGCTCATCGACGAACTCGGCACGATCGGCGTGCTGGAGGTCCTGGACCGGCGCGACGGCACCTTCAGCCTTCGCGACCTGGACCTCGCCGCCACGCTGGCTGCGGAGGCGACGATCATCGTGCGCCGGAGTCAGACCGGTCGTGAGGCGACCCGCCTGTTGCGCGGGGCCTTGACCTCGTTGGTGGCCGCGGACGCGGCGTCGGCCGACGCGCCACCGCGTGATATCGATATCGACGCCATCGTCAGCGGTCTGGCCGCGCGCCTGGCAGAAGACGCCGACGACCCGACGTGGCGCCTGGCCGACCAGCTCGCGCGCCTGCTTGCCAGCGACCCGGACCGCCTGGAGCTTGCGGTCGATTGGCTGGACGCGCTATTGCGGCGGACGGACCGGCACGCCGGCCGATCCGGCTCGGCGGGCGCGGGCCGGCGGTGACCGGTCCGGTCCCGGCCTGGAGCGAGGCGTTCGCCGCCGAGTCGCGCGGAACGCTCCACCGGCAGATGCCGCTGGGTGCCCTCGATCGAACCGAGGTGTTCGGCGATGCGGACGGCCGGGGCGTCCGTGTGGCGATCATCGATTCCGGGGTCGACGCCGACCACCCGGCGCTCAGCGGGCGCGCCGTGCGACGCTTGCGCGTCGAGTTGCGGGGGGACGACGCCGTCGTCGTCGACGACCCGGACGCCGGCGACCTGGTCGGACACGGAACCGCGTGCGCCGGGATCGTGGCCGGCATCGCCCCAGCGGCCGAGTTGGTCTCGATCCGAGTCCTGGGCGCCGACAACCGCGGCAAGGGTCGCGCGCTGGCGGCCGCGGTCGAATGGGCCGTGGACGCGGGCATCGCCGTCGTGAACCTGAGCCTCTCGTCCCGCTCAGAGGCCATGTTCGCGGCATTCCACGACCTCGCGGATCGGGCGTATTTCGCCAACTGCCTGCTGGTCTGCGCGGCGAACAACATCCCGGGCCCGTCCTACCCGTCGCTGTTCGCCGCGGTCCTGTCGGTGGCGGCCCACGACGTGGCCGACCCTGACGTTTGGTTCTACAACCCATCGCCGCCGGTCGAATTCGGGGCGTATGGGCTGGATGTGGACGTGGCGTGGCGGGACGGTGGTCGGATCCGGGCCACGGGGAATTCCTTCGCGGCCCCGCATCTCGCTGGCCAGGCGGCGCGCCTGCGGTCGCGCTATCCGGCGGCGTCCCCGTTCGAGATCAAGGCCCTCCTCGCCGCCACCGCCACACAGGTCTGAAGGTCTTACCTGCCCCCGGCCCATAACCGTGCTTCCCAGGCGGTCCGCGGCCCACGGGGCCCGCATCCCACGATCCTCGCCCAGAATCGAACGACCGCCCGGCGGACCGGGCGGTCGGGTCGAGGTGCGAGGCTCATCTACTGCCGAAGGCGGTGCCCCTAGACGTCGTCCTCGTCCTCGACCGGGCTCGGGATGTTCTCGCCACCGTGGCCGGGTCGGCTACCACCGATGAGGCTCGGCGGCGGAGTCAGCGGGATGCCGTGCCCCTCGACGTCGTCACCGTCGACGATGCTCCTGCCCTGACCCTCGGGGTCCGTCAGGCCTTCCTTGGGGAGTTGGTAGCGCTGCTTGGCCATGATCGAAGCCCTCCATGGTGTCCATCGATCTCGATGTCGATGGGCGGACTGTACGCCGCCGTGGGGCGGCACGACTAGGCCGCGCACGACGCGCGGGTTGTCAGCTACCTGACACGCCACCCTCGCCGTAGGAGCGAGGAAGCGCCTCGACCGTGGGCCGCGGCGTGCGCAGATCGCGCAGCGACTCCTGGTCCACGCCGGCGAGGCGCGGCAGGTCCGCCGACTCGGTCCGCAGCAGGCGCGACGTGAGGGTCGAGAACACCAGTCTCTGGATCTCGGGCACGACCATCGTCGCGCGCAGTGCGTCGGCCGGCACCTCCAGGAGGATGGCGTCCTCCTCCGCGACGACATCGGCCGTCCGCGGGCTGCCGGTCAGGGCCGCGATCTCGCCGAAGAAGTCGCCGGCGCGCATCGTCGATAGACCGCGGTAGCCGCCGTCATCCTGTGGGATCCCCGCCGCCGCGACACCATCAAGGACGAAGTACGCCGACGACGCGACCTCACCGACCTGCACGATGCGCGTCCCGGAGGGAACGTCCCGGACGGTGGCATCGCGGATGAAGGCCGCTCGCTGCTCCGGCGAGAGCCGGCTGAACGTCCCGAGGCGTCCCACCAGCCGATCGAAGTCGGCCGGCCTGGCCGCCCGCACCGGGATCGAGGCAAGGCTGGGTGCCCCCGCCATGGCCGCCGCCAGCCGCGCCGAGGCTGCCCGCCAGGTGGTGATGCCCAGGCCCGGGGCGACCAGGGTGAACGCCGCCGATACGAACAGCAGCGAGGAGGCGACGATGATGAGCAGGCGGATATCGACGATGTCGGCCAGGCCGGCGCCGGCCATGCCCAGCAGGAAGATGACATCGCGCATGACGTAGAACGCCGAGAACACGCGTCCCCGCATCTCGCGCGGCGTGTTCCGCTGAAGGATGACCGAGCGCGACACCGATGAGGGCGGCTGGAGGAGCCCGCTGATGGTCACGAGCAGGATGGCCGGCCCCACTTCTGTGGAGAAGGCGTAGCCGATCCCGGCGATGCCCATCCCGATCAGCGACACGACGATCCAGGCCGGTTCCGGCAGGAGCCGCGCGAAGCGCGCCATCAGCAATGACCCGGCCACGAACCCGACGGACGTGAGGCCTTCCTGCAGGCCGTACTCGAACTCCGTTGCGTTCAGTTCCCGGATGGAGAACGGCAGCAGGAGCACGTTCCACAGGCCGAAGGCCACGAACATGAACGCCCCGACGACGAACAGCGAGCGGATGATCGGCGTCCCGAACAACGTGCGTATCCCGACCTTCAGGTTCGCCACGATGACCGCGACGCTGGCCTCCTCATCGGGCACCGGCATCGGGTAGCGCCCCATGAGCGAGATGAGGACGGCGCAGATGACGAACGAGGCCGCGTCCAGGATGAACGCCCAGGTCAAGCCGACGGTGCTCGCCAGCAGGCCGGCGCCGGCGAACCCGATGGCCGTCGAACCGAACGCCGCGATCGAGAGGAAGGCGTTCGCTGACGTCAGCTCCTCATCGCTGGCCATCTCCGGGATCAGGCTGTCGTGCGCCGGATCGAAGAACTGCTTTACCCCGGCGTTGAGCAGGATCAGGGCGTACAGCCCGATGATCGAATCCATCTCCACGGTCAAGGCGATGAACCCGACGATGACCGACTGGATGAGGCACGTGACGATGAGGATCTTCTTGCGATCGTGGCGGTCGACGTAGACGCCCGCAAGCAGGCCGACGATGAGGCTGGGGACGGCCGTGGCCATGAGCGTCAGCCCGACCGCCAACGCGGACCCCGTCTCGCGATAGACCCAGATCCCGGCCGCGAGGTCGGTCAGCGACGACCCGGCGGTGGAGATGAGCTGCGCGAGCCACAGCAGGGAGAAGTCCCGGCGGCGGAACACCGCGAACATCGAGGGTGCCGGTGCGACGGCAGTGCTCATCCAGCCTCCAGGCGATGCCGGGTCGACGTCATCCGACCGTGGTCGGGAGTCTAGACGGCGCGTCGAGGCACCGTGACGCCCTCCCGCGCAAGGAGCTGCTGTTTGCGATCCAGGGCGTCGCCACGCCCGCCGGGTTCGTCGCCGCCATAGCCGCCCAGGGTCCCATCGGCTGCGATGACGCGATGGCAGGGGATGAGCAGGGCGATGGGACAGCGACCGACCGCCCCGCCGACGGCTCGCGCGGCTCGCGGCGCGCCTACGCGCCGTGCGATCTCGCCATAGCTCGCCGTTTCGCCCCAGCCGAGCGAACGTACCGCCCCAAGGACGGCCTGATCGAAGGTGGGACGATCGGCGAGGTCGAGCGGCACGGAGGCGAGATCCTGCGACCGCCTGGTCAGGATGGCGTCGATCGCCGGCCGCCATCGACGCAGGAAGTCAGCCGCCGGCCCCTCCCTCACCGACTCGATCGAGCCCAGGCGTCGACCCAGATCACGCTCCATGGCCGACTCGTCGCCCCACCACTCGGCCGCCACCACACCACGTTCCGTGGCGGCCACGGTCAACGGTCCATCGGGGCCGGGTAGGACCAGGACGGCGATCGGTTTGGCGCTCATCGTCGCGGCAGTGTGCCTGAACCTTGCCACCGCTCGCTTGCCGTCGTCTGCTATACTCCCCTGGAGTATGAGAACCTTGAGCCCGACCCCTCCGCCAACCACCGAGATCCAGCTGCCCATCGAGGGCATGACCTGCGCGTCGTGCGTGAATCGCATCGAGCGATTCCTGAACAAGACGGACGGCGTCGAAGTCGCGACCGTCAACCTCGCCACGGAGATGGCGACCATCCGCTACCTGCCCGACGTCGCCGGTCGCGAGGCGTTCGTCGCCGCGGTCGAGGCCGCCGGCTACGACGTCCGTGCCGTCCAGGAGCGGACCGCCGACGCCCCGCCCGTGACCCTCGCCGACGAGTTCACGGCCGAGGACCTGGAGCGCGAGCGCCACACCCGAACCCTGCTGCGCGAGGCGGTCGTCTCGATCGGCGTCGCGTTGCTGATCATGGTCGCGATGTTCACCCCGCAGACCAGCGTCGCGATGGAGGACATCAACCGGATCGTCCTGGTCCCGGCCACGATCATCCAGGTCTGGGCCGGCCGGCGCTTCTATCGGGCCGCGTGGCGGGCGATCAGCCACCGGACCACGAACATGGACACGCTCGTCGTGGTCGGCACGAGCGCCGCCTGGCTGTACAGCGTGTTCGTGACGTTCTTCCCCGAGGTCATCCACGAGGCCGGGCTGCACCCCGAGACCTACTTCGACTCGTCGACCATCATCATCGGCCTCATCCTGCTGGGTCGCTGGCTGGAGGCCCGGGCCAAGAGCAGCACGACCGGCGCGATCCGGCGCCTCATCGGCCTGCAGGCCACCACGGCCCGGGTCGTCCGCGACGGTCGGGAGGAGGACGTCGCTCTGGAGGCGGTCGTCGTCGGCGACCTGCTCCGGGTCCGGCCGGGCGACAAGATCCCGGTCGACGGCGTCCTGGTCGAGGGCGCGTCGTCGGTCGATGCCAGCATGCTCACCGGCGAGCCGATGCCCGTCGAGAAGGGTCCCGGCGACGAGGTCATCGGCGCGACCCTGAACACCACCGGCACGTTCGTCATGCGCGCCACCGCGGTCGGGCGCGACACCGCCCTGGCCCGGATCGTGGACCTGGTCAGCCGCGCCCAGGGCAGCAAGGCCCCCATCCAGCGTCTGGCCGATCGCATCGCCGAGGTCTTCGTGCCGATCGTGCTCGTCGTCGCGCTCGGGACGTTCGCGGTCTGGCTGCTGTTCGGCCCGGACCCGCGCCTGACTCTGGCGCTGACGTCGTTCATCGCGGTCGTGGTCATCGCCTGCCCGTGCGCCATGGGCCTCGCCACGCCGACCGCGATCATGGTCGGGACGGGTCGCGGCGCGGAGGCCGGCATCCTCATCCGCGGCGGCGAAGCGCTTGAGACCGCCCATCGCGTGGACGCCGTCATCCTCGACAAGACCGGCACCCTGACCCTGGGCCGACCGACCGTCGCCGAGGTCGTGGCGGTGGCGGGCTTCAGCGCCCGCGACGTGCTGGACCTGGCGGCCTCGGCGGAGGCCGGCAGCGAGCATCCACTGGGTGCGGCGATCGTCGGACGCGCGCGCCAGGACGAGCTCGGCTTCGGCAAGATCGAGGCCTTCGAGTCGGTGACCGGCGGCGGCGTGCGCGCGACCATCCGGACCGAGGCGGGCGAGCGTCACGAGGTCCTCGTCGGCAATCCACGCCTGCTCGGCAACGCGGGCATCGACCTCGCGCCGCTCGACGAGGCGATCTCCACTGCCACGGCCGCCGCCCGGACGCTGGCCATCGTGGCGGTGGACGGCCGCGCCGCCGGCCTGTTGGCGATCAGCGACCCGGTCAAGGCTGAGTCCGCGATCGCCGTCCGGGAGCTGCTGGCTGCCGATATCGAGGTCTGGCTCGTGACCGGCGATGCCCGTGCCACGGCCGAGGCCGTTGCCGCCCAGGTCGGCATCCCGGCACACAACGTCCTCGCCGAGGTGCTGCCCGCCGACAAGGTCGCCGTCGTCGAGCGACTGCAGGCCCGTGGCCGGATCGTGGCCATGGTCGGCGATGGCATCAACGACGCCCCGGCCCTCGCCCAGGCGGACCTCGGGATCGCGATCGGGACCGGGGCGGACGTGGCCATCGAGGCCGCCGGCGTGACCCTGGTCGGCGGCGATCCGCGCGGCGTCCCGGCGGCGATCGGGCTGTCGCGCGCGACGATGGGCGTCATCCGCCAGAACCTCTTCTGGGCGTTCGCCTACAACGTGCTGCTCATCCCGGTCGCCATGGGCGTGCTCTTCCCCGCGTTCGGCGTCCTGCTCTCGCCGGCCCTCGCGGCCGGAGCCATGGCCCTCTCGTCGGTCAGCGTCGTGGCCAACTCGCTCCGTCTGCGCCGCTATGACGCTCGTCCGGATGCAGCCCACCGGGTCGCCAGCGGGGGTGCGGTCGCGCGGGTGCGTGAGGCCTGGTTCCTGCTGGTCATCGCGCTCGCCTCGTTCGGTGTCGCCGGCGGCGTCCTGGCGGCCGACCAGGCGATCGAGGCCGGCGCCCAGCGTGTCGCGGTCCGCGCCGCCGATGTCCGTTTCATGCCCGCCGAGATCCGCGTGCAGGCAGGCCGGTTCGTGGTCGTCGAGTTCACCAACGACGACCCGATCTTCCACGACTGGATGGTGGAAGGGGTCGCCAACGTTGACGCGGGCGCGCGGCCAGGCCAGACCCAGAAGATCCGCTTCCGGATCGACCAGCCAGGCACGTACGAGATCCTGTGCAGCGTCGAAGGCCATGCCGAGGCGGGCATGATGGGCACTCTGATCGTGGAGCCGGCCGAGTAGCGCCTGCCTGCGGCGTCTGCGCCCAGCGAAGCAGGCGACCGACGATTCCCGGCCCGATCGCCGTTTGGTTCGCTGGGTGGAGCAGCTGACGGCCGGCCGGCCTCTCAGCCGCCCGACCCTCCGCCCAGCGCACGGGATGACCGACTCGCCGGTCGCCTGCTCCGCTCAGCGAACGGCAGCCGGTCGCTTTGGCCGCCCGGCTCGGCACATAGCGCTTGACCGGCCGCATCGAGATGGCTAGATTGGCCAGATGAAACGGGCGACGATCACCGAGGCCAAGAATGGGCTGTCGGCGCTCATCGATCGGGTGAAGGCCGGCGAATCGATCCTGATCACCGATCGCGGCGTCCCGGTCGCCCGACTCGCTCCGCCGACGAGCATCAGCAACGACGATGAGGGACGGCTGACCCGGCTCGAGCGGGCGGGGCTCATCACCCGAGGCACCGGAGACTTCAGCGCCTTCCTGCAGCGAGCACCGGTCGAGACCGTCGAAGGCCACGGCATCGTTGACCTCGTGCTCGAGGAACGTGAGTCAGGCTGGTGAGGTTCTGGGACACGTCGGCGCTCGTGCCACTGCTGCTGCGCGAGCCGCTCTCATCCAACGCGCGCGGCTGGCTTGCGGCTGATCCGGTGATCAGCGTGTGGTGGTCGACGCCCATCGAGTGTCTGTCCGCCATCGCCCGAGCCGAGCGCGACGGTCGCATCCAACCAGCCGTCGTGCCCGACGCCATCGCGGCCCTCCGCCTGCTGCGCAGCGGCTGGTCCGAGGTGGATGCGACGTCCCGACTGCGCGACATCGCCGAGCGCCTGGTCCGGACGCATCCCCTCCGGGCGGCGGATGCGTGTCAGCTGGCGGCCGCCATCGTCGCTGCCGAAGGCGCGCCATCGGCGTTACCGTTCGTGACCCTTGACATGCGCCTGGCCGACGCAGCGGATCGGGAAGGCTTCGAGATCATCGGTTGCCGAGCATGACCGACCTCGAGCGGATCGAGACGGCCGTGGATCCGCGTGATCTGCCCGGGCCATTCCGGCACCGCGTCACCAACGACGTGCGCTTCGCCGACACGGACGCGATGGGCCACGTCAACAACGCGGTGTACCTGACCTACTGCGAGACGGCCCGCATCCGCTACTGGACCGACGTGACGGGGGAGCCGGTCGCGGCCCGCCACCACGGGGCGGAGAGCCTGATCCTGGCCGAGGCGCGCATCACCTACCGGGCCCAGCGTTCCACACGGATCTGGTCACCGTCGAGACGCGAGCGACGCACATCGGCCGGACGAGCTTCACCCTGGAGCACCGGCTCACGGCTCGGGCGGAGGGCGGCCCGGCGCGCCTCATCGCGGTCTGCGACTAGGTCGAGTCGATCGTCAGGTCATCCGGCGGCCCGCGTCGCCGCCTGGACGCGCGCTGTAACGCCGAGGGATGGTGCCGACATGGACACCGGCCGATCATGCCCCGGTCAAGCCAGATGGGCTGGCTGATCCGCTCGCTGGCGGGTCAGACGCAAGCCGCCAGAGCGGCTAGTCCGTGACCCGGCGGAAGATGGCCACGGCGTTCTGGCCACCGAACCCGAAGCCGTCGATAGCGACGGTGTCAACCTTCGCTCTGCGGGCCGTAAGCGGCACGTAGTCCAGGTCGCAGTCCGGGTCGGGCGTGTGGAGGTTCGCCGTCGGCGGGATGATGCCATCGCGGATGGCCCCGATGCCGGCCAGCGCCGAGGCCACCCCGGCCGCGCCGACGAGGTGCCCGATCATCGACTTGGGCGAACTGATCGCGACTTTGTAGGCGTGCGCTCCGTAGGCCGCCTTGATCGCTCGCGTCTCGGTGGCGTCGTTGAGCGGCGTGGCGGTCCCATGGGCGACGATATAGTCGATCTCGTCCGGCGCCACATCGGCGTCGCGCAGCGCGTTGGTCATGGCGCGGGTCTGGCCACGGCCCGTGGGCTCCGGGGCGCTGATGTGGAACGCGTCAGCGGTCAGCGACGCGCCGAGGACCTCCACGATCGGGGTCGCGCCACGAGACAGGGCGTGCTCCAGGGACTCTACGACGCAGACCCCACCACCCTCGCCCAGGACGAACCCATCACGGGTCAGGTCGAACGGGCGGGACGCCGTCTCGGGTGACTCGTTGCGCTTTGATAGGGCGGTCATGTTGGCCAGCGCCGCCACGCCCATCGGCCAGATGGGCGCCTCCGTACCACCCGTGACGACGACATCGCACTCCCCGGTGCGGATGAGTCGGAGTGCGTCCTGGAACGCGATCACGGAGGTCGCGCACGCGGCGACCTGGGTCATGACCGGACCGGTCAGGCCCCACTCCATGGACAGCATCGCGGCACCCATCGAGCCCGACAGGGCCGGGACCGTGAACGGCGAGACGAAGCGCGGACCCTTGGTGTCGTGGACGTGGGTGCCGTCGATGATCTGCTCGATGCCGCCGCCGCCGGTATTGACGACGACACCCACGCGATCGCGCTGCTCCGGGCTCATCGCCGCGAAGTCGATGCCGCTGTCGGCGACGGCTTCCTTGCCGGCCGCCATCGCGAAGTGGATGAAGCGACTCATCCGGCGGGCCATCTTGGCGTCCATGTACTTCGTCGGCTCGAAGTCGATGACCTCGGCCGCGATGCGCACCTCGTGGGCGGCGGCGTCGAAGCTGCGGATCAGGCGCGTGCCGGTGACCCCGGCCTGCAGGTTCGCCCAGTAGGTGGGAAAGTCATTGCCGATGGGCATCACGGCACCCAGGCCGGTGATCACGGCGCGGCGGGCAGGGTCTCGTTCAGGCATCGTCGCGGATTGTAGTCGCCGCAGGGACGGCGATCAGTCGCCGTCGTAGCGCTTGAAGATGACGGCGCCGTTGTGGCCACCCAGGCCGATGTTGTTCGACAGGGCGTAGCGGATCGGCTGGGCCTGCGTCTCGGCGACAACCCACAGGTCGCAATCCGGGTCGTAGTCGCGGTAGTTGATGGTGCCGGGGACGCACTGCTGCGCGACGGACATGACCGTCGCGAACGCCTCGAACGCCCCGGCCGCGCCCATCATGTGGCCGGTCATCGACTTGGTGCCGCTGATCGCCAGCGAGTGCGCATCGCGCGATGAACGCGACCCGAACACGGCCCAGATCGCTTCCGCCTCGCGCTTGTCACCGAGCGGGGTGGACGTGCCATGCGGATTGATGAGATCGACCTCGTCGGCCGGGACCCCGCGACGCTCCAGGGCCATGTTCATCGCCCGGGCGGAGCCGACGCCGGCCTCGATCGGCTGGACCATGTCCCAGCCGTCGGCAGCCGACCCGTAGCCGACGACCTCGGCGTAGATGTGGGCACCGCGCGCCTTGGCCAACTCGAGATCCTCCAGGAACAGCGAGCCCGCGCCCTCGCCCAGGACGAATCCGTCCCGGCTGGCGTCGAACGGCCGGGACACGGTCGCGATGGACTCGCCCGGCCGGGGCAGGCCCATGCCGCGCATGTTGCTGAAGCCGGCGTGGGCCACCTCCAGCAGGGGCGCCTCCGTCGAGCCCGCGATGACAGCCACGCAGTCGCCGCGGCGGATCGCCTCGGCCGCCTCGCCGACGTTGTGTGTGCCGGTGGCGCACGCGGAGACGACGCAGATGTTGTGCCCGATCGCGCCGGTCTCGATGGCGATCATCCCTGAGCAGCTGTCGACCAGCGCGTTGGCGATGAACGTCGGCGCGACGGTCCGGGCACCGCGGTCGTGGAGGGAGATGTAGTTGTCCACGAACAGCTGCTGACCACCAGCCCCGGAGCCGAAGACGACGCCGACCTCCGTGCGGTTCTCGTCGGTCAGCTCGAAGCCGGAGTCGGCGAGGGCCTGCTTGGCCGCTGCGACGCCGAAGTGCAGGCTCGACTCGCTCCGTCGTGCCGCCTTGGGATCCATCCATGCCTTGGCGTCGAAATCGTGGACCTCGCCGGCGGCCTTGGCCTCGTACGGGCTCGGGTCGAAGTGGGTGATGGTGTCCAGGCCGGACACGCCGTTCACGAGATTCGCCCAGGCCGTGGCCTTGTCGTTACCGACGGGGCTGATGACCCCGAGTCCGGTGACGACGACGCGCCGGTCGTAGTCGGGTCGACGCATGGGTAGGGATTCCTCCTGGTGACGGTCAGGCCGGCTCGGGGCCCAGGGCGATGAGGCGATCGAGCGAGGCGGGATCGTCGGCGGGGACGACCTCCGCTTCGGGGGCGATGCGCTTGATGAGGCCGGTCAGGACCTTGCCCGGTCCGACCTCGATGAAGGTGGTCACGCCGGCGTCGGTCATCCGTCGGACGGCCCCGACCCAGTCCACCCCGGCGGTCAGGTGCTCGACGAGTTCGGCGCGACAGCGGTCCGCGGTGGTGATGACGTGACTGTCGGCGTTGGCCAGCAGCGGGCTCGTCGGATCGTGGAAGGCGATGCTGGCGAGGGTCTCGCGCATCGCGTCCGCAGCCTCCGCCATGAGCGGGGAGTGGGCCGCGACGCTCACCGGCAGGACGATGGCGCGCTTGGCACCGAGCTCCTTCGCGAGCGTCGCGCCGGCCTCGATCGCGGCTCGCTCTCCCGACACGACGACCTGCCCAGGCGCGTTGCGGTTCGCGACGACGAACGTGCCGTGGGCTGAGGCGCCGGCGACCAGCTCCGGCAGCCGCGCGTCGTCCAGTCCGATGAGCGCGGCCATGGCCCCATCGCGACCCTGACCGGAGGCCTGCATGAGCTCGCCACGCCGTCGCACCAGGCGGACGCCGTCCTCCATGGACAACGCGCCGGCCGCCACCAAGGCGGAGTACTGGCCCATCGAGTGGCCGGCGAAGAACGCCGGTGTCGGCGCCGTGTGGCCGGACGCGGCCCATCGTTCACGAAGGGCCTGCAGGATCGCGATGGAGGTGGCCAGCAGGGCCGGTTGGGCGTTCTCCGTGAGGTCCAGGCGCTCCGCCGGCCCGTCCCAGGCCAGGGCGCTGATGGCCTCCCCGAGCGCGGCGTCAGCGGTGGTGAAGACGGTCGCGGCCGCGGGCGAGGACGCGGCGAGGTCCCGGCCCATGCCCACGCTCTGCGAGCCCTGGCCGGGAAACACGAAGGCGATCGATGACATCGAGGCGAAGCGTAGTCGCGCGGTGCGGGATGGGGCCGATTCCGGTGCACGCCTGCACGCGAATCGCACTACGCTTATGGCCGATGACCGAGCACCGTCGCCCCTCGCGCCTGTCCGCCCGACCAGCACCGGCCCGGGCGATCGCCCGACGGTTCGAAGCGGATCTTTCGGCTCCCGTGCTCGCTGCAGGACAGCGGATCCAGAACGTGCGCCAGATCAGCGAGCGAGTCGCGATGGGTCGCGCCTTGTGGCGCGAGCTGGTCATCGGGTTCGCCAGCCAACTCGGGGACCTCCGCCTGGGTTTCACGCAGCTCGCCGCGCTGTACGTCCTGGCCGACGGCAGCACCCTGACGATCGGCGAACTGGCCGAGTCGATCAATCGGTCGCCATCCGCGACGAGCCGACTCATCGATGGCCTCGTCAAGCGGCGCCTCGTCGAGCGGCGGGCGGAGGAAGAGGACCGGCGCCAGAAGACGCTCCGCCTGACGCCGCGGGGCCACGCGGTCCTGCGGGTGGTGGACCGCGCCCGCGCCGAACAGTTCCTGTCCGCCGTCCGCCCGTTGCCGACGGCCGAGCGCGCGATCGTGGCGATGGGTGTGGCCGCCCTGGCCACCCACGCCATCAGCCGGCGGGGCCGGTTGATCAAGGCGACGCGCGACCCGGGCACCTGAGGCGGGGACGCCAGCCCGCGCCGGTCAGCGGTCGGACGTGGTGGAGTCGGTGGGCTCCTCGATCAGCGCGATGCCATCGCGAGCGAGCAGGTCGCTCGCCCAGGCGATCGCGGTCTCGATGTCGATGACGCTCAGGCGGTCGTCGTCGCCGTGCTGGGCATAGGCGTCGCGAAGGCTGCACAGGCGTTCGAAGTGCTTCCGTCGTGCGTAGCGGTCCATCGTGATCTCCCTACCCTGTGGTGACGTCGCCACCATCGACGTTGACTTTGGGTCGGAGAGGCGGGGGTGCCATCGGGCGGCGCCTTATCGCTCGTGGCCCAGCCACCAGAACCTTGAGCGGCCGCCGCGTCGCATCGCCTTATCGCTCAGGCGCAGAAGCGGCGGACCACGTCGTACAGGACCGGCAGGCCAAACCGGAGCGCGTCGAGCGAGACCCGCTCATCGACGCCGTGGAAGCGCTCCAGGAAGCGCTCATCCGGGTCCAGGCGGAGCGGGGAGAAGCCGTAGGTCGGCGTACCGAGCGGGATGGTCGTCTTGGCGTCGGTCGCGAACGGGGCCATGACCGGCAGGGGGATGCCGTCGGGATCGTGGTCCCGAAGCGTCGCCACGAGGACGTCCCAGAGCGGACCCTCCGCGGGTGAGGCCACGGGCGCGCCCCAGACCATCAGCTCGATGGTGCACGCGGGCAGGAGATCGGCCCCGATGCGCTCCTCGACGATGGCCCGGATCTCCGGCTCGGTCATGCCGGGTAGCACGCGGCAGTCGATCTCGATCGTGGCATCGCCCGGGATGACGTTGTATTTCACGCCGGTGTGGATGACGTCGGGCGAGATGGTATCGCGGATGAGCGCTCGCAGAGCACGGGCGTACATCGGGTCGCACAGCGCGTCGATCAGGCGGTCCGCGTCGGGTTCACCGGCGGCGATCCGTCGAAGGGCCGCGCCGGCGTCACCGGGCAGGGCGTCCGCGGTCGCCGCCAGGAAGCGGGCCATCACCTCCGTCACCCGCACGGGCCCCGGGACGGCGAGCCGTTCCACGATCCGCGCGGCCAGGACCGCGGCGTTGTCCTCGCGTGGCATCGACCCGTGGCCCCACGTCCCCGACACATGGATCCGGTACGGCGCAAAGCCCTTCTCGGCGACCTGGATCGGATAGAGCCGGCGTCCAAGCACCGTGACGGAGATGCCGCCGCACTCGTTGAGCGCCCCGGCCGCGCGCAGCCACTCCGGGTGGTGCGCTTCGACCGCCTTCACGCCCGCCGCCCCGCCGGCCTCCTCGTCGGAGGTGCAGGTGAACAGGACATCTCGGCGCAAGCCGGGGATGGGGTCACGGGCCGGATCCAGGCCGGCGGCCCGCGCTTCCGCGGCCAGCCGCTCCACCACCGCCAATTCCATGGCGACCATATCTTTCATGTCGACCGCGCCGCGCCCGACCACGTAGCCGTCCACGATCTCCGCGGCGAACGGGTCGTGGCTCCAGCGATCGGCAGGCGCCGGCACGACGTCCAGATGCGAGAGCAACAGCAGGGGATCGCCCCCGCTGCCGTCGCCGCGCAGCCGGGCGTGGACGGAGGCGCGCCCAGGGACCGTCTCGAGGACCTCGGGCTCCAGGCCGGCGGCCCGCAGGCGGGCCTCGAGATAGCGGGCGACGCGGGTCTCGCCGTCGGCGCCTGGCGTCGGCGGCGGGTTGACGGACGGGATGCGGATCAGGTCGCGCAGCGTCTCGACGAGATGATCGTGCGCCGCAGACCAGTCGGCCGCCGATACGGACGTGGACGGACGAACGGCCGTGGCCATGTCAGCCGCCGCTGGTCGGCCCGACGAGGGCGAGGATCGTCCCGACGACGAACCCGGACGCGACGATGGTCAGGACCATCGCGACGAGCAGTCGCCAGTAGCGTCGCTCTTCCGCGAGAGCCGGACCCGGGTGCGGGTCGTCGCCGCCGGCGATGTACGGCGCATCGAGGCCCTTGGCTCGCGCCCGGACGGACCGTGGCGAGTCGTAGGCGTCGGGGTCTGCGGGCAGGTCCGGGGTGGGTCGCGCGTCGGTCACGAGGGTCATGATGCCCCCTTGCCGCCCGTCGTGCTGTGGGGCAGGAAGAGGGGACCGCGCATCGTGACCTCGTCGGGCAGCGCCGCATAGCCCATCCGGCCATTGACCGCCCGCATCCCGGCGTTCTCCTCGTCATTGCCGGTCTCGAGGGCGGTGAGGCCGTGCTCGATCGCCCAGGCGATGGTCGCGACCTTGAGTGCCGTGGCGATCCCACGACCTCGCCACGACCGGCGCACGGCCGTCATATCGTGCCAGGCCGCGGTCGTCGAGCCCGGGATCATCATCAGGCTGGCGTAGCCCACCACCTCACCGGTCGTCTCGTCGAGCGCCACCTTGAACGCCCCTGGTGGGATGCCCGGTCGATCGACGTCCCGAGCGCGAAACTCCTGGAGGTCGCCGGCGGCCATCGGGTCGTCGCCGCCCGGGATGTCGTCGAACGCGTCGAGGGCCACGGCGTGGACACCGACGACGAGTTCCGGCCGTGCCTCGAGGTCCGTGAGCGCGACCAGGATCGCGAGGTCCGCCTCGCTCGTGGCCGGTCGGATCGTGACGGCGTCGATCACGCGTTCCTCCATGCCTCGCTCAGGGGCTTCGCGACCTCGCGGGCGAGAGCCTCCACGCCTGCGGCGCCCAGATCGGGTGGCAGGCCCAGGATGACGGCCGCCGCTCCCAGGCGGATGGCGTCGAGGGCCTGGTCCAGGGCCCACGCCCGATCCGCCGCCGTCCGACCGGTGCCGACCTGCGCGACGATGGCGAACCCGGCGGGATCGCGACCGGCATCGGCGAGGGCGGCCAGGATCGCGTCGCGGCGGTCGCTGAAGTAGTCGAGGTCGGCCGGCTGGCCAGGGCTGACGATCGAGGGCAGCAGCCAGCCATCGGCCACGGCCGCGGCCAACGCGATGCCTCGACGCTTCTGACCGCCCAGGAAGAGCGGGGGGCCGCCGGCCGTCAGGGTCGGTGGTTGGTTCGTCGCGTCGGCCAGCGGATAGAACCGGTCGGGTCGGGTCACGCCGGGAGTCGTCGCGGCCTCTGCGGACCACAGCGCGCGCAGGACGTGAACGGCCGACTCGAAGCGGTCGAAGCGTTCGGGCATCGGCGGCATCGGGATGCTGAACGGGAGGTGCTCGCCCTCGTGCCAGCCCGCCCCGAGCCCGACGATGAACCGACCACCCGTGGCGTGATCCATGACCGTGGCCGCCTTGGCCAGCACGGCCGGGTGTCGGAACGTCGAGGACAGGACGGCGTGACCGACCCACTTCCCGGGCACGTGGTGGACCAGCGCGGCCATCGCGGTCAGCGCCTCCAGGCTGGGGCCGTGGAACTCGTGCGCGACATCGGTCAGGTGGTCGTTCATCCAGACCGAGTCGAAGACGTCGTGCTGCCCGATCTGGCGCCACGCGCCGTCCAGCGTCGCCCAGTCGACTGCCTGCGGGGAGGTCTTGATCCCGATCCGCAGGCCGGGGACCCGCGTGCGAACCTCAGCCGACACGCGGTGGGCGCGTGAGGTTCGCGGTCATCCGCGGTCCGGTCGTGACGGCTCCCTGGGACGCCGACCCGACGAGCGCCGCGTACTTGGCCATGACCCCACCCGGGTAGTTCGGGGAGCGCGGCGTCCAGGCCGCGAGCCGGCGGGCGACGACATCGGCGGGCACGTCGAGGTCGAGGGCCTTGCGATCGACGTCGATGATGATCGTGTCGCCCTCCTCGACGATGGCGATGGGTCCGCCGAGGGCCGCTTCGGGCGCGATGTGGCCGATCATCAGGCCGTGGGTCCCACCGCTGAACCGGCCGTCGGTGATGAGCGCGACCGAGTCGCCCAGGCCCTCGCCGACCAGCGCGCCCGTCACGCTCAGCATCTCCTGCATGCCCGGCCCACCGACCGGGCCTTCCCAGCGGATCACCACGACATCGCCCGGCTGGATGCGGCGATCGCGCACGGCCGCGTAGCACTCGGTCTCGGAGTCGAACACCCGCGCCGGCCCACGGTGGTGGCGTCGCTCGTGGCCGGCCAGCTTCACGACGCACCCGTCGGGGGCCAGTGTGCCGTGCAGGATGGCCAGGCCGCCGGTCGCCTTGAGCGGGGCGTCGATGGCGACGACGACCTGCTGGCCGTCGGCTTCGGGTGTCTCGGCGGCGATCCGCGCGATCGTCCGCCCATCGACCGTCGGGGCATCGCCGTGCAGGAGCCCAGGGCGCTTGAGCAGCTCGCGCATGACGAGGCCGACGCCGCCGGCGTCGTACATGTCGGCCGCGGTGTAGCGACCGCCAGGCTGCATGTCGGCGATGACCGGGGTGCGGTCGGCGATGGCCCCGAATTCGTCGATATCGAGGGCGATGCCGTACTCGTGGGCGATGGCCAGCAGATGCAGCACACCATTGGTCGAGCCACCCGTAGCCGCCACCGAAGCGATGGCGTTCTCCAGGCTCTCGCGGGTCACGAAGCGCGACGGCCGAGCATCGGCGCGGACGAGGTCCATCACGAGCTCGCCGGACCGATAGGCAGCAGCGTCCTTGGCCGGATCCTCGGCCGGGATGCCGTTGAGCCCGGCGGGGGCGAGCCCGAGGAACTCCAGGGCGGTGGCCATCGTGTTGGCCGTGAACTGCCCACCGCACGCACCCGGGCCCGGGCACGCGAGTTGCTCCACCTCGTACAGCTCGTCGAGCGTGATCTTGCCCGCGCGGTACGCCCCGATGGCCTCGAAGACGCTGACGACCGTCGCGTTGCGCCGGCCGCCGATCGTGCCCGGGTAGATCGTGCCGCTGTACAGGATCAACCCTGGGACATCCAGGCGACCCAGCGCCATCGCCGCCCCAGGCCCGGTCTTGTCACAGCCGATGACGCACACCACCCCATCGAGCAGATGGCCGCGCACGACGAGCTCGATCGAGTCGGCGACGATCTCCCGCGACACGAGCGAGGCCTTCATCCCCTCGGTGCCCATCGATACGCCGTCGCTGACGCTGATGGTGTTGAACTCCATGGGCGTGCCGCCCGCGGCCCGGATCCCGGCCTTCACGTGCTCGGCCAGGCGGCGGTGGTTGTAGTTGCACGGCATGGTCTCGATCCACGACGTGCCGACGCCGATCAACGGCTTGGCGAGGTCCTCATCGGTGAAGCCGATGGCCTTGAGCATCGCGCGCGCCGCGGCGCGATCCGGCCCGTCGGTCAGGGCGGCAGAGTGGCGCTTGGCCGGGTCGGAGGGTCGGTCGTAGGGGTGGTCGGCGGGCTGGTCGGACATCGGGGCTGGCGTCTCCGGCGTGGGTCGAGGGCGGAAGCAGGACGAATCGGACCGTGGGATCGGTCGGGTCGTCAGTGTAAGTCGCGCGCCTCGGCGTCGGTGGTCAGGCGTTCCTGTGCCCGCGCCGAGGCCCTCGCCCGGCTGGCGGCGTGCCCGGACACCGCTTCCAGGAACGCATCCTGGTCCAGGCTGTAGGCCGACACAGGCCCGACTGCCCGGACGGACGCCGTCCGCGGCACATCGTGGAGCAGGGCGATCTCACCGACCCCGTTGCCCGGACCCATCGTCCGCAGCACGCGACCCGCCTGTGAGACCTCCACCGTGCCCGCGTCGATCAGGACGTACTCCCGGCCAGGCTCGCCCTCACGCATGAGCCAGGTTCCGTCGTCGTACGACACGGGCTCGAGGTGCGACGCCAGGTGTTCGACGGTCGCGAGCGACAGCGGCGCGAACAGAGGATCGGTCCGCAGGAGCTCGACACGCCGCGCTTCGGCGGGCCCGCCCTCATCGACCCGGCGCAGGAGTGACCACGTCAGGATCGCGGCGATCGGCAGGATCGCGCCGGTCGCGATGAGCGCGCCGCGGATGCCCAGCAGCTCGATCAGGAACGGCGCGGTGACACCGCCCAGCGCGACGCCGCCATTGGCTACGCCATCGATCAACCCAAGGACACCCACCCGGCTTTCGTTCGGGGTCAGGCGTTGGACGAGCGTGAAGCCCGATACGTCGAGCAGGGTGTTGCTGACGCCGACCGCCAGCGTGGCGAAGACGGCGACCAGCGGCACGGGGACAAGCCCGATGAGGGCGATCGGTGCTCCCCACGCCGCCAGGGCAAGCACGAACGCCGGCGTGAGGCGTTCTCGCCCGGCCAGGACGATGGCCCCGACCGCTCCGATGATGCCGCCCAAGCCCATGGCGGCGTTCAAGGTGCCGACGCCTGGGTCGCCCATCCCGAGAAGCTCGATCGATGCGAAGACGACGAGCACCGTCAACAGCCCCCGGACGAACGTCTGGAACCCCAGGTCCAAAACGACCCACCGTGGTCCTGGGAAGCGGGCAAGGGCGCGGACACCGGTCGACATCTGGCGCAGCGCTCCCCGGGCCGTCGCCGGGGTGCGCCCGACGGCCGGGACCTGCACGCCAAGGAGCGCGGCCACGCCGACGAGATAGATGGCGAACACAGCGACGCTCGAAGCGATCGGGCCGGCGACCACGATCAACAGGCTCGCCAGGGCCGGGCCGACGAAGGTGCCCAGGCCTTCGGCGGCGCTGGAGGCGACATTGGCGCCCACCAACTGGCTCGGCGTGCGAGCGACAGCGGGAAGGAGCGCCATGTGGAGGGGACGACTGAACGCCCCGACCCCCGCCTCCAGGGCGACCACGACATACAGCAGTTCGATCGGCAGGTCCACGCCGATGACGACGATGGCCAGGACGATGGCGGCTGCCCGGATGGCGTTGCTAGCGCGCAGGACCGCTTCCGGTCGCCAGCGCACGGTCGGCAGCCCCGCGAACGGGGCCAGGATCGTGGGCGTCAGGAATCGGAACAAGCCCAGGACGCCGACGGCGATGGTCCCGCCAGTCTCGTACGCCAGGACCAGGTTCGTCACCAGGAAGGCCCACTTGCCCGCGTTGACGGCGAACCAGGAGAAGAGGAGCCGACCCAGGTCGGGATCGGTCGCGGTCAAGCGCAAGGCGACGAGGGCCGGAGCGAGCGACGAGAGCGATCGACGCATCCCTGCAGCATATCGACCGCGCAACGCCCTCATTGCTCTTCCCGAGGGTAGCCGCAGCGGATATGCTGCCCGGACGCTGAACGGTACCCCGCGCCGAAAGCAGGAGGGATGAGCCCCACGATGGACCAGAAGCTCGCGTTGCTGGCCAAGGTGCCGTTGCTGGCCGGCATGAACCGCAAGGAGCTCGAACAGGTCGGTCGGCTGTGCGAGGAAGTCGACATCGTCGCCGGCAAGGTCGTCGCCCGCCAGGGCGATCGAGCGACCGAGTTCTTCGTCATCGTCGATGGCCAGGTCCGGGTCGATCGTGACGGCGAGCACCTGCGCGACATGGGGCCAAGCGACTTCTTTGGGGAGCTCGCCATGCTGGGCAACATCCCGCGGACCGCGACGGTCACGACGACGACCCCGTGCCGCCTCCTCGTCCTGGGGTCACGCGAGTTCAACTCGCTCCTGCACGACCATCCGGGGATCCAGCACGCCGTCCTGCATGCGGTGGCGCAGCGAGTCGCATCCCTTGAGCCGCACCTGCCCCACTAGCGGACGCAGTCTCCGGTATCGACGGCGCCCGTCCGGCTGAACGCTGGCGTGATCCGGCGGGCGACCTCCGTGGGTGACAGGGCGTAGCCGACGTCCTCGTCCGTGCGTGCCTCGGCGAAGACCAGGCCGCCGATCGTGCCATCGACGAGGACGAACGGTCCGCCGCTGTCGCCGCGATCGATCCGGGCGTGCAGTTCCAGGATCTGGCGACGGATCGTGGTCGTCCCATAGATGTCGCGACCGGTGGCCGGATAGGCGCCCGTGACCGCCGCCGGGACGATGGTCAGCGGCCCGCCTCCCGGATAGCCGAGCGCGGCGCCGACGGCGCCACGTTCCGGGTCGTTGGTCGCGAAGCGCATGGCCGCAGCATCCAGGCGCGGGACGTGCAGCACTGCGACGTCCAGGCCTGGGTCGATGAAGACGACGCGGGCGTCGCTCCGATCGCCGTCGGCAGCGATGACAGCGACGCCGTCCGATCGTGACCCGGCGACGACGTGCGCATTGGTCACGATGTACTCGCGGGCGACGACGACGCCACTCCCCGACGACGCGAGACCGCAGGTCGCGGCCGCGACGCGGAAGGTGCTGGCCCGGGCGAGGGCCGCCACGGCCCGCGCGGTCGCATCCTCGGGTAGTGCCACCGGCGGGCGCGGCAAGGGCTCGAAG
>JBPPMZ010000070.1:0-41208 GCA_051306295.1 Candidatus Limnocylindrales bacterium
CGTGGTCGTCATCCGTCACCCCGACGGGATGGTCTCGACCTACAACCACAACCAGGTGGTAACGGTGGACCGGGGACAAGTGGTGGTGGCCGGCCAGCGGATCGCCCGGGTGGGGGCTACCGGCCGGGCAACGGGTCCCCACCTCGACCTCCGGATCGAGATGGACGGTCGCCTCATCGACCCGCTCAAGCTGTACTGAGGCCCGCCTCTGGTCACCGTTTCTCTCAGGTGATGCTCAGGCGCGACTCACACGTCGTTCAGCCAGGACGCCCACCGTTGCGAGATGAAACGCAGCACCGGGATCGTCATCGCAGCCGCTGTCGTGGTCGTCCTCGGGGTCGCCAACGCGGCGACGCGTCAGGACGACGGCGCCAACGACGGCCGGTCGGGCGTCATCGTCCTTGATGACATGCGCTTCGAACCGAGCCGGCTCGACGCGAAGGTCGGCGTCCCCATGACGGTGCGGCTCACCAACAACGGTTCGGAGCGTCACGACCTCAACTTCCCGTCGCTCCACATGCCGGGCCTGGAAGGGGTGGAGTCGATCCTGGAACCCGGTGAGACGCGGACGATCACCTTGACGTTCACCGAGCCCGGGACGCACAACTTCATCTGCTCCCTGCCGGGCCACGCGGCCGCCGGGATGACCGGCGCGGTCTTCGTGACCCCATGACGACGTCCCTCGGCAACCCGGACCGGGCCGCGCTCGTCAGTCATGCCCGTCGTGTCAATGGGCAGGTCGGCGCGCTCGTTCATCTCCTTGCGGACGAGCGACCGTTCGGGTCGGTGGCGCAGCAACTGCTCGCCGCTCGGGGATCCATCGACTCGCTGCTGGTCCGCCTCGTCGAACTGGAGCTGCAGGACTGCCTGCCGCCGGATACCGATTGGCAAGAAGTCGACACCCTGCTCTGGACCGCCATCGGGCGATCGATCTCACCCGGCAGACGGCGACGCAGCCGGCGGCCGAGCCCTCCCGAGCCAAACACAGCGAAAGGACCCCTCGCATGAGCACCCAGCACGACCGATCGCACCCCGTAGCACAACCGTCCGATCGACCATCGAGCCGGCGGTCCGCCGCGGACGAGCGGCGTCCCGGAAGGCGAATCCGCGTTGCGGCGTTCGCGGTGATCGCGCTGGGTGTGGGCGCGCTGGCGCTGTCGCTCGTCGTCGGTCGCCTTCTGCCACCGGCCGCCACGGACGTGACCGCCGTACAGGTGCACGCCAGCATGGGCGGGTTCGAACCGCCGGCCCTGACGATCAAGGCTGGTCAGACCGTCAAGGTTGAGTTCAGCAGCATGGACACCGCCTTCCACAGCGATGGTGGCGGCTGGCACCAGTTCGCGATCGAGAAGCTCGGGATCGACTGGAAGGTCGGCCCAGAGAGCAGCGAGGTCTTCGAGTTCACGGCTCCGACGACGCCCGGCACGTTCACGTTCTACTGCGACATCTGCTGCGGCGGCAAGGAGAACCCGTCGATGCGGGGTGAGCTCACGGTGACCGCGTGAGGTCGTCCCAGGGCCTGACGGCCGCTCGCCCGCGGCTGCTCCTGCTGATCGCGGCCGGCGTGCTGACAGCGTCGGCTCTGGCCGTCTTCCTGGTCAGTCCGAGTGCGGCAGGCCACGCAACCCTCACTGATCTCAGCCTGCCAGTCATTCTCACCGCGGGATTCCTGGACGGCTTCAATCCATGTGCGTTTGGGGTGCTGATCCTGTTCGCCACCTTCGCGCTCGGGCTGGCCGCGCGCCAGTCGCTCGCGACAGCCGGGCCCGGTGAGACGCCGGATACCCAGGGCGCCAGTCGCGCGGTGCTTGGCCTGGGGATCTTCTTCGTGCTGGGCGTCCTCGTGACGTACTTCCTGCTCGGCCTGGGCCTCCTGACCACCATCAGCTCCCTGGCGGACTTCGGGGCCAACCACCTACCGAGTCGGATCGCCGCCCTGATCGCCATCGGCCTGGGACTGTGGATGATCCGCGACATCCTGCTACCCGATGCGTCGTGGAAGCTGGAAGCTCCGCAGGCCATGCACGGCCGGATGCGGGCCTGGGCCCGGTCGAGTTCGCCCGTCGCCCTCTTCGGGGGCGGGGTCCTCATCGGCCTGTGCACGGTGCCGTGCAGCGGGGCGGTGTATCTGGGGGTCGTCGCGATGCTGGGCGCCAGCGGGACCGTGACGGCCGGCCTCGGGGGCCTCGCGCTCTACAACCTGGCCTACATCACCCCGCTCGTGGCCCTGCTCGTCCTGGCCAGTCGCCCTCGCTTGATCCGGGTCATCAACCGCTGGCACCTGGAGCACGCTGGGGGCACCAAGGTGGTCCTGGCGGTCGTGACCCTGGCGCTCGGCTTCGCCATCCTCTTGACGGTCTGAGCGCCCTCAGACCGCACAGCCTCCACGGCGGCTGCCGCGGTCGCGACGACGCTGCCCGAGCATGCGCCAGACTCTGCATGGCTGTTCCACGTCACCCGGACCCCAGGACCAGTGATCCGTCACGTTCGTGCATCAGTCCGAATCCATGGCGGGCCAGTCGCGGGACTGCCACGATCGCCGGCACGGATGTGGACGCGACGGGGATGTCGGCGATCGGCACCATCACGTCGCGTCACGTTCGCTTCTTTGCGCCTGCCGCACCAGATCACGAACGCTGTCGACGACTGATTCGGCGTGGGCGGCCAGACCGTCCGTAGCTGGATCCGGAAGGGTCGGCTCCAGGGAACCCAGACGGTGGTCCGAATGGCATCTCCCTGGTTCTGCCGGCGCGTCGGGTACACTTGAGCGATCACTCAAGTGTCGCCTCCTGGGAGTACCGTGGCCATTGCTGACCTTCGACCTGTCAACCTCAAGCGAGGGCTCCAACTCGAGTACCTGACGGTCGGCTGGAACGTACTCGAAGGGATCATCGCCGTCGGCGCGGGCATCGCGGCCGGGAGCATCGCCCTCATCGGCTTCGGCGTCGACTCCTTCGTCGAGACCATCTCGGGCGCGGTGATCATCTGGCGACTGATGGCCGAGACGCGCGGACGGCACGACGAGGAAGCGGTCGAGCGGATCGAGGAGCGGGCCGAGCGGCTCGTCGGCATCGCCTTCCTGTTGCTGGCGGCCTACGTAGCCTTCGAGGCTGTCCGCACGCTGGTGAACCAGGAGGCACCGGACGCCAGCCCGGTCGGCATCGCCCTGACGGCAGTTTCGATCGTGGTCATGCTCTGGCTGGCTCGGGCCAAGCGCCGGGCCGGGGAGGCCCTCGGAAGCCGGGCCATGATCGCCGACGCCCAACAGACCTACGCCTGCTGGTACCTGTCCATCGTCGCCCTGGTCGGCCTCGCGCTGAACGCCGTCTTCGGGCTGTGGTGGGCGGACCCGGTTGCGGCCCTGGGCATCACCGTGCTCCTGGTCCGAGAGGGCCTCGAGGCACTTCGAGGTGAAGACGATGACGACTGAGGTCTTCGGCTCGGCGATAGATGCCGACGGCTGCGACGTCGCCTGCCTCCACCCCAACGCCATCCGGCCAGTTCTGGGGCGGAGTCTCAGTGAGCACGGTTCGGCCACCGTCGCTGGGCTCTTTTCCGTCTTGGCCGACCCCTCGCGGGCTCGCATCCTGCACCTGCTGGCGATCGCCGACGACCTGTGCGTCTGCGATATGGCGCTGGTCCTCGGGATGAGCGTGTCGGCGCTCAGTCATCAACTGCGGTTCCTGCGCGAGCGCGGCGTTGTCACCCGCAACAAGGTCGGGCGGATGGCCTACTACCGGCTCGACGACGCCCACATCCGCCGCCTGGTCTTGGACGCAGCCGCGCACGCCGCCGAGGCTGTGGCCTGATGTTGCAGCACCACTCGGCAGCCAACGCCAGCCGCAACCGGCTGGTCATCGTCTTCGGCGTCACCCTTGCCGTCCTGATCGTCGAAGTGATCGGCGGCCTAGCGTCGAACTCCCTGGCGCTCCTCGCAGATGCCGGGCATATGCTCACCGACGTCATCGGCATCGGCCTTGCGCTGGGGGCCATCTGGATCGCAGGACGCGCGCCAGACCGCGCACGCTCCTTTGGCTACCTCCGCTTGGAGATCCTCGCCGCGGTCGTGAACGCCGTGCTCTTGTTCGGGGTGTCCGCCTTCATCCTCTACGAGGCGTGGCAGCGGTTCTCGGATCCTGGCGAGGTGACCTCCGGGCTGATGCTCGCCGTGGCTCTCCTCGGCCTCGCGGCCAACGCCATCTCGCTCTATCTCCTCCGCGAGGCCCAAGCCTCGAGCCTGAACATGCGCGGTGCCTACCTCGAGGTCATGGGCGACTTCGCGGGCTCAGCCGCGGTCATCGTTGCCGCCATCGTCATCGCCGTCACCGGCTGGACCCAGGCGGACACGCTGGCCTCGGTGGCCATCGGCCTGCTCATCCTGCCGCGGACCTACGGCCTGCTTCGTGAGGCCGTTGACGTGCTCCTCGAGGCCACGCCCAAGGGCGTCGACATGGACCTGGTGCGCAGTCACATCCTGGAGGCACCCGGCGTTCAGGATGTGCACGACCTGCACGCCTGGACCATCACGTCGGGTCTCAATGTGGTCTCGGCGCACGTGGTCCTCGACCCTGGCGCTGATCCGCCAGCCGTCCTCGACCATCTGTGCACCTGCCTAGCCGGCATCTTCGACATCGACCACTCCACATTCCAACTGGAAGCAGCCGACCGCCGTCGGCTGGAGGAGATCGCTCACGTATGAAAGCGGTCATCGTCACCTTGGCGTTCGTCCTGGCGGCGTGCGGCTCGGCTGCTACCACCACCCCACCATCGGTCGCTCCGGCCTCGTCCGCTCCTTCTGCCGCGGGGCCGGCGATCCTGCCGATCATCGTCAGTTCCGAGATCACGAAGGGTCCGAACCGCTGGCTGTTTTCCCTGACCGATCCCGCCAACAACCTGATCGCGGCGCCGGACGTCGCGGTCCACCTGGAGTTCTACGACGTCGCCGCGGCCGAGGACTCCGTGGCCTTTGAGGCGGACGCCCGCTTCCTGTGGGCCATCGACGGCGAACGCGGCCTGTATGCCGCGGACATCCAGTACCCGAAGGCCGGCCGCTGGGGCACCCGGTTCACGGCCACTCTCCCTGACGGTGCGACCCAAACAGTTCGGGCCGACTACGACGTGACCGAGACGGGCAGGACGCCGGCCATCGGCGCAGCGGCTCCGAGCGTGGACACCCCGACCCTGGCCGACGTGGACGGCGAGGTGGCCAAGGTCTCGACCGACAAGGCACCGGAGGAACGCTTCTACCAGACTTCGGTGGCCGACGCCTTGGCAGCCAAGCAGCCCTTCGTGTTGGTGTTCGCCACTCCGGCCTTCTGCCAGACCGCCGTCTGCGGACCGACCCTCGAGGTGGTCAAGGGCGTGGCGGCGGACTTCCCGACCGTGACGTTCATCAACGTCGAGCCCTACAAGATGGTCTTCACCGACGGCCGACTGCAGCCGGAGTTGTCGGCCGACGGCCAACTCCAGACCGCACCCTGGACGGACGCCTTCGGCCTGCCCTCGGAGCCATGGGTGTTCGTGGTCGATGCTGCTGGGAAGGTCACCGAGAAGTTCGAGACCATCCTCGCGGCTGAAGAGATGAGGGCGGCCATCGACACCATTGCGCCGACCTCGGCCGCCGGGATCGTCACCGCCGTCGATCAGTCGTCGCTCACCGACGTCCGCGGCTTCACCCTTCGAACCACGGCCGGAACTGAGATGACCTTCTCGATCGGCGATCTCGAACTCACCGACGGCGCCTTTCCGGCCAACCACTTGCGCGAGCACATGGCCACGGCGACGCGGGTGAACGTCGCATTCGAGATCGCGGGTGACCAGCGGCTCGCAGTTCGGCTGACGGACGCCGAGTGAGCCGATCGGCGCCTCGCGCGCCTCGTTGGTTTTCGGTCGCGGCGCTCGGGGTGGTCATCGCCTTTGTGGCCGTCGCACTCGGCCCGGTCCAAGCGCTCCGGCGCCGTGGGCCTGCCTGGGAATCGCCGGCTACTAATCGATCGCTCGACTCATCAACCGATCCTGATCACGAACATGCCGCTCGTCGCGGCGGCCGGCGTCATCGGTTTTGCCGATAACGAGGCGGTCGCCCTGTACCGAATCCGGGTGGGGAGGGAAATCGGCTTTGCCGCGCTCATCGCGGACGGCTATCACGCCGCACCGACGGGCTCACCTCGCCGGCCGTTGTCGCCGGCGTCGCCGGGGTGTGGCTCGGCTTCCCGCTCGCGGACTCTCTGGTCGGCCTCCTGGCCACGGTCGCCATCCTGTTCATCTTCAAGCAGGCCACGGGCCAGATAATCAGCCGGCTCATCGGATGCCTGGCTGAACCTGTCGGGCAGGTAGCAGCCACAGGCCGACGCCGGTCCCGAGGAGATGCAGGAAGTGTTCGCCGATCGCGCCCGGCTAAATCCGGCGATCCTCAGGAGCCCATCGGCCGAACGATACGCGAGCGCCCTTCGAGGTCGTGCAGCCTCGATCGACGGCTCGTCCGCCTCGCGGGCGGGATCGTCCTATGAGAACCGCCCGCGAACGAGCCGGTCAGACCATCCCCCAGCGCCGTCGATTCATGAGCCGTCCGCCAGATGCACGGTGTACTCAGCGTAGGGACGCGTCCGCGCCACCTTCTCAGCCGCGCCTCAGGTTCGCCTCACAGCCGTCTCAGGGTGTGGCCTCATGATTCCGTAGGTGAAGACTCAACGATAGTGCGCCGTACGGTCGACATATTCGAGGTCATCCGACTCCCTGCCGGACGTCGTCATCCGCTCGTGGACAACCCGGCCAGCGCATCGTGTTCCAGGAGGTTGCGCTCATGACCATCGACAAAGGAGGCGATCGGCCCGACCGCCTTGCAGCAGGACGCACTGGAGGCGAACGTTATGTCGCACGATGAGGCAGCCGCACCGCATGGACGGATCCAGCCCAAAGCCGACCCCGCCGCTGGCGAGACACAGGAGCCAGCCGATCCCGCGCACCGGGGTGATTTCGCGGAAGGTTCGTCGAAGACGCATGTCGTGCCCGGCACGCTCGAGGGCGACTTCGCCGCCGGCCAGGAAGCCACGCCCCGCACTGGAACGGTCCAGCCGAAGGGCGACTTCGCCACCGGCCAGGAGGGCGAACCAGCCGATCCGACTGCGCTGGCAGGCGATTTCGCTCGCGGTGAAGACGAGCCGCCCCGAAAATGAGCAACGTGGTCATTCCCGGGACAGTCCGAATCGAGTGAAGAGCCACTGAAGTCGGTAACAGGCTCGACCTCGACGAGGGCCGGCACTGCGAAGGCGCGATCCCGAGATCCGACACGGGGCGCGACTGCGGTCGCCTGTCTAGTTCGCTCGGCCACGGACGCACCGCTCGATTGCGCGATCCGCGCGTCCACAGGGTCGTCCGATGTCCAGAACGGACATCGGCGCTACTGCCGCCGGCCCCGAAACCGGAAGGCGCGCTCGCCGACCTCGACCCTCACGTCCGCGAACCCGGCCGCCTCGAGGCGCGCGCCGAACGTATCGGGGTCGACGAGCACCATGGTGTCGCGGAGGTGGGCGAGGCGAAACAGGACCGTCGAGGTGCTGTCGGATCCCACGAAGACGGCCCCGGGCCGCAGGACCCGATGCACCTCGCCGAGGACACGGTCCTGGAGGGTCGCCGACGGGACGTGGTGCAGCATCGTGAAGCACGCCGCGCCGCTGAACTTCTGGTCGTCGAACGGAAGATCGGTGGCGTCGCCGGTGACGACCTCGACGTTCGCCGCGGACGCGAAGCGGGAGCGCACGCCGTCGGCCAGCACCGGGTCGATCTCCACGGCGGTCAGGTGGTCCACCCGACGACGCAGCAATCCCGTCGTGTGACCTCGACCGGGTCCGATCTCGAGCACATCGGGGCCCAGCTGATTGTCCTGGAGCGCCCACGACGCGACATGGGAGATCTCCCGTGCCCACAGTCGGGTGCCGCAGTACCAGCGATGAAAGCGATTCATGCGCGGTCTCCGTGGTATGGAAGGGGTGCGGGGTGGCTGGAGCCTTCTCAGCCCCGCCTCATCCGGCCCTCAGCTTCGCGGTGGACGATCGACTCCAGCGGTCACGACAGCTGGTGGCGAGGCCGGGAACGACGCGACCTACGACAGCACTGTCGTGATGCGGCATCGTACGCACATCCAGCGAGACATGGCGAATGGAGCAAGCAGTGATCAGCAGCATCTTCGAAGCAGGGGGGCTCCTGCGCGCGAGTAGCGCGGTGGGACTCGAAACCTACCTGCGCCGCGAGCCAGGCATCGAGTCCGCGGAGGCGAACCCCGTCTCCCAGACCGTCGCCGTCCAGTTCGACGAGACGGTCCTCAGCGCGGAGGGTGTTCGTGCGGTGATCGAGCGCTTCGGTTGCCGCTGTGGCGGCGAGATCGTGCCTTCTCATCTTTGCCAGGACGAGCAGCCGGCGGTCGTCGGGAGCACGGTGCCCCAAGGAGCCGCCCACGTGGACCGCAGCGCGCACGCCGGCCACGCGATGGCTGCCCCGGTGGCGGCGCCAGCGATGCCCGGGGACATCGAGGTGGAGCACGCCGGCCACGCCATGGCGATGTCAGCCCGGGCGAACGGGGCGCCCGTGCAGGGCGAGATGGCGCAGATGGCCCACGGCATGGGCCACGGCGGCGGCATGACGATGGACGCGATGGTCCGAGACATGCGGAACCGGTTCGTCGTCGCCTTCATCCTCGCCATCCCGATCTTCCTGTACTCGCCCCTCGCAACGGAGGTCTTCGGCCTCCGCCTCGGGACCCCGTTCGGGATGGACCCCAACATCCTTGCCTTCCTGCTGTCCACGCCCGCGGTCGCGTGGAGCGGGAAGATGTTCTTCGTCGGCGCGTATCGGGCGCTCCGTCATCGGACCCTGGACATGTCCGTCCTCGTCGCGCTCTCGGTCGGCAGCGGCTATCTGTTCAGCGTCGCGGCGACCTTCCTGTTCGAGGGCGAGGTCTTTTACGAGGCCGCGGTCGTCCTGCTCACGTTCGTGTTGTTCGGCCATTGGCTGGAGATGCGTGCGAGAGCCGGTGCGTCGAACGCGATGAAGGCGCTCCTGGACCTGACGCCACCGAAGGCGACCGTCATCCGCGACGGTGCGCCGATCGAGATCCCGACGGCCGAGGTGGTCATCGGCGACATCGTCCTGATCAAGCCCGGGGACAAGGTCCCGGTCGACGGCGTCATCGTCGACGGCGCCTCGAGCGTGGATGAATCGATGATCACCGGCGAGAGCGTGCCGGTCGACAAGACGGTTGGCTCCGCTGTCATCGGGGCATCGATCAACAAGACCGGCACCTTCCGGTTCAAGGCGACCAAGGTCGGCGCGGACACGGCGCTGGCGCAGATCGTCAAGCTCGTCCAGCTTGCCCAGAACTCGAAGGCCCCGGCCCAGCGACTGGCCGACCGGGCCGCCCAGTGGCTGGTGGCGGCGGCCGTCATCCTGGGCCTCCTGACCTTCTTCGGGTGGTTCACGATCGGCGGCTCGACGTTCGTCTTCGCGCTCACCCTCGCGATCACGGTCGTGATCATCGCCTGCCCGGATGCCCTGGGTCTGGCCACGCCGACGGCGATCATGGTGGGCACGGGTCTGGGTGCCATGAACGGGATCCTGTTTAAGAACGCGACTGCTCTCGAGCAGGCCTCGAAGATCGGTGTGGTGATCTTCGACAAGACCGGCACGCTGACCGTCGGGCAGCCCCGCGTCGTCGAGCTGGTCGGTGCGGCCGCAGGGGTCAGCGATGACGATGTCCTGCGATTGGCGGCCTCGGCCGAGGGATCAAGCGAGCATCCACTGGCCCAGGCCGTCGTCGACGCGGCGAAGGAGCGCCAGCTGGCCCTCGTTGACGCGAGCGGTTTCAACGCCGTTCCGGGCCACGGGCTGGAGGCCACGGTCGATGGCCGGGCCGTCCTCGTCGGGAATGCGAAACTCATGCGTGACCGCACGATCGACTTCGACAGCCTTCAGGCCCGCGCTGACGAGCTGGAAGGCGCGGGCCGGACCGTCGTTCGCGTCGCTGTCGACGGCCAGGCGGGCGGTCTGATCGCGATCGCCGACGCGGTCCGTCCGAGCGCCAAGGAGACGATCGAGCGCCTGCACAACCTCGGGATCCAGGTCGCGATGCTCACCGGCGACAACCAGGCGACCGCCGATCGGATCGCCGCAGAGCTCGGGCTGGACACGGTCTTCGCCGAGGTCCTGCCCGGCCAGAAGGCCGACAAGGTCAAGGAGCTCCAGTCGACCGGCAAGCTCGTGGCGATGGTCGGGGACGGCATCAATGACGCGCCGGCGCTGGCCCAGGCGGACGTCGGGATCGCCATCGGGGCCGGCACCGACGTGGCCGTTGAGACCGCGGACGTGGTCCTCATGAAGAGCGACCCTGTCGACGTCCTGGGCGCGATCGCCTTGAGCCGCGCTACGGTCCGGAAGATGAAGCAGAACCTGCTCTGGGCGGTCGGCTACAACACTGTGGCGTTCCCGATCGCGATGGGCCTGTTCTACCCGGCCTTCGGGCTGATCCTGCGCCCGGAGATCGCCGCGATCAGCATGGCCGGAAGTTCGTTCCTGGTCGCCGTCAATGCACTGCTCCTGAAGCGCACCAAACTTGAAGGAATCCGGCGTTATGGTGCGGCCTGACCGGGTAGTTGCGGATCGATCGCCGGCGCGGAGGCGCCACCTATGGACCTAGGCCTGCTTGCCCGAGTGATGCTGCAGCGCCCGCAGTTGCGGAGCCGCGAGCGCTGGACAGGTGCGAAGCTAGAGCGGCACCGCGCCGACGAGCTACGCACCCTTCGTGCCTACGCGTACGGGCGGTCGCCGTTCTATCGTCGGTTCCACGCCGGGCTGCTTGACCGACCGCTCCACGAGTTGCCGATCCTGACCAAGTCGGAGTTGATGGACAACTTCGACGACCTGGTCACCGACCGCTCGGTCCGGCTCGCTGATGTCGAGGCCCACCTAGGCAATCTCGTCGGCGACGAGCGATTCGCCGGACGCTACCGCGTGGTCTCGACCTCCGGTACGACCGGTCGGCGCGGGATCTTCCTGGCTGACCCAAGCGAGTGGTCGACCGTCATCGCGTCGTACAACCGGGCACAGGAGTGGGCCGGGGTCTCCCCGAGCCTCCTCCGCCGGACGAAACTCGCCGTCGTGAGTTCGACCACCGAATGGCATCAGTCTGCCCGGGTCGGGGCGAGCGTCCGGAACCCGCTCGTCCAGACGCTACGGCTCGACGCGACGGACCCGCTCTCGTCCACGGTCGCCAGGCTCAACGAATTCCAACCGGACTCCTTCATCGGCTACGCGTCGATGCACCGGCTCCTCGCGGAGGAACAGCTCGCCGGGCGTCTGCGGATCGCCCCCCAAGCGATCATGAGCGCCTCCGAGGTCCTGACCGTCGACACCCGCCAACGAATCTCCGACGCGTACGGGCGAGCACCCTTCAACGTCTACGCGGCGACGGAGTCTGCCGGGATCGCCTCGGAGTGCGAAGTCCACGCTGGTCTGCACCTGTACGACGACCTCGTCATCACCGAGATCGTGGACGAGTCGTACCGCCCGGTCCCGCCCGGAGCGTTCGGAGCGAGGATCCTCGTCACGGTCCTGTCCAGCCGAACGCAGCCGCTCATCCGGTACGAACTCAGCGACAGCGTCCGCCTGGCAACCACCGGACCGTGTCCGTGCGGTCGGACCTTCGCGCTGCTGGATGGCATCCAGGGTCGGAAGGAGGACGTCATCGAGCTGCCGGCCGCGTCCGGCGGGATGATCTCCATCCACCCACTCGTGTTCCACGATGTCCTGGACCGCGTGCCCGCCGGCGAATGGCAGGTCGTCCAGGAGCGGAGCGACCTCCGGCTCCTCGTCGCGACACCTGCGCCCGACTTTGACGGGGATGCCACGGTAGCCGCGATCCTCCGCGGGGTCCAGGCGCTGGGTGCCAGGCCGGGCAGCGTGACATGGCAGGAGGTACCGTCCATCCCACGAACTGCCGCCGGCAAGGCGCCGCTGGTCAAGGCGAACCGAGCCGGACCGGGCGGTAAGGATCGGGGGCCGTCATGACGACACTCCCGTCCACACCCAGGGGGCGGGCCTCCAGGCGGACGGTCGTGTCCGTGGTCATTGCCCTATCCACCGTTATCGTCATCGTCGGCGCGACCATCGCGCTCTTCTTCAACCCGATCTGGGTCGGGTTTGCCCAGGATCGTGCCGGCGTCGATGAGATCACCGGCTACACGCCCGCCGAGGTTCGCACGGTGATGGGCGTTATCCTGTCCGATGTCATCGTCGGCCCGCCGCAGTTCATCGTCGAGGTCGGTGGGCAGCCCGTCCTGACCGACACCGAACGAGGGCACATGGTCGACGTGTTCGACGTGGTCCGTCGTGCGCTGGCGGTGCTCGCGATCGCCGTGGCGGCGCTGATCCTCGTCTTCGCGACCAACCGCGGCAGAGCCTGGCCGTGGCGAGCCGTCGCAGCGGGATCCGGCGGCTTGGTCGCCATCGGCGTCGTCATCGGCATCGCCGTGGTGTTCTTCTTCGATGCGGCCTGGATGCTGTTCCACCGAGTGTTCTTCCCCCAGGGCAACTTCATGTTCGATCCAGAGACGCAGCGCCTGGTGCAACTGCTCCCCGGCCAGTTCTGGACGGAGAGTGCGACCGCGGTGACCGTGACGGCGCTGGTCCTTGCGCTCGTCGTGACCGTCGTCGCGCGCCGGCAGGCGAAGGCGCGCCAGACGGGTTGATCTCCCGAAGCGGAGCCACGGCACACGTTTACTACACGAATGTCGTAGGATGCGCCCGCCATGGATGGTCAGTTGAGATCACGTCAACTACTGCTCGTGTCGCGGGCCGATGGCGCGCGCCAATAGCCGTCAAGGGGTGACTCGAACGTCGAAGTCTCAAGAAGTCGTGCGCCCCGACTCGCGTCGCGGTGCCCCGGTCCGCCATGTCGCCACCGCGGCGGTCGCGGCCGTGCTCGTCGCAGGATTCTGGTTGGGACGCTTGGACTGGGACCCGACGATGCGGATGTGGCGGGCGTTCGGGGACGCCTCCATCGTGCTCCTGTTCGCCAGCCTCTTCCTGGGCCCTGCCGCTCGGCTGTGGCGTCGCTTCGTCCGCATCCTGCCCTGGCGACGGGAGGTTGGCGTGTGGAGCGCGGTTACGGCGCTCGTCCACACGGCGCTGGTCCTTGACGGCTGGGTGCAATGGGACCTGGGCCGTCTGATGGGCTACGAGTTCGTGGCCGAACTCGACCGCACGCTTCGGCTTGAGCCCGGGTTCGGACTCGCCAATCTCATCGGGTTGGTCGCCCTGGCCTGGATGCTGGTGTTAGCCGCCACGTCGACCAACTGGGCTGTGAGAACCATCGGCCCTGAGGCTTGGAAGTGGGTCCACCAGGGGGCCCACGTGATCTTCTACCTCGCCGTGCTGCACGCGGCCTACTTCCTGTTCATCCACTACACGGCGTCATTCCACCGGGAGCCTCCGTCGCCCAACTGGTTCCGCTGGCCGCTCCTGGTCATGGGGATCACGGTCGCCGTCCTCCAGTGGATGGCCTTCGTGAAGACCGCGCGCCGCCGACGCCTGGCCAGGATGCAGAGGGATGGGATCGGGGCATCGAGCGGTCGTCCTCTGCCGTAAGCGCATCAGGCTATGCGCCAGACACGCCATAGCGCCGCGCGGTCGCTGAGCGGATGGCCGTGGGCAAGGAAGAAGTCGCCGGACGCCAGCTGGTTGGTTCGCGAGGAGCCGCCACCGAAATCCGTCCCCGCGGCGATCTTCACGCCCGCGGCACGGGCGACCCGGACACTGTCCTCGGCGTCGCGCTGGTGTTCCGTCGCTGCGCGGCGGCCGGCCGCCGCTCGGGCGCGGTCCGGCGTCCGTCGCGACCGGACTGGACGTCAGCCGTGGTGATCGGTCGACCACGCCGCACGCGGCCAGCAGGCCGCTGATCGACCCGAGCGCCGCGAGCGGCAGGAACGACGACGATTCATCGGGGATGGTGGGTCGCTGGGCACGGACAGCCGCTTGGTGGAGGTTGGACCATCGCACCAGTCAGCCCCGGCACCAGACCTACCGGTTCGCCACCGCGGCGGTCGCACTGCGTCGCCAGGAGAACGCCCGGGTCTCCTCACGGAGTCGCAGGAGCCCTTGGCGAACGATGGCGTAGACCGCCAGCGCCGCGAAGAACACCGCGCCTTCCACCGCGGTCAGGTCGTTGACGACGGCGAGCCAACTGGCGACGGCGATGACCAGCCCCGTGAGCGATTCGAGCAGCTGGGTCGGGACGCGCCGAGCCACGACGCGGCGGTCCGACGAGCGGATGCCGAAACGGGACCGCGTCGGCCGGCCGGCACAACACCCGGTGAGGAAGCAGCCCAGGCGGCCGATGGTGACGGCAACGTACATCCCTGGTGCCGCCGAATCCAGATAGCCGCCGATCGGGATGTCGAAGGCAAGCACCGAACCGATCGCGACGAGCGGCGCTGCGACAAGGAAGCCATCGACCGACCATCCCTGGCGGATGGTCTCGCGCCACGGCTTGGCCTGGAGGATCACGTGCCAGAGCTTGGCCCCGACGATCCCGCCGATGATGGCCAGGAGGGACACCAGGAGCCCGGCGCCCACCGATAGCCCGAGGCGCTCGAGAAGCGTCGCCTGGACGACGAACGAGGAGCCGATGCCGAGGATGGCAAGTGCCGTGAAGCTGCCCGGCACGACCGCGGGCGTGCGCGCCAAGGGGGCGGTCAGCGCCCATCGTGTCCGGATGAGATCGTCCGGCGCTGGCTTGAGGTCCCAGCGGCGCCAGGACCAGGCGGACCGCGACAGCGACGCACCCTTCGCCTGGTGCTGGCCGCCGGACGCTCGCCGACCGACGCGCTCCGCCGGCGCAATCAGCTCCGCCTCCACCGCCCATTCGCCAGGATCGATCCCGTAGATCCAGCTCGTCACCGCGATCGGGCCGCCACCCGGGACCACGTCGCGGACGATCTCGTCGTGGCTGAACGTGTCGCGCGGGGTCGGGCGGCTGCCCGCTCCGATCCGCTTGCCGCGCACCCGGATCGTCGCGGTGTACGGGTCGCCAGCATCGCCAGGTTCAAGCGCGTAGGACACCACCAGCGCCTGGGGATCGGACTCGCCTGGCCGAGCGCCGGCCTGCGCCGCGTCCCGGCCACCGTCGGCACCGGGCCACGCGGGCGCTCTCGTCGGAGCTGGCCCAGCTCCCTGCCGCGCCTTGCGCCCTCGTGACGCTGATCCAGTGCGTCGTCGCGCCATCGATGGTGACCTGACCCTTCTGATCCCTGGCGGAAGCCGAGGGCATGGCTGGTCTTCTACTACGCTACTGTAGCAGTCGTTAGGAAAGCACTCGTCCGAGAGACGTCAGTCCTCGCTGGCGGTCGAAACGTCCAGCGTCCAGCGCTCCGGCTCATCCCGGAACGTATCGGCGCATGCAGGGTCACAGAAGTAGTAGGTCTGGTCGCCGTGATCGATCCTGATCGCGTTGCCTGCATCGATCGTCATCCCGCACACGGGATCCATGACGATGACGGTCGGTTCTTGCATCTCGTTCTCCTTGCTCGTTCGATCATCTGGCGCCGGCTGTCGCGCGCGACACTCGGTAGCGGCGTGGCGCTCTATCGGCATGGTGCGGCCACTGCATGAGCCGGGGATGAGGACGACCTGAGACTCACCGATGACTGGGCGCCGGTCTCAGCCGGCCCTGAGGTCTGGCTCATCGCGGCCCGAGACGGTCACACCAGCTCTCTTCGGCGCCCGACCCGCGCCACTCGAGCCACGGGTCGGATCGACGCGTTGAACCCGAAGGCCTGGAACGATGTCATCGCGGATCGCAAGCGCACCAATACGCACCTAAAGCACCGCGGATCGCGGTCAGGTGGCGCTCGACAGTGGTCGCTTCACACCCCCACCGCAGTCGGGGCCGAAGATAGGGATCCGCAGTCCACGGTTCGTCTCCATGCCGGGATCCTTGCTGGAGAGGTTAGCGGGCGAAGAGGGCCGGCTGAGACTTACCGAATCCGGGCTAACGTCAGTAGGTCGTGGCCTGGCTTTGCGCGGATGCGTCGTCGACGACCGCGCAAGCTCGTCGCGCGCGCCGGAGCTGGCGAGCGATGACGACGACCCCGATGGCGTTCATCGCGATGGAGACTAGGAAGAGCGGTGTCTGGTAGGCGTTCAGGAAGACCGCCGCCGCCGAGAGACCGAGGAGCGGCAGCAGGTCGACCAGGTGATGGGCACAGCAGGCAAGCATCGCGGCAGCGCTCGTCCCGGTGCCGGCCGCCGTGACGGCGGCGGCGGAGCGGTGCAGCCGATCGACCGTGCGGAGCTCGACGAATAGCGCGATCTGGGTCCCGAAGCCGACCGCGATGAGGCCCACGAACAGGGCATCGGTCCCAAGCTGCTCAACGGCGTGTTCGACACCCTGGGCGAGGCTGATGATGCCGAGGTAGACCGCCAGGAGCGCGACCGCGGCGAGGACACCGGCGGCGATCGAACGCGGCTCGATGAGCGACGGCGGTCGGAACGGGCGAGCGATGGCGGTCATGGGCCGACCTCCCAGCGGAGCGTGCGCTCGGGAAGGTCGCCGACGCCGGTCAGGACCAACTCGATCCACGTTGCGCCGTCGAGGAATGACGCGCTGTCCCCGTCGAACGTCAGGGCTCCCTCGCGGTGATGGCCGCCTTTGGGGGCTGCCCACGGGCGAGCCGTCAGCGTCTCTCCCCGGTCATTGCGCAGGATCGCGTCAGCAAGGTCCAGCGCATCCAGGTCGACCGAGTGCGTATCGAGCGTGACGTCGAGTTCGGCGCCGTCGTCCGGACCGGGCCACGTCGCAACGACAGTGACCTGGCCGCCTTCGCTCGTCCGGGTCGTCGAGCCGGCCGCTTCGGGGTTCGGGGAGGGCGTCGTCGAGGCCGGCGGGGTCGCGGACGGAGGCTGAGCGCCGCTGCAGGCGCCGATCGCGACGGCCATGACGGCGAGGCGGATGACCGCCCGGTGCGCGTGTCGTGTCATGGGATCGACTTTCCTCCCGCCGGCTGAGACGAACCTGAGCGTCGTCTGAATGCCGAGTGATAGAGAGACGCCGGACCCGATGGATCCGGCGTCTGAAGGTTCTGGCGACGGAGGTCGTCAGCGGCTCGGCTGGTTCTGGTCATGCATCGACGGCATCGAGGCGGGGTCGCAGGTCCCATCCTTGGTCATCGCCGCGTGCATCGCGGTCATGTCCGGCATCTGGCCGTTCATCATGCCCTGCCCGGCACCCATACCCTGCCCGTTCATCATGCCCTGCCCGGCACCCATGGCCTGGCCGTTCATCATGCCGCCCGGCGTCCTCGCGGCCGGAGACGGGGTTGGCGTGGATGTCGGGTCCTGCGCCAGGGCGAGCCCTGCGGTCCCGAGGAGGAGAGCGCCGCCCAGCAGGGAGCCGGCCAGCAGGTTCGTTCGCTTCGTGTTCATGAGGGTGGGTCCTTTCGTCGGTTGCGTGGCGGTCAGATGCCGATCAGGCGCTTCGCCTGCTCGTATTCCGACTCGGTGATCTCGCCGCGTGCGAATCGTGTTCTGAGGGCCTGCGCGGCATCGTCAGCGACGGGCCGGTCGCGGTTCGGCGTGGCCGAGGCGAGAGCCCAGGCGACGGCGACCACCAGGACGACCCCGAGGGTCATCAACAACCAGCCGCCGCCCCCCATACCCCAATCCAGTCCAAACATCATCGTGTGGTCTCCAGTTCGCGCTGTTCGTTCCGTCCGATGGACATCACGCTACGTCGCACGCCTGAAGGCTCCGTGCCGCCTCGGGTCAAGTTCTCGTCAAGACGTCTCTGAAGCGCGACGGTGGCATCCCGACCATCGTCGGCCCATGCGCGTAGCCGGGCTGGCTCTCCCCAGCCGCTACGTCTGCGCCGCCGGGAGCTCGATCTCGAACGTCGAGCCCCGCCCGGTACCCTCACTCTCGACCCAGATCCGCCCGTCCATGGCGTCGATCAAGGCACGGGCGATCGCCAGACCGATGCCTGAGCCTCCCAGGGCGCGGGACCGCGACGGGTCGACGCGATAGAACCGTTCGAACACGCGCTCACGCTGCTCGACGGTCAGACCGGGACCTTCGTCGGCAACAGAGAGTCGGATGCGGCCGTCGCTCCAGCTGGCGGCGAGCGTGACGCGCCCCCCGTCGGGCGAGTACCGCAGCGCGTTGCTGACGAGGTTGTCCAGGACCTGGGCCAGGCGGTCTCGATCGGCACGCATCACCAGCGCCCGTTCCTGCACGGCAAGGTGCAGCTCCACTCCCCGTTCGCCAGCGGCGATGCCGAACCGTCCGACGAGGGACTCCATGAAGGCCGGCACCTCGACGGCCGTGAGCGCCATGGGGAGCTGGTGCGCCTCCGCTCGCCAAAGTTGCTGGAGATCGTCGACGAGGCGCGACAGACGTGCAGTCTCTCCGCGCATCAACGCCCAGGTAGCCTCCGTTGGAGGGATGACACCATCCTGCAGGCCCTCGAGGTAGCCATCCACTGTGGTCAACGGGGTCCGAAGCTCGTGGGCCACGTCGCCGACGAGCTGGAGGCGCCGTCGCTCGGTCCCTTCCAGTGACTCCGCCATGCGGTTGAATGAGCGCGCGAGGTCGCCGATCTCGTCTGGCGACGCGACGGCCACGCGCTCCGCGTACCGACCGTCGGCGATCCGCCGCGCCGCGGCAGCAAGACGGCTGATCGGCACGGACACCCGCGATGCAAGTAGGACGCTCGCGATCACGGCCGCAGCGACCGAGGCGGCCACCGCGATGACCATCGCGTTGCCGACCGCGTCGCGGAAGGCGGCCTGGATGAGAGATGTCATCATCGCGTCCATCGAGCCGTCCGTCGCGCCCCCACCCATCGCGTGCCCCATCGCCGCGTCGAATGCCGCTGGCGCGACCAGACCGACCGTCGAGAA
The DNA here is from genome assembly GCA_051306295.1 of Candidatus Limnocylindrales bacterium. Lineage (GTDB taxonomy): Bacteria > Chloroflexota > Limnocylindria > Limnocylindrales > CSP1-4 > SPCO01. The sequence continues at coordinate 18,942 of JBPPMZ010000070.1, forward strand.
CAGGGTGATCGTCCCGACCAGGACGACGACCAGGTGGCTGGCCAGCAGGCGGCCGCGGAGTCGGAGCCGGCCCACGTCAGTCGCCCTCCCGAAATCTGTAGCCGACACCACGCACCGTCTCGATAAAGCGGGGTCCGCCAGGGTCGTCACCGAGCTTGCGGCGCACGTTCGCCAGGTGGACATCTACGACGTGTTCGTCGCCGACATAGTCCATGCCCCACACGCGGTCCAAAAGCTGTTGTCGCGAGAAGACCACGCCGCGATCACGGATGAGCGCGGCCACCAGGTCGAACTCGATGGCGGTCAGGGCGATCGGCTGGTTGGCCACCGTCACGACATGACGTCGCGCGTCGACCTCCAGATCACCGGCGCGCCACACGTCGCCGCCGACCATCGGCTCGCCGCGGGCCCGTCGGAGCAGTGCCCGAACACGGGCCACCAGCTCGCGTGGAGAGAATGGCTTGGTGAGGTAGTCATCGGCCCCGACGGAGAGGCCGACGATCCGATCCACTTCATCGGCCCGGGCCGTCAGCATGATCACGTAGGCGTCGGAGAAACGCCGAGCCTGGCGGAGGACCTCGAGCCCGTCGATCCCCGGCAGCATGACGTCGAGCACGATGACATCAGGTGCGTGCTCGCGGATCGAATCCAAGCCGCTAGGCCCATCACGCGCTTCGAACACCTGCATCCCGTCGCGCTCGAGGTAGCCACGGACCAGATGCCGGATGGGCGCCTCGTCATCGATGACCAGGACGCGCGGCATGCTCAACGTCCGCGCATCGGGAGGGCGACCTTGGCGATGGTGCCCCCGCCGTCGCGATCCAGCAGCTCGATCGTGCCGCCATGTGACTCGACGATCCAGCTGGCGATCGCGAGACCGAGCCCTGTGCCGGACGGCCGGAGACCCCGAGCCCGGCGGCCCCGGTACAGTCGCTCGAACAACCGGGCTCGGTCTTCGACGTCAAGTCCGATGCCAGTGTCCTCCACCACGATCACGGCCCGCCCACCTTGGATCCTCAGGCCGGCGCTGACGCGGCCACCGTCCGGCGTGTAGCGAGCGGCGTTGTCCAGGAGGATCCCGAGGAGTTCGTGGATCCGGTCACGGTCGCCGTCGACGATGGCCGGCTCGACCGAGGACACGCCCATCCGAACGTGCGGTGCGGCCTGGTGCTGCCGCCTGACCGACTCGACCAGGAGGGCGTCGAGTTCGACGGGTGCGAACTCGAGTCTGGCGCCCGACTCCGCGCGGGCCAGCGACAACAGATCCCGGATGAGCCGACCCATCCGATCGGCCTCATCTCGGGCATCGGCCAAGATGGCCGTCCGTTCGTCGGGCGGGAGATCGGGGCGTTGCAGCAGATCGAGATTGGCCCTGATCACGGTGAGGGGGGTTCGCAACTGGTGGGATGCATCGCCCAGGAACCGCTGCAACGCCTGGTGGTTCTCCTCCAGAGCACCGAGCATCTCATTGAAGGCGAGAGCGAGGTCGCCGACCTCATCGCGAGTGGGCCCCGCGTCCACGCGCCCGCCGAAATCGCCGGAGAGCGCGATCGCGCGGGCGGTATCGGTCAGCTCCGCGACCGGTCGGAGCGCACGGCGCGACAGCAACAACCCCCCGGCGAGCGCGAGGCTCGCGACCAGCGATCCGCCGATCAGCAATGCCAGGCGAACGTTGCTGAGGAGGCCAAGGAGAGGTTGGGTGGTGTCTGCCCAGGCGATGTACCCCACCACTTCGCCGTCGGCAAGGACGACCGGTTCGACGGCCAGGCGCAGCTGGTCGCCGTCGACGCTGAGTTCGCGAACGGTTTCCCGGTGTGCGTCCGCCGCCGCGAGATCGGCCGCGCTGATCGGCAGTTCAGTGGAGCTGGACGACATCGATCGCGCGAGTTCGGACCCGGTCGGGTCCAGCACGATCACCCGTCCACCGGTGGAGGCGAACTGGGCGAGCAGGCGGCTCGACGGCCGCAACCGACCGCTGGCATCGACGTCCTGGGCGAAGGCTCCGGCCGCGTGCTCGGCATTGGCCAGGAGGGACGCGTCGAACGACCGCTCGAGCTCGTCGCCAAGGACAAGGTACATGCCTGCACCGAAGGCGGATAGGGCCGCGACCAGCAGCGCTGTGTAGAGCAGGGCGAGTCGGGTCCTGATCGGCACCTGGCGAGCCCGACTTGTCACTCCTTGAGGACGTAGCCAGCACCGCGGACCGTGTGCAGCAGTCGCGCCTCGCCCGCCGCCTCCATCTTGCCGCGCAGGGAGCGCACGTACACCTCGAGGATGTTCGACTCGCCCTCGAAGTCGTAAGCCCAGACGTGCTCCATGATGATGTCCCTGGTCAGGACCTTGCGTGGGTGACGCATGAACAGGAGCAACAGGTTGTACTCGGTGGTGGTCAGCTCGATCCGTCGCCCCGACCGGCGGCCCTCCCGAGCGTCGACATCGAACTCCAGGTCCGCGAACCGGAGGACCTCGCCGGCCGGCGTCGCGTGGCGCCGCAGGAGCGCATGGACTCGGGCTAGCAGCTCTTCGAAGTTGAAGGGCTTGACCAGATAGTCATCTGCGCCGGTCTCGAGGCCTTCCACGCGGTCCTTGATCTCATCGCGGGCGGTGAGCATCAGGATGGCTACCTCGCCACCGGCGGCGCGCAACCGGCGGGTGACTTCGAGCCCGTCGATCCCGGGCATCATGACGTCGAGGATCACGAGATCCGGCAGATGCTCGCGCGCTTTCTCCAGCCCTTCCTCGCCGCTCGCGGCCTCCACGACCCGATAGCCCTCGTAAGCCAGCCCGCGACGCACGACCGTCCGGATCTTCGGATCGTCGTCGACGACGAGGATCCTGGTGGCGTCGGTCATCGCGCGACTCCTAGGGTCAAGGTGTCATCCCGGGCATGCCGGTCATGCCCGGGTCCATGGTAGGCATCGGGACATCAGAGGGCGCAGGCCCGGACGGCCCGGCGGCGGCGCCGCCGGACGAGGCTGGCGTCCCCGCGGCCCGGACGTTGATGGCTACGATCAGCCCTCCTGGCTCGACGCCGGCATTCGAGGCATGGTGGAGGTCGTGGCAATGGAGCAGCCACGTGCCGGGATTGTCGGCGCGGAAGACGACGTCGTAGGTCTCCCCCTGGGCGATGTCCAGCGTGTTGAGGCGCTGCGGTTCGGGGAGCGGCTCGCCGTCCTTGGCGATCACCGCCATGTCCGTGCCGTGCAGATGCATCGGGTGGATCGTCTGGCTTGGGTTGATGAACCGGAGCCGGACCAGTTCTCCCTGGGTCACATCGATCGATTCCGTCGCGGGGAAGGACTTACCGTTGATCGTGAAGTAGTCGTACTCCATGCTCATCGCGTCCATCTCGGCCATGCCGTCCCCGATCATCCAGTTGCCGAGGGCCAGGATGACCTCTCGATCGGCGGCGATGGGATCGGCGCCCTGCGGGTCGATGATGAACGGCGCGTATAGGCCGCGGTCCATCTGAGCCCGGCTCTCCTCGCCGTGGGAGTGGTACATGAACGTCCCGGCATGCGGGGCGATGAAACGGTACGAGTACGTCTCCCCGGGTAGGATCGGATCCTGGGTGATGCCGGCGACGCCGTCCTGGTCGTTGGGCACGTGCAGGCCGTGCCAGTGGATGGAGGTCGACACGTCGAGCTTGTTCGTCACCTCGATCTCGACGGTGTCGCCCTCCGTCACGCGGATGGTGGGCCCTGGGACCGTGCCGTTGAAGGTGATCGCCTGCGTGGTCACGCCCGGGAGCAATTCCCAAGCCGCCTCCTGGACGACGAGGTCGAACCGCTTCGTCTGCCCTGTCGGGGTGATCCCGGGCTCGGCCAAGATCTGCTCGAGCGCTTCGCGGTCAACCCCGGATGCGGTCACCTCACTTGCGGCGTCGCCGTTGAGCGAATAGGCGGCCACGGTTCCGGCGATGCCGACGGCCAAGCCGGCGACCATGGTGATGGCCAAGAACGAACGCTTCGACATCGACACGACCTCGTGGATCCAAGAACAGGGTTGTGCGTCGATGCTGGATCGCGAAACTGAGTACCAGATGAGAGGCGCCTGAGACTCGATGGGGCGGGCTATCCCAGCGGACGCACCGATGCTGGAGGTTCGGGGCCCCCCGCGACCACGCATCGCTCGCACCCTCGGGCACGCGCCCGCAGGCGCCATGCCTGCGTTCCGGCCAGCAGGGCGATCGACAGCGCGCCGATCAGCGGCTGCAACGGCGCAAACACGTTCAGTGCACCCGAGACCCCGAGCACGGCCACGATGATCTTGTTGCAGATAGGGCAGCCGATGGCCAGGAACGCGCCGACGCCGCCGATGGTCACCTGCCCCGTCCCGGGGTCCGCGTGGGGGTCCCGGACCGTGCCGGTCCTCGCGATGTACGTGGCGACGAGCAAGCCGGCGAGCGGGGCGGAGACGAGCCAGACGACGACGTTCACGGGCTCGGTCGGGGTCATGCGCACGAAGAAGGGATTCGGGATGACCGCGGATGGCACGCCCAGGACGATCGCCGACGCCACGGTGCCCAGGACCGAGACGACCCAGAACCGCCGATCGAGGGTCGGCCACAGGCGCTGTCGGTCGAAGGTAGCGGACGATGGAGCGTTCACCGCGGCATCGTACGACACGCCCGTCGTACCGGTCGACGGCGACGCGCTATCGTTCGGGTGTCGCGTTCTCACCTTCCCCTCAGGTGCGGTTCAGGTGGACTCGTGACCGTAGACTGGCCCAGGGTGACCATCGGTCGCGTCAACGCACCGAGCCCAGGGCGAAGCAGGAGGTTCCGGACGGTGACCGACAACGAGCAGGTAGTGACCGATCCCGTGTGCCAGATGAAGATCCGGCCCTCGGACGCGGTGGCGTCGATCGAACACGACGGCACCACGTACTACTTCTGCAGCCAGGACTGCGCGGACAGCTTCCGCGACTCACCCGAGGACTACACCTAGTCCGGCCAGATGTCCTCGGACACGAGTCCAGTGGTCGCGCTTGGCCCGCTGGCGGTGGCGTTCGCCGTCTTTGTGACGGCGATCGCGGCTGTCCTGCTCGTGTGGTGGGGCGCGAATCGGGGCCGGGATCACCACCTCCCGGTCCCAGAGCGAGCGCCGTTCACCGGCGGGCGGGAACCGCGGACGCACGCCTGGAATCGGTATCACGCCCGGTATTACTTGATGGCCTTGGTGTTCCTGGCCTTCGACATGGAGATGGTGTTCATGTATCCATGGGCGGTCGTCTTCCGGTCCGAGGGCCTGATCGCCATGGTCGAGATGGGCATGTTCATCGCCATCCTGCTGCTGGGCATCCTGTACGCCTGGCGGGAGCGCGCGTTCGAGTGGGCCTGACCGCTCGGTTCGGGGGGCTCGCGGCCGCGGAGCCCGTGCCGGTGTTCGCGATCGCCGGATCCGGGATGAAGAGCGCGGTCCAGGATCTGCGCCTCGATCCGGGTGTCCGCATCGTCGACACGCCGCGGGCCGCGGCAGTCCTGCTGGTCGCTGGGGCGACCGCTGCGCAGGACGCCGAGGCGCTGGCTCGTATCCACGACGCCCTGCCGCATCCACGGGCGACGGTCGCGTGGCAGGTGGCTGAGCCATTCGGCCGGGCGGGAGGCAGCTCGTCCGTCGTCGTCGATGGTGAGGATCCGGTGCCTGCGCTCAGGGCCGTCCTTCGGGCTTTGCTCGTAGGCCATCGGCCGTCTGAGCCCTCGATCCTCCCCGACGTCGATGTGACCGACTGGCGAGGTGTCGGGCCATACGGCCAAGGTGGTAGCGGGATGACCGGTGGTACTCCGTACGGCCGGCCCATGGCGGAGCTCGCACCCGACCGCGACGGACTCCGCCTGGACATCCTGCCGGTCACGATCGGGCCGTTCTTCCCGCGCTTGCCGGTCGGCCTCGTGCTGGACGTGCAACTGGCGGGCGACGTCGTGACGGAGGTCCTGGTCACCACGTCCCGCGCGGTCGGGACCGGCGATGGGTCCGGATCGCCGTTCATCCGGGCTCTGTCCGGCCCCGTGTCGATCGCGGAACTCGAACTGGCGCGGGCGCGGGATCATCTCCGTTGGCTCGCGGATGCCCTGATCGCGCAGGGCCTACCGGCGTATGGACGCCGAGCGCTGCGGCTTGCCCACGATGTCCGCGAGGGCGACGGGGGTCGCGTCCGCGCCGCCGCCGCGCGCATCCGCCGCAGCGGTGTCTTCCGCTGGTCCTTGCCGCGGAGCGGGCGCCTTGACCGAGCGGCATTCAGCGGTCTCGGCCTGGGCCCGATCGCCCGGGCGATCGGTCTGGCAGAGGACGTTCGGATCGAGGACGCCGCGTATCGGGCGCTCGGCTTCGCGCCATACCTGATCGACGATGGCGGCCCGCCGGGCTGGTGGCACGCTCGCATGGAGGAGGCCGCTCGGTCACTCGACCTGGCGGCCGAAGCGGGCGATCGGAAGACGACCGTCGTGGGCCGCGTCGAATCGCCGCGCGGGCGCTTAGGGTCCGACGACAGCCCCACCGCGCGGGCGCTCACGCTCCTCCCCGAGATCCTGACCGGACTGGAGTGGGGCGACGCGATCGCGACGCTCGTGGCGCTGGACCTCGATATGGATGAGATGTCCGCCGTAGGCGGCGCCGGCATGGCGCGCGTGTCTGCGTGAACACCTACGCCGCCCTCGAGATGGCGCTCCTCGCCGTGGCCAGCGCGGTGGTCGTCGGCGTGTACGCCGTCGCCGTCGCCGATCGGTTGGTCGAGCAACTCGTCGCCGGGGATCGGGTCCGCGTGGCAGCGACGCTCGCGGCACCCGCGCGTCGGGTGGCCCTCCTGTTGTCCCAGTCGCGCACGACGACTGAGCGGCCCGACGCTGCCGGCTGGGCGCTGGCTCCGGCCCTCCTGGCCGGCTTGGCCGTCTTCGCGCTCGCGTTCGTACCGCTGGGCCCCGGGCTCGTGGTCGCCGATCCGGAGACGGGCTTCGTCGCGTTCTCGGCCGCGATCGCGTTCGTGATGATCGCCGTGTTCCTGCACGGCTGGTCGCCGAACTCCACGCTGCCGCTGGTCGGCGCCTATCGCTACGGCGCCCAGGCCCTCTCGTTCCAGATCCCGTTCCTGCTGGCCATGCTGGCGACGGCCTTGCCCGCTGAATCACTGTCCATCGTCCGGATCGTCGAGGCGCAGGAGCCGCTCTGGAATGTCGTCCGCCAGCCGCTCGGGCTGCCGATCTACCTCATCGTCGGGCTGGCCGTGAGCTTTTGGGGACCGCTGAACCTGCCGGACGGGCCCGACCTTGCCGGCGGAACCAGCGTCGAGGACGCTGGCGTGGCACGGCTGCTCTGGGGGCTGGCCCGCTCGACGATGCTGGTTGCCGTCGCGGCCATGGGGGCGGCCGGCTTCCTCGGCGGCTGGTACGGCCCTCTCCTGCCCGGACCGGTCTGGGTCATCGTCAAGACCCTGGTCCTGCTGGCCGTGATCGTCATCGCCGGTCACGTATTCGCGCGGGTCCGGATCGAGTCGTTCGTCATCGCCGCGTGGGTGGTCCTGATTCCGCTCGCCCTGCTCAACATCTTCGTGTCCGGGGCCCTCCTGCTGTGATCGATGGTCCGCTGATCGACGCCGCGTTCTTCGTCTTCGCCATCGGGTCGATCGTCACCGGGTACCGCGTCTTCCGGACGGACTCGATGGTTCGTGCGGCCTTCTACCTGCTCGCCTCGTTCGCGGCCGTGGGTGGGATCCTGGTCCTGCTCGGGGCGGAATTCCTGGGCATGGTCCTGATCCTGATGATGGCCGGCGAGATGCTGGTGATGGCCATCGTGATGGTCATGTTCATGATGAACCCGGCCGGCCTCAACCCGATGGTCATGGTCCACCAGAACCGGATCGCCGCGATCGCTGGAATCGTCGCCTTCGTGGCCCTGTCCGCGGTGGCCGTCCTGGGCGACTTTCCCGACCGGCCCGCTCCGGAGCCCGCAGCCGCGACCGCGGAGCTCGGCATCGAGCTGTTGGGCGATTCGATGCTCGTCTTCCAGACGGCAGGGGTGGCCCTGCTCTCGACGATGATCGGGGCCGTCGCCATCGCCGGTCGGCGGGGGCGCTACGGCGTGGCCGAGGACGGCTCGCTGGAACCGCCACTCCAGCCGGATGAGGAGGAGGTCCCGTGAGCACGGAGGCGGTCCTCATCGTGGCGGCAGCCCTGTTCGGTATCGGCGTCTACGGCGTCCTGAGCCAGCAGTCGTTCGTGATGCTGATGATGGGCATCGAATTGCTGATCAACGGCGCCCTTCTGGCGCTCGTCGTGCTGTGGGCCCGCGCCGGTGGCGGTAGCCCGCAGGGCCAGATGCTCGGGGTCGTGTTCATGACCGTGATGGCCGTGGAGATGGCCATCGGCTTCGCGCTCATCGCCGGTGTCTACCGGGTCCGGCGGGCGGACATAACGGAGAAATTGCGGCGGCTCAAGGGATGAGCGTCCTTGTCCTGCCCCTGCTTCCACTCCTGGCTGCGGCGCTTGTGTGGCTGACGCGCCGCCGACCGGCGCTCGCCGCTCCGGTGGCCGTCGGGTCGCTCGTCGCCTCTATGCTCCTTGGCTTCTGGGCAGCCGCCACGGGGCCGGTCCTTGACATCGCGTGGAGCCCGGCCGTCCAGCTGTCACTCCGGGTCGATGGCTTCGCGCGGGTGATGGTCGTCCTCGTCCCGTTCATCGCCGCGCCGATCGTCGCGTACGCGGCCGTGACCGAGCCCGTTGGTCGCGCCCGCCTTGTGGCGTTGCTGCTCGCCTTCGTGGCCGCGATGACCCTGCTCGTGGTCGCGGCCGACTTCGTCACGCTGCTCATCGGCTGGGAGCTGGTCGGTGCGACCTCGTGGGCGCTGATCGGCCACGGCTGGCGCGATCGAGCCAACGTCGAGGCAGGCACGCAGGCCTTCCTCACGACGCGCCTCGGCGACCTGGGGCTGTACGTCGCGGCGGGCGCGGTCTTCGCGGCGACCGGGTCATTCGCCTTCGATGGACTCGCCGACGCGGCATCGCCGTGGCGCGAGATCGTGGCCGGGGGAGTGCTGCTCGCGGCCGCGGCCAAGTCGGCCCAGGTGCCGTTCAGCCCGTGGCTGTTCGCCGCGATGGCCGGACCGACACCGGTGTCCGCCTTGCTGCACTCCGCGACGCTCGTGGCGGCGGGCGCGTATCTCCTGATCCGCCTGGCCCCCTCGCTGGAAGGCGTCGTGTGGTTCCTGCCCGTCGTCGCGATCGTCGGCCTCACCACCGCGCTCCTTGGCGGCCTCGTCGCCCTGGTGCAGACCCATGCGAAACGCGCCCTGGCGGCCTCGACGTCCGCCCAGTACGGCCTGATGTTCATCGCGATCGGCGCGGGTTCCACCGCAGCGGCCGGGGCCCAGCTGGTGACCCACGCCGCGTTCAAGTCGCTCCTCTTCCTGGCGGCCGGCGTGGCGATCCATGCAACCGGCAGCATGCTCCTGGGGCGCCTCCGGCTGGGTCGCGAGCTGCCGTTCGTCGCCGTCGCGACAGGCGTTGGCGCGCTGGCGCTGGCCGGCCTGCCGCCTCTGGGCGGCGCCTGGAGCAAGGAGGCCATCGTCGCCGCGGCCGTCGAGACTTCGGTCGCGCTGGGGATCGCCACTTTCGCAGCCGGGTTCCTGAGCGCCCTCTACGTCGGCCGGTTCCAGCTCCTCGCCTTCGGGCCTGACGACGGCGGCAGCGGCAACGGCTCGCGGCAGCTCCGGCGACCGACCGCCACGGAACTTGCCGCGTTGGCGGTCCTCGCCGCGACGACCATCGGGCTCGCGATCCTGTGGTTGCCGGGCACCTCCGACATCGTGGTGGACCTGACCGGCGGCGAGCTGACGACGGGTTCAGCCTGGGAATTCTTCGTGGCGGTTGGACTCCTGCTCCTGGCCGGGTTCGTGGTCTTGCTACTGGATCGTCGGGACCGGCTGCTGGACCTGGGTGTGCCACCGGCACTGCAGGCCGCCGTCGGCGATTGGTTCTCGTTGCCCCGCGCGACCTCTGCATTGGTCGTGGCGCCGACCCTGCGCTTGTCCGCGGCCCTGGGCCGAGCCGACGACCGGGTGGTCGACGCCGGTGTCCGTGCCGCGGCCCGGATCGCCCAGCTCGTCTCGTCGCTCGTGGCTCGGCGTGTCGAGTTCTCCATCGACGGCGTCGTCGGCGCGACCGCTGCGGTCACCATGCGCACCGCCGCCGCCTCCCGGCGCGCTGACGACGCGGGCGTGGATGGAGCCGTCGAGGCGACCGGTCGAGGTGTGGGTCTGGCCGGTCGACACAGTCGACGCCTCCAGACCGGCCAGTCGCATCACTACTTCGTCATCGTCGCGGTCGGGCTCGTCCTGATCGCGGTCATCCTGTTCGCCGCCCCGCTGATCCCATGAACCCAGGAGCGCCTTCGTGCTGACCCTCGCCATCTTCCTCCCGATCATCGCGGCGGTCGCGTTGGCGGTGCTCCCCAGGGCGGGGCGGTTCGCCATGTCCGAACCGTGGCTGCGCGCCATCGCCACGATCGTCGCTGCGATCCCACTGGGGATCCTGACGCTGGCCTGGGCGCGATTCCAGGGTGGCGGCGGCTTCGAACAGGTGGAATCAGTCGACTGGATCCCGACCCTGGGGATCGCCTACCGGGTCGGCTTGGACGGCCTGTCGCTCCCGCTGGCGGCGATGACCGCCCTGTTGTTCGTGGTCTCGATCGCCTACCCGGTCGATTTCCGTGGTCGAGCCATCCCGTATCTGGCGCTGATGCTGTTCCTGGAAGGTGTGTCGATCGGGCTGTTCCTGGCGCTCGATCTGTTCCTGTTCTTCGTCTTCTGGGATGTGTCGCTGGTCGCGATGTACTTCCTCATCGGGGCCTGGGGTCACGGTGACGCGCAGCGGTCCGCCCTGAAGTTCTTCATCTACACCTTTGCTGGATCGTTGCCATTGCTGCTGGCCATCCTGGGCCTCTACCTCGCGACGGACCCGCGGACCTTCGACATGGCGGAGATCATCCGGCAGCAACCGCTGGCCGGGGCCGGCCTCTATGCGACCCTTGTCTTTGCGGGCTTCTTCATCGGATTCGCGATCAAGACGCCGATGGTGCCGGTCCATACCTGGCTCCCGCCTGCCCATGTCGACGCGCCCGGGCCGGCGTCCGCGATCCTTGCCGGTGTCCTCCTGAAGATGGGCACGTACGGGTTCATTCGGATCCTGATGTCGATGCTGCCCGAGTCATGGGCGGAGTTCGCGTTCCCGATCGCCATCCTGGCGGTGATCTCCATCGTGTATGGCGCGCTCGTCGCCCTGGCCCAGACCAACCTGAAACGGCTCATCGCGTACACGAGCGTCAACCACATGGGCTACGTGATGCTGGGCCTGGCCGCCGCCGGGGCCGCGGTCACGGGTCAGGAAGCGGCCCAGGCCATCGCCTTGACCGGCGCGACCGTGGAGATGGTGGCGCACGGACTGATCACGGGCGCCTTGTTCCTGGTCAGCGGTTCGATCCTGACGCGTGGCGGCACGTACGAGATGGGCGCGTACGGTGGGCTCCTGGGACGGGCACGATCACTGACGGGCCTGACGGCGCTCATGGCCTTTGCCAGTCTTGGGCTGCCGGGGCTCGCGGGCTTCGTGGCGGAGGTGCAGATCTTCGCCGGTACCTTGGCCGTCTATCCGGCCCTCGCCGCGATCGCCCTGTTGGGCATCGTCCTGACCGCCGCCATCTTCCTGCGCATGCTCGGAACGATGTTCCTGGGCGCCCTGCCAGAGAAGTGGCGTGCCTTCCCGGACCTGGGCCGAGTGGAAGTCGTCACGCTTGGGACGCTGGCCGCCTTCGTCCTGCTCATCGGTATCGTGCCGGGGTGGCTGCTGGGCGTGGTCGACTCGTTCGCCGGGCCATTTGTCGGCCGACCGTGACGCACAGCATGATCCGCCCGTGATCCGCGCATGAACGACGGCGCCGGGATGGTTGCCGTGGTGGGCGACGTCCTGCCGGAGATCGCGCTCCTCGTGGGTGGGATCGTGGTCCTGCTCTTTGCCCTGCTCGCGCCCTCTCATCGCCAAGTGGGCGCTGCGGTGCTGGCCCTCGTGGCAACCGCCATCGCGACCGTCCTCACGGTCATGGTCCTGGCCGACCCGCAGAAGGTGACATTCTTCGGCACATACGCTCGTGACGGGACCGCCCTGTGGGGGAAACTCATCGTGCTCGCGGCCACGGCGGCAACGATCGGCCTGTCAGTCCCGTGGTTCCGGCGCGACCCGCGCCACGGCGAGTACTACACCCTCCTGCTGTTCTCCAGCCTGGGCGCCGTGCTGCTCGCGGGCGCGACGGATCTCAAGGAGTTCGTCGTGGCGATGCTCCTGTCGTCGGCCACTGGGTTCGTGTTGTCCGGGTATCACCGCCGGTCCTCGCCGTCGGCAGAGGCGGCCATCAAGTACTACCTCATCGGCGCCCTCGCCAACTCGGCCATGCTGTTCGGCGTCGCGCTCCTGTTCGGACTCGCCGGCGGCACGACGCTCGAGGCGCTCGAAGTGGGACTGTCGGGCGGCATCGCGACCGTCGTCGGGGTCGGCCTCGTCATCGTGGGCATCGCTTTCAAGATCGGCGCGGTGCCGGCTTACATGTGGGTGCCGGACGTGGCTCAGGGTGCCCCCGCTCCGGTCGCCGCCTTCGTCACGGCGATCCCCAAGGTCGGCGGGTTCATCTTCCTGGCGCGCTTCGTGCTCGCGCTGCCGGACGACACCCTCGGGTGGGAGGTCCTGGTCGCCGTCCTCGCAGCGCTGACCATGACCCTCGGCAACCTGGCCTGCCTGTGGCAGGACGACCTGCGGCGGCTGCTGGGCTGGTCGGCGGTCTCGCAGACCGGCTATGGCCTGATGGCCATCGTGGCCATCGGCCAGAGCGACCTGGCCGTGCCCGCGCTGCTCTTCTTCCTGCTGGCGTACGTCCCCGCCAACCTCGCCGCGTTCGGGGTCGTGGTGGAGCTGCGCGGGCGCACGGCGCTCGCGGACTATGCCGGCCTGGCGCGCGCACGGCCCCTCCTCGCCGGGGCCCTGGCGACGAGCTTCCTGTCGTTCATCGGCGTGCCCCCGCTGTCGGGGTTCGTGGCCAAACTCCTGTTGTTCCTGGTCGCCATCGAGGTCGGCTACACGTGGCTGGCGGTCGTGGCCGCTGTCAACACCGTGATCTCGATCTTCTACTACGTGCGCGTGTTGGCCCCGGCCTACTTCGGCGAGCTGGCCGGCCCGGTCCGCATCCTTGGGCGGCCCGCTGCCGTTGCGACCCTGGCGGCGGCCGGGGCGCTGATCGTCACCGGCATCGCCGCCGAGCCGTTCATGGCCGCGTTCAGGGCCGCGGCACTGCTCATCCGCTAGGCGCGCTCAACACGCGTCGGCGGTGGGGTCGCCCCGACGGCCGCTTCCCGCCGCGAATGGCGTTCCCAGGACGTCGGTGAGAACCTCCTCCGTCGCTCGGCCAGCTCCCAGGAAGAGCACCAGCAACCGATCGCGCTGCCAGAACCTCGGGTCACCCTGCCACTCGACGATCATCGAGTCACCGACGTGCGATGGGTCGGTCGGATCGATCGTGCCGGCGACGCGGGCCGCCTCATCGACGGAAGCGTAGACGTTGAGTCGGACCTTCTGCCCGGCCACGCAGAGCGCGACACCGCGCCCGCCCAGAGGCATCGTGGGGAGAGACCCGAGACGCGTGACCGGCGCACCTGCCTTCTCCAATTCGGCTATGAGGGCGTCCACGGGGTCGTTCGATGTCGGCCCCTCCGTCGCCTCCGCGCGCGCCAGCAGCTGGCGCGCCGCCGGGATGGTCAGGCCGTCGAGCTCAGGCCAGCGGGTCGAGGACAACACGCCCGCGCGGACCTCGGCAAGGGCCTGCGGCGCCTCCGGCAGGACGAACGCCTGGCCATCGCGCCCGAGCGCCATGAGATACGGCTGATCGATCTCGAGCGGCGCGACATCGCCGATAACGTTCGGGCAGGCGGGATCACGATCGGCGAGCCTCAGGACGGGCAGAAGCGACCCTACGGCGACGTCCCCGCGGAGGACCTCCTCGACCAGGATGTCGTTGGCCAGGGTCACGAGTGGACCATCATCGGGAAACCCCACCGGCGTCGCTCGGGTGGTCGCTCGCGCCACGACCACGAGATCGCTGTCGTCGAGCAGTGCGGCCAACGATGGATACCGACGCTGCCTGCCGTCCACCGACCGCGGCGGGCAGGGCGTCGTGGAGGGCAGCGGCTGCTCCGCCGAGTCGTGCGTCGGTCTCGCCGGGTGGACGCGGGCGTCAGGCAGGATCTGCCCGGCCCTGGGGGCGAGTGTGCCCGCGATCCCTCGCAGCTCGGCGACGCTCGGTCGCCATTGGTCGCCGACCGGGTTCGCCGAAAGGTTCCGCGCGCGCTCCCCCTCGACGGCGAACGCGTAGTACAGCTCATGGACGGGCATCAGCGTCCGGACGGCGCCGTAGCTCGCCTCGTACAGACCCAGCCACTCGCCATAGCGGAGGAACAGGATGGCCTCCTGTCCGACGCTCAGGTCCGCGGCCGGCTCCTCGCTGACCAGGTACCGGCCGGCCTGGAGGACCGCAGCCCCGTACCCCGGCCCGTGGGGAACGTCGGTCGGCACATCGACTACCACCTGGCCCGCGGGCACCGTGAACTGGACGAGCCCTGGCTCGAATCCGCCGTCGAGCGTCGTGCCGAGCACCTCATCGACCCGGAACAGGACGTCGCGTCGCAGGTCGCTGGTCGGAAGGATGCCGTCCCTTGCGCCGACCAGCTCCGGCAACCAGAACGCGCCGTCGGTCGCGTTGAAGTAGGGCCCGGAGAAGGCCAGCGGCCGACCCCGGACGACGATCTGCGCCCGGTCGGCCAGGTCCTGCGGCCCGTCCAGCGCCTGGTACGTCTCCACGGCCGGCCCGCCTCCGTACCGCTCGAGGAACGGTCCATTCACGGGCGGCATGTAGCCCAGTGTCGTGCCGGCGTCATCGAGATAGCCAGTCGCATCCAGCGTCCCGAACGGGCCGTCGATGACGGGGGGCCAGGCGTCGTCGATCCAGCGGGCCACGTCGACGGTTGCCCGGGCGATCGGCGCCGAAGGGTCGTTCGAGACGTCCGGCGGCGCGACCGTCTGGCCGGCGATCGGATCGGACGATCTGCCCGGGGTCTCCCGAAGGGCCTGCAGCGACAGCACCGAACCAACGGCGATGGCGACGCCCAGAATGGCGAACGTGGGGCCCCAGCCCCTTCGCGATGCGGTCCGCGCTGACGACGCGGCCGGGACCCAGGAGGACGGGGCTGCATCCCCGGACTCGGTGAGCCGACGAAGCCCGGCCTCCAGCCGTTGATCGAGCTCGTCACGTTCGGGCGGGTCGCCGGGGAGCGTCATCGGAGGGACTCGCGCAATCGCGCTCGCGCCGTGTGCAGGCGCGACTTCACGGTGCCCTCCGGGCAGTCGAGGGCCTGAGCGATCTCGGCGACAGTCGCCCGCTGCAGATAGAAGAGCGCGGCGCACACCCGAAGGTCGGGGCTCAACTGACGCATCGCAGCCTCGATCGCGAGGACGTCGTCCCAGCGGGCCGCTGGATCTGTCCCGGCAACGGCTTCGACCAGGCTCGTCGTCCGGGGACGCCGCAGCGCGTTGCGCGAGCGGTTGATGACGATCCGTCGGATCCACGTGCGGAACAGCCGGGGGTCGCGAAGCCGGGACAGACCTTTCCAGGCGGCCACCAAGCTGTCCTGCACGACGTCCTGCCCGACGTCAAGATCGAGGACGATCGCGACCGCGAGCCGCCGAAGATCATCGGTCTCCGCGGCCACCAGGGCCTCAAAAGCTTGTGCGTCGCCTCGCATCGCCCGGCGAACGGTCTCCTCCACGTAGCCTCCCGGCGTCCGAACGGATCGAGGCGCTCTCTCATGCCCATTAGACACGGGCCGGTGGCGATCGGTTCAGCGAAGGGCGTCCTCGATCCAGGCGGCGTCCGGGACGCCACCGAGGCCGGCGGACGTTCGGTACAGCCGACAGCGCGGCGTGTAGTCGCCAGGGTCGATGAACCCGGGCTCGACGTCGATGCCATCGACACGGATCGTCGGCGACCCTGGGAACCGCAGCTTGGCGGCTACCGGGGGATCGGTGGCGTCGATGTCGACGATCGGCGTGCCGGGCGCGAGTCGATCGACGGTCGCAGCCAGGAGCTCGCGCGTGGTCGCGTGGTTAGGACAGTCCGAGAACCACAGGAGCTCGATGGTGCGGCGCATGAGTTGTGCTTTCTCTTCGGCGTTCACTCGCCTGGCCCCGGCCAGGTGGCCCCACCGTCATCGGAGCGAAAGACCTCGGTGGCGCGGTCGACGAGGATCACGGTGCGCCCGTCCGGTGAGGCCGCGAGCGCGAAGGCCGAGCCCGTGTACGTCGTGGCCGCCCAGGACCGCCCGCCATCCCCACTCCGCTGGAGGCCATCCTGGGCCCCGGCGTAAAGGATCCGACCGTCGGCAGACGCGGCGAATCCCGTCATGGGGAACGTTGGCGGCATGGTCAGCGGCGACCACGTCCGGCCGCCGTCGACACTCTCGATCAACCCGGTCGTGTCCACGCCGAGCAGGCGGATCGTCGACCCGGCGCTGACCGCAGTCGGGAACAGGACGTTCTCAGCTCGCACCTGGCGGAAGGTGGCTCCGCGGTCGGTGCTCTCCCACAGCCCGCCGGTGACCGGGTACGCCCACATCCGGGCCGGGTCGACGGGATCGCGCGCGAAGCCATGGATGTCCAGCGAGGGCAGGTCGGTGGCGATCGACGCCCAGGTCGCGCCGCCGTCGCGGCTTGCCTGGAAGACGTCGTGTCCGGCGATGACGATCGAACCATCGGCGCTCGTGGCGGTTGACATCGCGTCCGCTCCGAGGGGCAGGGCATCCCAGATCCTTCCGCCGTCGGCGGACGCCAGGAGGCCGCCGTGGTGCCCGAACAGGATGCGGTCGGTCCCCGCGCCGGCGAACGCCAGGGAGTGCACATCCGCCGTGCCGAGGCGGGCCCACGGGATCGGAGCGCCAGAGGGGCGAACGGCGATCAGCAGTACGACCACGCCCGTGATCACCAGGGCCAGGACCATCGCCCCGATGGCGGGGCGACTCGTCAGGCCCAACGGCCGGCGGCTATCGGGTCGCGGTCGACGGTGTTTCGGCATCGTCCCTACCTCCGAGGTCCCGCGTCGACCAGCCCGATCGCAGATCGTGGCTCAACTGCCAGAGCGAAAGCACCGACGCTGCCAGCAGTGCCCCGCCCAGCACATCCGTCACGTAGTGTGCGCCGCTGGCCACGCGCGCGAGACCCATCAGGCTGACGATGGACAGGGCGGCCAGGCCGAGGCAGATGCGCACGCGGCTACTCGCGGTCACCATGGTCAACACGAATGCGCAGGCCACGGCCGTCCGCGTCACGTGGCCGCTCGGAAACCCGGCGCTGGTCAGTATCTCCGCGGCATCGCTGCCGAGCGGTCGGGCACGATCGATGAGGAGCTTGAGCGAACTTGTGGCGACCTCGGTGAGGACCATGATCCCGACGAACTCGCCTGTTCGTCGCGGCCGGAATCGCCCGATGACGACGGCGATCGTCGCAACGATCGCGAACCAGATCGGCACCCCGGCTGCGAGCCCAAGGGCCTTGAACACGGTCGCCGCCACGCCGTGGTCGAGCCCCAGCGCTGCCTGGCTTACCGCGACCTCGGCCGCGGCGCCGCGGCCGCTCACGAGCAGCGCCACTCCCGCGAGACCCGCCGACGCGATCGCCAGCGTGCTGATGGCCATCGCCCGCCGCCCCGTCGCTCGGTCAACCATAGCGGGGCCGCGCGCCGAATCCGGCCAGCAAGGCCGGCGCCTCGTCCTGGACGAACGGGCCAGAGCCTGACGCGACCACTCGGGTCTCGTCCGGCTTGATCACGATCCACAGCCGCCGTCGAGGGAACCCGAGGCTGACCGTCAGACCGGTCACCAGCAGGATCCCGCCAAGCCAGATAAGGCCCTGTCCAGGGTCCTGCTTGGCGATCAGGCCGATATAGCTCGAGGGCCGCACGAACTCGACCCCCACCAGCGGTTCGGTCGCGAGGTAGCCCTCGCCCGTGCGGAGGACCACCTGGAACAGGACCTCCGGCGCCCCGGAGGCGTCGCGTGAGGGCCCTAGACCGATCGCCAGCAACTCGGCGACGCCGCCTTCGCCCTTGCGCAGCAGGAAGTCGATCCCGGCGTCCGTGCCAGGGATCCGCAGCAGGCCTTCGGGCATGTCATCTGCCCGGCCGTCCAGGACGACCGCGCCCTCGTACAGGAGCTGACCCGTCTCGTCACGCAGGATGACCTCCACGGCAGGCCCGAAGAAGTTGGGATGCAGGGTGTAGCCGGCGACGCTCAATGGATCGTTGACCAGCAGATCCTTGTCGGCGATCGGCACGCCGTCGCGAAAGACGGTCAGGCGGCTCCGAAACTCCAGCGGGATGTTCCGTTCGTTCCAGCGGGCGACGAACTCCTCGTTGCGGACCAGGAGGTTCCCGGGCTCTCCGGGGAAGCCGACCGGGCGCACCTCGCCGACGGGGATCTTGAGGATCGTCTCCGAGCCGAACCGCGGCGTCACCACGCCCATGCCGAGGACAAACAACCCGAGCGCCGCGTGGGACAGGAGCGACGCCAGCGGCGACCAGCGATGCCGCTCGGCCAGGAGGAACATCCGGTCGCCGTCGACGGCGGACGCGACCGCGTATCCGGCGGCACGCAAGCCGGAGGCGAGTGGCTCAGCCTCCAGGCCGACGAGGGGATCGGTCCTACCAGGCAGCCCCGGCGAGTAGAAGCGCATCGGCCGGCGGACGGACGGCCGCCGGACGTCACGCCAGATCCGGGGCGCTCGCTGTATGGTGTTCCCGGCGAGACTCAGCGTGAACGCGAGGACCATGGCGCCGAACCAGCCGGTCGTGAAGACCTGATACAGGCCGAGTCGCTCGTAGATGCCGCCCAACAACGGACCATACCTGGCCTCTGCTCGCTGCACGGCTTGGGCGTAGGCGGCCGGGTCCGCCAGCACGAGCGAGCCGAACTGGCTGACCACGATCCCCGGCACGCCAGCGGCCGCGATGGCCAGCAGCAGCCCGTTCGCGACGCGGACGGAGATGAACGCCTGCCACAGCCGACGCACGCGGCGACGCACCGTCCGGCGACGGACGAGGGGCAGGGCCGACGCGGTCACGGAACGGCGCCGTCGGCCAGGCGCTGGGCGGCGTCGGCCCGGGGATCGGTCGGCTTCATCGCGGCAAAGCGACCCGCATCGGCGCGGGTGCGTTCCGAGGCGCCGCCCTCCGCCGCGAAGCGAGCGATCGCGCGGTACAGGTAGGCGTCGGCGATCCCCGGATCCAGCGTCAGCGCGCGATCGAAGAACGCGATGGCCGCATCCGGACGTCCACCGTCCAGCGCCGCCACGCCTAGCCCCAGGACCGCCTCGACCACGTCCGGCGTGCGCCGGAGGACGGCACCGTAGAGCGCGGCGGCATCGGCGGGTCGACCGGCGTCCAGGTACGCGGCGCCGAGGTCCAGGGCCACAGTCGTGTCATCGGGTCGGGCCATGACTCGGGACTCGAGCTCGGCGAGGTCGAGCAGGGTCTGTGATGCGGGACGACCACTGATCTCCTGGCCGGCCACTCGGGGCACGATGGCCACGGCCAGCGGAAGCGCGACCGCGACCAGGACCAGCCCGAGGCCGGCTGCGGCCGGCCACCGGCTCGAGGCGGGGGGGACGCCAGGGAGAGCCGCAGACGCGACCCCGTGTGTCGGCTCGGTCCCGGCCCCGGCCCCGGCGATGGGTCGCCGCCGGGCGCGCCAGACCAGGACGATCGCACCCGCGAGCATCGATGCACCAGGGACGACCCACAGCAGCGCGCCGAGTCCGTCGCCCGGTGGCGCCAAGAGCACCCAGGTCCCGAATCGAGCCACGAAGTAGGCCTCGATCTCGTCGTCGCTCGCGCCGGCCGCAAGCCGCTCGCGGACGACGGCGCGCATCTGGGCGGCCGACTCCGACGGTGAGTCGGCGATGGACACGCCCTGGCAGACAGGACAGCGCAGCTGGAGGTCCAGGGCCCTCGCCCGGTCGGTCGCAGACGGCGACCCGGTCGTTGCCACTGCCACCGCGATCGCCAGCGCGAGCCCGCCGACCGCGCCAAGGACCCAGGCGCTGGGCACCGCGCGCGGGCGCCTCACAGGATCTCCTCGATCGCGGCGCGGAACCTATCGACCTGGAGAGGGCCCAGGAACACGCGCCTGATCGTGCCGTCGCGCCCGATCATGAACGTCTCCGGGATGCCCCGAACGCCGTAGTCGATCGCCGCGCGACCGCCGGGGTCCAGCAGGCCGGGATAGCGCACGGCGAACTCCTCCATGAAGGCCCGCGCCGAATCGGCATCGTCCTGGAAGACGACGCCCAGGATCTGGAGGCCGGCCGCCGCATAGCGGGCCTGGGCCTCATCCAGGAGCGGGGCCTCGTCTCGGCACGGGAGGCAGTAGGACGCCCAGAAGTTGACGACGACCGGACGACCGCGAAGCTCGGACAGGGACGTCGGTTGCCCGTCGAGGTCCGACAAGCGGAAGTCGGGTGCGGGTCGACCCACTTGCGGCCCGGGCAGGTCGTTGGTGTCGGCGGAGATCCGGATCGTGCCCATGGCCAGGATCGCGAACGACAGCGCGACGACGACCAACGAGGCCATCAGCCAGCGCGGACGACCCGCGGGGTGGCCCAGGCCCGGGTCGGCCGGGTCAGCCGGCGCGGCCATCGTCGACCTCCACGATGGCACGGCGACGCCACGGCGCGACCTGCCATCCCGGGCGGGTCAGGCGGACCGAGGTGGGCGCCGCGAGGAGACCGCCCAGGGCGACCATCCCGCCGCCCGCCCACAGCCAGCTCATCAGCGGCAGGGTAGACAGGCGCAGGGTGGCGGTCCCAGCCACCGGGTCGGCGTCCAGCAGGGTCACGTAGACGTCCTGGAGCGGCGATGCCGCGATCGCGGGGGTCGGGACGGCGCCATTCGGTCCGGAGTTCGGGAAGACGCTCAGGGACGGACCGATGGCGAGGTCGCCGGTGGGCCCCAGTAGGACCGCGTCGGCGATGACCATCGATCGGTCCTGCCGCGACTCCATCCGCAGGCCGTCCAGGCGGATCGTCGTGGACCCCAGGCGGAGCGTCTCCCCGGCGCGCAGGACCCCGGAGGCGTCGGCCCGGCCGCTGCCGGCCGCCACGATCGCGACGGCTGCGAGGCCGATGCCGGCGTGCGCGACCAGACCGCCGATGGCCCGCCGCCCGCGCTTTCGGGCCGGGCCGGGACCGGCAGCGCGTGCCTCGCGGAGCCGTCCGCCTGCGAGCCACAACGAGTGCACCAGGGCGAAGGCCGCGACGGCCAGGCCCACGAACAGTCCGGGGCGGCCGGTCGCGACGGTCGCGATGGTCGCGCCGAGCACCGCGACGACGGCCGTGATCGCGAGCGTGCGCCCGCCGCGCTCGTGCCAGCGCCCCCACGGCAGCGACGGTCCGGCCGCCAGCAGGATCACGAGGGCGGCAGCTACGGGGCCTACCACCCTCTCGAAGTACGGAGCCCCGACCGACACGCGCTCGGCCGTGAGCAGCTCGATCGCGAGCGGGGCGACCGTCCCGGCGAAGACGGTGACGGCGATCCCCGCCAGCAGCAGGTTGTTCAGCACGAAGGCCGTGCCGCGCACACCGAGCGGGGCCCGTGCGACGCGTTCGCGTGGCAGCCGCTCCAACAACACGCCGGCGGTCCCGATCAGGGCGACGGCCAGAAGCGCGGCGAACATCGGTCCGACCGCGGTGCGGGCGAACGCATGGACCGACTCCAGGATGCCGCTGCGCGTGATCAACGTCCCGACGATCACGAGCACGAACGATGCCAGCACGAGCAGGACATTCCAGGTCACGAGCTCGCCCCGACGGCGCTGGACCATCGCCGAGTGCAGGAATGCCGTCGCCGTGAGCCACGGCAGGAGGGCCACGTTCTCCACGGGGTCCCAGGCCCAGTAGCCGCCCCAACCCAGCACCGCATACGACCACCAAGCGCCAAGGACGAGGCCCGCGGCCAGGGCCACCCACGACCCGAGGACCCACCCCCGGGTGACACCCAGCCACGCCGCATCGACGCGGCGCGCAACGAGGGCGGAGATGGTCAGCGCGAACGGGACGGCGAGCGCGATGAACCCGAGATACAGCAGGGGCGGGTGGGCGACCATCAGTGGGTGGTTCCGGAGCTGTCTCTTATACACA
>JBPPMZ010000071.1:0-2098 GCA_051306295.1 Candidatus Limnocylindrales bacterium
CGAGCCCGACAAGGGCTACTGGCGCAACACGCGAAGAGACCCCGGCCGATGGCCGAGGTCTCGAGCGACCCGCTGATCACACCGTCGCCGATGTCGCGACTCATGTGTCACCGATGTCGCGACTCATGACATTGGCTGGCGAGGAAGGATTCGAACCTTCGATCTCCTGATCCAGAGTCAGGCGCCTTACCGCTTGGCCACTCGCCAGTGGAGCCGGGGGAGGATACCTCACGATGGGTCGCCCGCGGCCCTGGTGGGCCCGCTGACGCATGATCGACCGGCGGTGGCTCGCTGCCAGCCGGTGTCGGGGACCACGTCCGCCGGTGAGCGGCGCCGTGACCGGTTGGCCTTCACCTCGCGGATCGCGGGGGAACATGAGCCTGGCGTGACTCCATCGCGATCTCGAGAGAGCCACGCCAGCACGTGTCAGCCGACCGGTGTGGAGCTTCCGAGGACCGGGCAGCGGAAGTCAGCTTCCGGGGTACGGACCAGGCTCACCTGCCCGCTGTCGACCAGGGACTCGAGTTGCGACCAACTGGTGACCAACGTGGACGCGTCGCCTGAGGTCCAGGTCGCCTGGTAAACGGCCCAGCGGCCACCGTGGTGACCCGGCGGCGAGCCCGGGGCGAACTCGGCAACGCCGAACTGATCAGCGTTCGTCGAGTTGGTGAACTTGGCGAATGGGTCGGTCCCGGTGCCATCGGGTACGTTGGCCGCGTTGCCGAAGACCCGATAGACCGCATCGTTGGCGTACACCGCGCCGAACGTCCGGGCGCCGACTGGTCCAGCCAGGGTCATGAGCGCGAGCATGCCGACGGCGGCACCTGCGAGAAGTCGTTTCATCCGAACCTCCATCTGGATCGTGCCGGATCGATCGCCGGCGTCCTTCGCCACGGTGGGCGTCGCCGGTTACGTCATCACGACGGTCCGATGACGGCTCGATGACGCGATCCCACGATCGGTGACCGGCTCGCGACGGCGCAGATTCGGCACGGTACGAACGGGGGAGTGGCGAGGATCGACGAGGTGCGTCACCCTACGGCCATGCCGCGAAGCTCCGACCGACGGCCGCGACTCGTCGTCCTGCTGCTCCTCGTCACCCTCCTGTCCGGCATGGCGGCGACCGTGTCGGCGTCTGCGGCCCTGCCCGCGTGTCGGATCGCGGACACGCTCACGAAGCATCGGAAGCTCGCCGATTGGAGTCGATCGCTGCTCGACACGAGGTACCGGCTGTCCTCGACCTACAAGCCGCCGGACCTGCGCTCCACGTCATACGCGGGGCTCAACGGTGGGTACTCGGTTCGCCGCCACGTGATCGCTGACCTGAAGGCGATGGCCCGAGCAGCCCGTGCCGCTAACGCGCGGTTTTCCGTCCAGTCCGCCTATCGAAGCTACCTCACCCAGAAGTCGACCTTCGCCTACTGGGTCCGGGTCCAGGGCTACGCCGTGGCCATCAAGGAGAGCGCCAGGGCCGGCCACTCGGAGCACCAGCTGGGTACGGCACTCGACTTCCGCAGCTATGGCGGCTCCGCCCCGTGGAACTACAAGGACTGGGGCACCACCCGGGCCGGCAAGTGGCTCAAGGCCAACGCCTGGCGCTACGGCTTCGTGATGGCCTATCCCAAGGGCAAGACCTCGGTCACGTGCTACTCGTACGAGCCGTGGCATTACCGGTACGTGGGGCGTGCGCGGGCGGCGGCGATCCGGTCGAGCGGCCTCACCCTGCGCGAGTTCCTGTGGCGCGAACAGTCGACGCTGACCGTGGCACCGACCCCGACGCCGACTCCGACCGTAGCACCGACTTCAACCCCGACTCCGGAGCCATCGCCGACTCCCACCACGGAACCGACCCCGACGCCGACGCCGACCCCAACCTCCGATCCGACGCCGAGCCCGACGCCAACACCGAGCTGACCACGGCACCGACCGCTCTTCGCCCAGGCAAGCAGGCGACCGAAAACCGGGCCTCGACCGACCGTTTGACCCCCGATCCGGCCCTTCCGCCGTCGTTCGGTGCGGTGAGCGAACTGATCGACGTTCAGGGAGCGGATCCGAGCCGGATCTGAGCCGGTCGCCCGTCGCCTGCTGCGCTCAGCGC
>JBPPMZ010000072.1:0-9138 GCA_051306295.1 Candidatus Limnocylindrales bacterium
CGAGCCCGACAAGGGCTACTGGCGCAACACGCGAAGAGACCCCGGCCGATGGCCGAGGTCTCGAGCGACCCGCTGATCACACCGTCGCCGATGTCGCGACTCATGTGTCACCGATGTCGCGACTCATGACAATGGTGGGCGGTGAGGGACTCGAACCCCCGACATCCTCGGTGTAAACGAGGCGCTCTGACCAACTGAGCTAACCGCCCGGGAGCGCGAGCCTACCACCGGCCGGACACCGAACGACCGCCCGAGATCGGCGGTCGTCATGCGTCGTGGTGTGGTGCCCAGGCCGGGACTTGAACCCGGATGAGTTGCCTCATACGCCCCTCAAACGTACGCGTATACCAATTCCGCCACCTGGGCAGGTGTCGCCGTTCAGCTGTCCGAGAGGGATGGTACCGAGGGAGGGACTCGAACCCACACGACCTTGCGGCCACTGGTACCTGAAACCAGCGCGTCTGCCATTCCGCCACCTCGGCACGGACCGCTGAGGACCGCTACGGGCCGTCGGCGAGGCGCCATGTTAGCACATCCCAGAATCGGTCCGACGGATCGGTGACCTGCCGGACGGAGGGTCCCTGAAGCGTGTCGCGAACGACGACGACCTCGTCCGCGAAGGTCAAGGGCAGGAGGTACCGGCCCGCCGCCAGCGCCTTCTGGAGGGCGCTGTAGGCCACCTTGCGCTCATCGTCCGTGCCCGGCGCCCGGGCCTTGACCAGGAGAGCATCGAGCGCCTGGCTCTGCAGTCCGGCGATGTTCGACCCGCCCGTCAACGTCTGGGTCGACGCCAGGAGCGGGTACAGGTCGGGGTCCAGGCCGATCGTGATGTCGACGACGGCGGCCGCGAACTCACCGGTGGACAGCCGCTCGGTCACGAACTCGCCGGGGGGCAGTGGGGTGTGGGTCACGGCCAGTCCCAGCGCCGTCCAGTCGGCCGCGATGGCCGCCGCCGATGCGACGAGCGGGGGGTTCGCGCCCATCGTCGGACTCAACAACTCGATGCTCAATGGTTGCTTGGCGCCCGGCAGGTACCAGGCGCCATCCTTGCTCACCCACCCGGCAGCCTTGAGTGCGGCTCGCGCCGCCTTGCGATCGAAGGCGACCGGCGGATCGGCGGCCGGATCGAAGAGGGTTGAGCTGGGCGGGATCGGGCTGATCGCGGTCGCCGCGGAGTTCGCATAGGCGCCCTTGACGATGCCGGCCCGATCGATGCCGGCGAGCAGGGCCGTCCGGACCTTCGGATCGGCGAACTCGGGGTGGTTCGAGCGCAGGTTGAGGAGCACCGCCGTCAACGTGGATCCGGGGTAGCGCAGCAGGCGGCTGCCGTCGAGCGCCCCGAGTTCCGCCGCGAGTTGCGGCGACAGCCCGGAGACCGCGTCGAGATCGCCGAAGCGGTAGCTCGCCGCCAGGGCTGCCGGATCGGTGTAGAAGCGCAGCTCGATGCCCGACAGGTACGGGAGCGGTCGCTCCGGACGATCGGTCGGGCCGGGCGTCGTCAGGGAATCGGTCGGTCGCGTCGACGGATCGGGCGAAGCCTCGTCGACCGGCGGCAGGGCGATGGCCGGCACCAGCGACGCTGACGTGTCGGTCAGCTCGACCAGCGAGAATGGCCCGGAGCCCACCGGCTGACGGCCGAACGGATGCTCGGGCAGCAGGTCCACCGGGACGTCGCCCAGCAGGTGGACCGGGGCGATCGGCTGGGTGAGGGCCTGCAGGAACCCGCCAAGGGGCGTCGCCAGGGTGAAGGTCACTTCGGTGGGCGATGGCGTCGCGACCGTGACCTCGCGCCAGGACGTGGCGCCGGGTCCGGTGTAGAGCGGATCCTGGAGGGTCCGGATCGTGAATGCGACATCGGCCGATGTCACCGGTTCGCCGTCATGCCAGGTGGCGTCGCCACGGAGGATGACCGTCCAGATGCGGCCACCCGGGTCCACCGACCAGCTCTCGGCGAGGTCCGCGACGATCGTGCCGCCCGGACCGTTGCGGACCAGCCCGGAGAAGACGAGCGCGACGAGATCGCGGTCAACCTGGGTCCGGGCCGTCAACGGCGTGACGCTGACGGCGGCGCCGAGCATGCCCTCGACGTACGGTCGCGCTGCGGCTGGGTCCGGCGTGGCGATGCCGGGATCCTGCGACGCGGGTGGCGCCGTGGCGGACTGGATGGCGGGGAGGCCGATAAGGCCCGCGACAAGGACGAGCAGGAGGACGAGGACGCCGACGACGGCCGAGTCGGCGCGATTCATCGGTCGACGCGACGCGTCACGACGCGGCCCCCGGTCGGGCCGCCCGTCAAGCCGGCGAGAGGAAGTAGGACGCCAGCGAGAAGATGACGAACAGGGCGAGCAGGACGATGGTGAACTGCCAGAGCCGGCGCTCGACGCCGCGGCGGCTGCGATACACAGCCGAGTCGCCACCGAACGTACCAGACAGGCCCGTCCCGCGCGCCTGCAGCAGGATGGCCGCGATGAGCGCGATGCTCACGATGATCTGGCCGAGAGCCAGGATGGGGTTCACGAGTCGTGGTCCTCCGTTCGTCCGGCGACGGATGCTATCACAGGGTCGCCCCGGCGGGCCGCTGGCGCGTCGACCAGCGAGCGACCGGTCATCTCCGGCCATCGTGAGAGCCCGGCGAGCTCGAGGAGGGTCGGCGCGACGTCGGCGAGGACGCCGCCGTGCAGCGCGCGTCCGTCCACCGCGCGGCCCAGGAGCAGGAAGGGCACGGGGTTGAGCGAGTGCGCCGTCACGGGATGCCCGTCGGCATCACGCAGGTCATCGGCATTGCCGTGGTCGGCGGTGATGGCCAGGACGGCGCCAGGTCCGTCCGGATCGGCAGCCTCGCAGGCTCCCACCGCGGCCACGACCCGGGCGAGGCACCCGTCGATGGTGGCCAGGGCCGCGACGGTCGCATCCCAGATCCCCGTATGGCCGACCATGTCCGGGTTCGCATAGTTGGCCACGATGAAGTCGTACGTGCCGCTCTCGATGGCGGCCACCAGCTGATCCGTCACCCCGGCCGCCGACATCTCCGGCGCGAGATCGTAGGTGGCGACCTTGCGGCTCGGGACGAGCACCCGTTCCTCACCGGGCCAGGCGTCCTCGACCCCGCCGTTGAAGAAGTACGTGACATGGGCGTACTTCTCAGTCTCGGCGATGTGCGCCTGGCGCCAGCCGGCCTCGCTGAACGCCTGGGCCAGTGACCGGGCGGTCGCCGGCGGAAAGGCGACCTGGACCGGCAGGCCGTCCTCGTACGAGGTCGTGGTCACGACCTGCAGGCCCTCTGGCGCGGGCCGACCCGCGGGCGAAGAGCGGTCGAAGTGGTCGAAGGCCGGGCCCTCCGCCAGGGCGTGGGTCAACTGGCGTGCTCGATCGGCCCGGAAGTTCAGGTGGATGATGGCGTCGCCGTCGTGCAGGCCCTCAGCCGGGTCTGGGCCGGGGCCGATGACCGTGGGTGCGACGAATTCGTCGGTCTCGCCGCGGTCGTAAGCGGCCTCGATGGCGGCGCTCGACGTCGGCGCTCGATGGGCGGCCTCGGCGTGGACGATCGCGTCATAGCCCGTCTCGACCCGTTCCCAGCGCTGGTCCCGGTCCATCGCGAAGTACCGACCGCCGACCGTCGCGATCCGCGCTTCCGGATGAACGGCCGCGAGGCGCGCCTCAAGGTCCTCGACGAACCCAAGCCCCGAGCTTGGCGGCGTGTCGCGGCCGTCCAGCAGCGCATGGATCCGCACCGCGCGGACCCCCAGGCGCGCGGCCAGCTCGACCAGGGCCACGAGGTGGCGGTCGTTGGCATGGACCCCACCGGGTCCGATCAATCCGACGATGTGCAGTGGTCGGCCGCGTTCGACCGCGCGTCGGCAGGCGGCCACCAGCGCCGGTCGATCGAAGAAGCTGCCGTCGGCGATGGCCGCGTCGATGCGCGGCAGGTCCTGGAGCACCGGGCGGCCGGCGCCCAGGTTGAGGTGGCCGACCTCGGAGTTGCCCATCTGTCCGGCCGGCAGCCCTACCGCATCCTCGGACGCGCGCAGGACGCTGTGCGGCCAGCGGGCCAGGAGACCTCGCCAGGTGGGCATCGGGGCCGCCGCGATGGCGTCGCCCGCGGGGTCGTGGCCGATCCCGAATCCGTCGAGGATGACCAGGACGATCGGTCGGGGGCGGTCCGTCACCCGGCGAGGCCGCGCGCCGCCGCGGTGATGCCGGCCCGGGCCACGATGCCGGCCATCTCGTCGGGCTTGAGCGAGGCCCCGCCGACCAGCGCACCGTCGATGGCCGGTTCGGCCATGAACTCGCCGATGTTGACCGAGGTCACGCTGCCGCCATACAGGATGGGAACGCCATCGGCGCCATCCGGCCAGCCCAGGGCCGTCAGTCCGGTCCGGATCGCATCGGCCATCGCGGCCGCATCGGCCGCCGTTGCCGTGCGGCCCGTGCCGATCGCCCAGACCGGCTCATAGGCGATGACGAACCCGGCCGCGGCCAGGGCCTGTGGGTCCGCCGCCGCCAGGGCGCCCCGAAGCTGCGCCTCGACGACCTGCGTGGCCCGACCGGCCTCACGCTCCTCGAGCAGCTCACCGACGCACAGGATCGGGCGCAACCCGGCATCCATGGCGCGGCCCAGCTTGCGGCCGATGAGGTCATCTGTCTCGCCGGCGTCGCGTCGCCGCTCAGAGTGGCCCAGGATCGCCCACGTCGCCAGACCGACGAGCATCGGGGCGGCCGTCTCACCCGTGTATGCCCCGGCGAGTTCGTGATGGACCGTCTGGGCACCAACGGCAACGGAAGGGTCGTGCTCGGCCATGGCGTCACGCACGGCGGCCAGGCACACGAACGGCGGACAGATGACCCGGGTGACACCCGGGACGCGTGTCCGGGCGGCGATCGTCGTCGCGAGGTCGCCGGCATCGGCGGGCGTGGTGTGCATCTTCCAATTGGCCGCCACGATCACGTCACGCATGTGCACCCATCATCGCAGGTCGCGGTCCATCGGGTGCCGAAGGCTCGGCCTCCGCGAGGCGCTCGATCCGCTCCAGCGCGCGCTGGACGGTAGAGCGGTGCAGGCCGGCGCGCTCGGCGAGCTCGGCCAGCGTCGCCTCCGGGACTTCGCGCCGTGCGTCGGCGACGAGCCGCACGACGTACGGCTGGGTCTGCAGGCGACCATCCGCCTCCAGCTGCGCGATGGCATCCAGGTGGCGACCGGCCGCGGCCACCGCGCGCTGCAGGTTGGCCGACTCGGCGTTGAGCACCCGGTTGAGCTCGCCGCGCAGGGCGCGCGACACCTGGCGAGCCTCCAGTTCCAGTAGCGCACCCGCCGCGCCGATCCGGCGCAGGAACATGCCGACGGCCTCGCCGCTCTTCCAGGTGACGACCCCCTTCCCTCGCCGCAACCGCCATGAGGCAGGCAGGTCGACCGCCTCGAGTCGTGCCGCAAGGATCGGCGCCTCCGCGGGCGGGACGACGAACTCCAGGTGGGTCCGGCCGCCGGCCAGGCTCAGCGATCCACACGCCAGGAAGCGCCCGCGCAGCCAGGCGGTGCGGCAGTGCTCGGCCGCCACGTCCCAGTCGAAGGTGGCCGCCCCCGGGCTGTCGGCCGCTCGACGCAGGCGGACGGCCAGGCGCGCGACCGATGGCTCACGGCCGCCCAGCGCACCGCCCATCCCGGCGGCCTCGGCAACGCGATCGCACGACCGGGCCGGGTCGATGGCGGCCAGCTCGTTGCGCAGCGAGACGACCAGGTCGCGCTCGGATCTGGTCATGCACCCACCGGTCTCATGCCGAGCGGTCCGCGGCCCGGCGACGCGTCCCGGGTTCGGCTTCGAAGACCCGCAGGAGCGCCGTCGCCAGGCGGGCGGACTCGTGGTGGTGGGCGTTGTCGGGATCGATCACGTCGTCGAACACGACCCGCGGCGTCGCCGACAGGTCGACGGGCCGCGTGGCCCGGACGGTCTCGCCAAGCCACGCCGATGGCACACGGGCGTCGAACCGGTCGTTCGCCAGGACGACGTCCACCAGGCCCGGTGCCGTGTGCGCGATCAGCGCCTCGACGTGCCCGGCGAGATCCAGGCCGCTCGTCTCGCCGGCCTGGGTGGCCACGTTGCAGACGTAGACCCGCAGCGCCGCGGCGGACAGGATCGCCTCCCGGACACTCGGGATGAGCAGGCTGGGCAGGATGCTCGTGTATAGGCTGCCGGGACCCAGCACGATCAGGTCCGCCTCGGCGATGGCCTCCAAGGCATCCTCTGAGGCGAGCACATCGGGCGGCGACAGCCAGACCCGCTCGATCCCGGGCGTGCGCATGATCAGCGATTGCCCATCCACGGTCGTGCCGTCCCGGCAGCGGGCGTGCAGGGTCAGCGGCGTCGCCGTGACGGGCACGACCTGACCGCGTACGGCGAGGATGCGGTTGATCTGGCGGACGCCTTCCTCGAAGTCTCCGCCCTCCAATGCGGTCATCGCCGCGAGCAGGAGGTTGCCGACCGGATGACCGCCCAGGCCCGGCGACTCCGGCGAGGCGTCGCCGCCGTCCGTCCCCGGGAAGCGGTACTGGAGGAGGTCACTCATGAGCGGCTCGACGTCGGCCAGCGCGGCGATGCAGTTGCGGATGTCGCCGACCGGCGGGATGCCGAGTTGGTCGCGCAGGACGCCGGACGAACCCCCGTCGTCGGCCACGGTGACCACGGCCGTTAGATGGCTGGTGTATTCCTTGAGCCCACGCAACAGGACGGACAGGCCGGTCCCGCCTCCGATCGCCACGATCCGCGGTCCGCGGGCCAGGAACCGCTTCTGATAGATGACGTCGACGATCGGCTGGTCGCCGTCCGACGGGCGGAGCGGCGTGGTGACGGCCCGCAGGAAGCCGACGCCGCCAAGCGCGACGAGGGTCACGCCGACGATGCCGGCCACCAGGCCACGGAGCGCGAATGGCAGCGACTGCAGCGTGATGACATCGACCAACGAGCCGATCAGGCCGCCCGGCTCCAGGTCGCGGGTCGCCTGGCGCACGAGATGGGCGACGCCGAGGGCCAGCAGGAGCAGGCCCAGGAACAGGACTACGAGCCAGCGCTTGACCCCCATCCCCGGGGTCAGCCAGCGCCGCAGGTTCACTGCCGGTCGAGCTCCCGATGGAAGATCTCGACCGGGCCCAGGTCCTGCTCGCGGAGCCACGCCGCGAGAGCCTCGCCGATCGCGATCGATCGATGGAAGCCGCCGGTGCACCCGATGGCGATGGTCAGGCGGGTCTTGCCCTCACCCTTGTAGGCCGGGATCGTGAAGGTCAGGAACTCCTGGAGGAAGGCCAGGAACCGCGCGGTGATGGGCTGGCCCAGGACATAGTCGCGGACGGGCTCCGTCAGTCCCGAGTGCGCTCGCAGCTCCGGGATGTAGTACGGGTTCTGCATGAACCTGACGTCGAACACCAGGTCCGCCTCCAGCGGGACGCCGTACTTGAACCCGAAGGTGATGATCTGGAGGATGAGCTGGTCGGGCTCGGCGCTCGTGGTGACTTGGGCGAACAGGCGCTCGCGCAACTGGCGGAGGGACAGCCCGGAGGTATCGATGATGACGTCCGCCTGCGCTCGAACGGCCTGGAGCTGGCGGCGCTCCTCGGCGATGGAGCTGGCGATGCCCCGGCCGTCGGCCAGCGGATGCCGATGGCGGGTCTCGCTGAAGCGGCGGATAAGGACGTCGTCGCTGGCCTCCAGGAAGACGATGCGCGGCACGATGTCGCGACCTTCCAGAGCGCCACGCATGGCCGCGAGCGCGAGGGGCGCATCGCCGGATCGGACGTCGAGGACGATCGCCACCCGGGCGAATCGCAGCGGGTCGGATGAGACCACGTCAGCAAGGCCCGGCAGGAGCTCGCCCGGCAGGTTGTCCACGACCGAGTAGCCGAGGTCCTCGAACAGCTTGGCGGCCGCGGTCTTCCCGCCGCCGGACAGGCCGCTCAGGATGACGACGGTCTGGGCCGCGGCGGCGTCCTCCGGCAGGACCCCGGCGGCGTCACTCACCGTCCGGTCCGACGGATGACGAAGATCGTCAGCTCGAACAGGAGGTACATCGTCCCGCCGAGCACGAAGGGGCTGACCAGATCGCCGCCCGGCGTCGCGGTGGCCGAGAAGATGGCGATACCCAGGACCACGTAGCGCCGGACCGCGCCGAGCTGCTTCGAGCTCAGGATGCCCACGCGGGCGAGGCCGAAGAGCAGGATCGGGAATTCCATCACGAGCCCGAAGGCCAGGAAGGTCGTCGTCACGAAGTCGAAGAACGGGCCGGCGGCCACGTTCTCGACCAGGAACGCATCGTTGAAGCTGAACAGGAAGTTCAAGGCAAAGGGCAGGACAACGTACGCGATGCCAACGCCCAGGGCGAAGAACAGGAGGGCCATAGGGACCCACGGGCGGATCGCCTTCCGCTCCGCGGGAGTGAGTCCGGGTGAAATGAAGGCCCACAGCTGATACAGGATGACGGGCATCGCGAGGATGACGCCCACCACGATCGAGATGCGCAGGGTGATGGCGAAACCGTCACCCGGCCCCAGGGTCTGGGCGTTGCAGTCCGGGAGCAGGCACAGCAGGGTGTTCCGGATCGGCGTCGAGACCATGAAGCCGATCACGGCCCCGGCGACCACGCCCAGGATGATTCGGAAGAGGCGCGTCCTGAGCTCGCCCAGGTGGTCCACGAGCGACATCACGGTGTCGCCGCCGGGCGCCACGGGATCCGGGGCTACGGGCAGGGGAAGGCCCGGCTCACGCAGGGCGTCGGCGTCGGCCATCGAAGGTGGTGCCGGACCCCCGGGTCAGTTCGTGCCGGGCGTCGGCTCGCTGGACGGACCGGCCGCGCTGGCGACGGACGGCGCGCCGGGCAGGTCAGCCGCGGTCGCGGCGACGGCCGGATTGGCGGTCGGCACGACGGGCGGTGCCGGCGGCAGCGGGGAGGTGTCGATCTTGACCGCGTCCTGGACGTCGGTGGACGCCTTGCGGAACTCGCGGATGCTCTTGCCGAGTGCGGCCCCGACGTCCGGGAGCTTACCCGGGCCAAGGATCAGCAGGGCGATCACGAGGATGATGACGAGTTCGAGGGGGCCAGGGGTCGGCATGGAAAAGGCTCCTCAGCAGGGGTCGGCCGCGGCGCTCAGGGTAGCAC
>JBPPMZ010000073.1:0-9876 GCA_051306295.1 Candidatus Limnocylindrales bacterium
CGGAATGCCCCAAGGTTGTCTGGCACGTGGCGACGCAGGACCACCGCTGATCCGGGCAACACCTCCGGGAACCACGCTCGGGGCGCCATCGGCGGAACCGTATACCATCCCCGCCATGCGCCGCTGGAGCGACCTGGCCGAGCGCGTGGCGGCGACGACTCGGACGTCCGAGAAGACCGCCCTGCTGGCCGACTACCTTCGTGACCTGACCCCCGACGAGCTGCCGATCGCGGCCGTCTTCCTGACCGGCCGACCCTTCCCGGAGGCGGATCAGCGATCAGCGGGCCTGGGCTGGGCAGCCACCATCGATGCCGTGGCGGCGGTCATCGGGGGGACGCGCGCGGACCTTGGCGCGGCCTACGACCGCCACTCGGACCTCAGCCTGGCCGTCGAGGACGTACTCCTCGCCGCCGGTCACGAGCCATCGCCGGAGCTGAGCCCGACCCTCCCCGAGGTGGCCGCCACGTTCACGGCCATCGAATCGGCCTCAGGGGCCGCGGCCAAGACGGCCCTCCTGCGGGCCCTCATCGACCGCTCCGATCCCCGAACCGCCAAGGCCATCGTCAAGGTCCTGGGCGGCGAGCTGCGCATCGGCCTGCGCGAGGGCCTCGTCGAGGCCGCCATCGCGCGCGCCTACGACCGGCCGCTGGACGTCGTGAAGTGGGCCGGCATGTTGACCGGCGACATCGGGCGGCTCGCGGTCCTGGCCCGCGAGGACCGCCTGGACGATGCGGAACTGGCCGTCTTCCACCCCCTCAAGTTCATGCTCGCCTCACCGGCGGAGGACGCCGCGGAGATCATCCGGCGGCTGGGCACGGAGGTATGGGTCGAGGACAAGTACGACGGCATCCGCGCCCAGCTGCACAAGGCCGGCCGCGACGTCCGGCTGTACAGCCGCGACCTGCACGACGTCAGCACCCAGTTCCCCGAAGTCGTCGAGGCGGCCCGCGACCTGGCCTGGGACGGCGTGCTGGACGGCGAGGTGCTCGGCCTCAAGGACGGCCTGGTGCTCCCGTTCATCAGCCTCCAGGCACGCCTGGGCCGCAAGGACCCGTCCGCGGCCATCCTCGCTGAGGTCCCGGTCGTGTACGTCGCCTTCGATGTCCTGGCGCTGGGTGCCGGCGACGATCCCGCTGGGCTCGCCACGATGGAGCCGCTCCTGCGTGCGCCCCTCCGCGAGCGGCGCGCGCGCCTGGACGCGATCCACCTTCCCGCGGAGCGGTTCGTCCGCTCGCATCTCGCCGTCGCGCACGATGAGGTCGAGCTGGAGGCCGCCTTCGCCGAGGCCCGCGCCCGACGCAACGAGGGTCTGATGGTGAAGGACCCGGACAGCGGCTACTCCCCGGGTCGCCGTGGTCTGGGTTGGCTGAAGATGAAGAAGGCACTGGCCACCGTCGATTGCGTCGTCGTCGGCGTCGAGACCGGACACGGCAAGCGACACGGCGTCCTGTCCGACTACACCTTCGCCGTGCGTGACGAAGCCACCGACAAGCTGGTCAATATCGGCAAGGCGTACAGCGGCCTGACCGATGCCGAGATCGCCGAGATGACCACCTGGTTCGAGGCGCACACCATCGCCCGATTCGGGCGCTATCGCCAGGTCGAGCCGAGCGTCGTGGTCGAGATCGCCTTCGATGTCATCGTCCGCAGCAAGCGCCATGGGAGCGGCTTCAGCCTGCGGTTCCCGCGCATCGCCGCGCTGCGGCGCGACAAGTCGAGCGACGAGATCGACACGGTCACCACGGTGACCGCCCTGTTCGAAGGGCTCCAGCATGGCTCCGAACTGCTGGTGACTGCGGGCGCCAGGAGCCTCCCGACGGGTCCGGACTGACTTCCCCCGCGCAACGACCCTGCGTAGACTGGGGGCATGTTCGGCATCAGCGGCTCCCGGCACTCCATCCATCTCACGCTCTATACCGACGCGTTCGTCATCCAGGGCGCGATCGAGACCCGCCAGCGACGGCTCACCGACATCCTCAACCAGGCCGACGACCCGTTCCTCGTCCTGTCCGACGTCACGTTCGACGAGTTCGGGACGACGGGCCAGACGTTCAAGGCGGAATTCGCCCAGGTCAACCTCGCGTCGGTCCTGTTCGCGGTCGCGCACGACATCGTCGAGCCGATCCCCGAGCTGCGGACCCCCAAGAGCCCCGAGCAGGCGCTCATCTCCGTGCCGCCCTTCAAGGTCACCGGGCGCATCCATGTCCTGCCCGAACGCAGCCTGCGCGAATCCCTGACCGAGTTGACCGGGACGTTCATCCCGGTGACCGATGCCACGTACTGGTCCGACACGCTCAACGAGGCGCGCGCGACGGCTACGATCGTGGCCGTGAACCACGATCGGGCCCAGATCATGGCCCCGCACCGCGAGGCCGATCCGTGGGCCGGCCTGCCGACCGGCGATGCGGTCGCGGACACCCCGCCCCAGACCGAACCGACCGGCTGGTGAGCTCCGCCGCCTAGCGGTCGACCGGCAGGTCCAGGCGGTTTCCCCACTCCGCCCAACCGCCGTCGTAGACCGCCACATCCTCGTGGCCCAGGAGGGTCAGGATGAACGCCAGCTTGGCCGCCGCGACCCCGGATCCGTCGTAGGTCACCATCCGTCGGCCGCGGGTGACGTTCGCGGCGTGCAGTCGGTCGCGGAGTTCGTCGCCGCTGCGCAGCCGCTGCGTGCCGGCCGCGTGCATCGAGCCGACCGGGACGTTGATGGCGCCGGGGATATGGCCCAACCGGCGGGTGTTGCCCTCGAAGCCCTTGTATTCCGCCGGTGCGCGGGCATCAAGCAGGGTTACGTCGGGCGTACCCAGCAGGCTGCGCACATCGGCGGTGGTCAGGCGCATCCGATCCGGGTTGCGTGGCGTGAATGAGACCGGAAGGCGGCCCAGACCCACGGGCATGGTCGTGTCGGAGACCGAACGGCCCTCCGCCTGCCAGGCCGGGAAGCCGCCATCGAGGATGCGGGCGCCGTCCAGGCCATAGGCCCGCAGACTCCACCACACGCGTGCCGCGTACAGCCCGTCCGTGTCGTCGTAGATGACGGCCGTGGACCCGTCGCCGATGCCGGCCCGCCTGGCTACTTCCGCGATCCGATCCGGCGACGCGAGCCTGATCGCGTCCGCCTCTTCGTCGGTGTCGACGAGTTCGGCCCGCCAGTCGACGTGGACCGACCCCGGGATGTGCCCCGCGCGATGGACCGCCTCGCCGCTCCCGTCGGGTCGCCAACGGGCGTCGATGACCCGCACGCCCGACCGGCCGAGCTGTTCGGCCAGCCAGTCGGTCGTCGCGAGGTACTCGGGACGGGCCAGGCCGGACATCCTGACTATCATACGGCGGTGGTCCCTCCCGTCCCTCCCGTCACCGACGACGCCGAGCGTCTGGCCGCTGTCCGCGCCGTGCTCCCGGCCCTGGCGGCGGGGATCTATCTGAACTCCGGGACGTCCGGACCACTGCCCGCCGAGACGGGCGCCGTCCTCACCCAGATGGCCGACTATGAACTGGATGTCGGCCGCGGCCATACCGACGGCTTCATGGATTTCCTCGACCGCATGGCGGAGGCGCGCGCCTCGATCGCGGCGCTGCTGACCGCCGACATCGACGACATCGGCCTCACGCACGGGGCTACGGACGGGATGAACATCGGGCTGTTCGGGATCGACTGGGCACCCGGCGACCGGGCGGTCACGACGCGCATGGAGCACCCAGGGGGCAGTGGCCCACTGGTCGTGCTGCGGGAGCGCCGCGGGGTGGACGTCGAGTTCCTCGACATCGGCCACGGCGGCGACCACGACCAGGTCCTCGCCGCGTTCGATGCGGCCATCGACGAGCGCACCCGGGCCGTCGTCATCAGCCACGTCCTGTGGTCGACGGGCGCCGTCATGCCAGTCCGCGCGATCGCGGACCTCGCCCATGATCGTGGGGCGCTCGTGATCGTGGACGGCGCCCAGAGTGCCGGCGCGATCCCGATCGACCTAGCGGCTACCGGCGCGGATGTCTATGCGATCCCGGGCCAGAAGTGGCTGATGGGGCCGGAGGGGACCGGTGCCGTGGCCGTGCCCGCTGCCGTCCGCCCGCGCATCGCCCCGACGTACGCCGGCCACTACACCTTCGAGCGCCTGACCGCCGACGGCGACGCGGCGCCGTGGTCCACCGCCAGGAAGTACGAGGGGACTGGGTTCCACCGCCCGTCCGTCGTGGGGCTGGCGCGCTCGGTGGGCTGGCTGAGCATGTTCGTCGGACTCGACTGGATCTATGAACGCGGGGCGCGCCTTGCCGGCTGGGCCCACGACCGGCTGTCGGCGATCCGTGGTGTGGAGGTCGTCACGCCCCGGGCGCACATGGCGACGCTCGTCACCTTCAAGGTCGCGGGCTGGACGCCGGACGAGCTGAAGGCCGAACTTGGGGCCCGGGTCTTCGCGGTCACCCGGACCCTGCCGCTCGTCAACGGCCTGCGCATCAGTGTCGGGTTCTTCAACTCGGAGGACGAGCTCGAGCGCTTCTGTGCGGCCGTGGAGCTGCTCGCAGCCCACACCCCGGAGACCGTGCCGGCGCGGCGGACCTTGACCCTCCTGGGCCAGGGATGAGCGATCGCGATGAGGCCGCGACCCGCCCGGTGACCCGCCCGGGGACGGTTCGGCGGCGGGGCTGGGCCGAGGTCCGTTGGCGCCAGTTCCGGAACGCTCCGCGCCCCGTCGTCCGAGCAGTGCTGGCGAGCCTGGTCGTGGCCGTGGCCCTGGCGATCGCCTACCTCGCCTACGACGTCGCGATCTCGCGCGGAACGACCCTGCCCGGCGGGGACCTGCGGGTGCTGGCGGTAGCTGGGTACGTGGCGGTCGTGCTCGTGGTGGGCACGGTGGTCACCTATCTCGTCGTGCCGCAGCCGAGCGGCTCGGGATCCGTGCGACGCCGGAGTGGCTGGAGCGCCGCATTGGGATTCTTCGCAGCCGTGCCGATCGCGTACCTCGTCATGGTCGTGGCAACGCAGATCCTCCGGCCCATCTTCGGCTGACGCCCAGACCACCGAACGACCGGCGCGCCGACGCACCACTTCTGTCTGCTGGCTGCGATGGCGGACTGGTCCTTCCGTACCATTCCGCGGTACTCTGCCGTGGCTATCATCACGGTGCAGGTCGGGTATCCGCCCTCGTATCGGCATCCTCCTTCGAGGTCCTCGCGTGTCCATCGACGAGCAGCACGTCGCGCTGCCGAAGCTCTACGGAGCCCCGGCCTACGCCCGCCCGCCGGCCGTCGCCGAGACGGTCTCGCGTCCTTTCGACCCCGATGACATGCCGATCGAGGCATCCATGACCGAGGAGGAGCGCGAGTATGCCTCCAGCCTGCCTGCCCGAGCTTGGGCACCCGGCGGCGGCGTCGTCCCGTTCGGCCACGGCCAGGGGTCGCGAAACGCCGGCGAGCCGACCATCAAGGGTCGGGCGTTCAGCCTGAAGTCCATCGCCGGCCGACTGCTCGGTAGCGACTGACCTTCGGTCCCGACGATCGCGCGCGGCCGTTGGTCGCGCTCCCCGGGGTGTGCACCTCGAGCATCGCCTGCCCGTGCATTGTCCGCATCCACGTGCGCCCGCACCATCGACCCAAGGCGGTGGGTACACGGATCCTGATCGAAGCGTGCGCCCTCCCACATCGCGTACGCATCGATCCGCGTGGAACGGAGTCTCCCGCACCATGCTGGTCCCCAGTCGCAGCTGGCGTGCCCACCGCCCCAACCTCCCCTGAGGACCCTGCCGGCTACGGCTTGTTGCGCAGCCGCAGACCCGTGCCTGTGGACCATCCTCCGTGGGTGACCGCAGCCGACGGCGGTGTGGCCGGACCTGGGCGGGACTCACGCAGGCGCCGCAGGTCGCGATCGAAGTCGCCCGACTCCAGCATCGAGGCGAGTGCCTCCTGTTCCACGCGCCCGGGGGCCTGGCCGCCGGCGAGGACCATCGCGGCCACGGGGCCATGGAGGGCCTGCGGCAGGACCAGGTAGCCCAGCGCCGCACCGGGCGCGATCTCCGAGGGGATGCTGCCCGCACTGATGACGCGACCCTCGGCGTCGAGCGACGCGATCGAGGCGAGTCGGTGGGCGCGCACCTCGCGCTCGCGTTCGTCCTCCAGGACGACGGCGCCGACCCGTGCCGCCCAATCGATGAGGCGCCGCCGGGCCGGGATGCCGAGTGGCGTCGAATCGTTGCCGGCGATCGCTGGGGCGACGACGATGAGGTCAAGACGCCGCAGCGGTGCGCCGAGGCGGCGGCCCTCGTCCTCGAGGTCGAGTTGTACCAGGTACGCGCCGGTGGCCTCCAGGGCGCGCCGGGCGATCGCCGGATACTCGCCGGCGATCCCGCACGTCCGACCCGGCCCGAGCCATGTCCGAGCAACTGCGGCGATGGCGGCCTGGACCCCGGCCGTCACGATGAGCTGGTCGGCGGCCGGCACGTCGGCGCGGTCGAGACCAGCCCGCACGGCCAGCATGGAGCGCAACCAGACCAGGCCCAGGTCGTCGCTCTCGCGGGTCGGATCCGGGGCCACGGCATCGGTCAGCAGGCGTGCCCGATGGAGGTGCCGTGACCACGAGCGGGCCAGGCGGCGCACGAGATCCGCATCGGTCGGTGGTTCGCGCGAACCGGGGGCCCGGGGCGGCCGATCGGGCACCCAGCGGTTGGTCGCGGGCAAGGCGCCGCGGCGAGACCCGCCTGAGCCCGAGGGCTGGTCCGTCTGGGTCCGGGCCGTCGCATCGATGCGCCGGATGGGCCGCGGCGGGTCCGGAGCGACCATGGTGCCCAGGCCGACCTGAGTCACGAGATAGCCGTCCGCCCCGAGCTGTTCGTAGGCGGTGATCACCGGCACGACCGACACGCCGAGGTCGCGCGCGAGCGTGCGAACCCCCGGCAGACGTGTGCCCGGCGGCAGGCGGCCGCCGTCGATGGCGTGTCGGATCCAGTGCTCGATCTGGCGATAGAGCGGCTGGCCCGAACTCCGGTTGAGATCGATGGGCAGGCTGGGCGACATCGGATCCACTGGTGCGGAGCGTTGTGTGGGTGACGCCGATGGTCGCGTGCCGGTTCCCGGCCCCCGGTCGTGGAATCGGCATCTAGCAGCGCCGCTGCTGCAAGGAGCCGGAGTAGGCCCGCAAGCTCGTGTTCCACGTCGCTTCGGGCCGGTATGAGCAGTGGGGCTGCTGTACGCCAGGTTTCGGCGGCGGAGCCGCGCCGACGTTGCACGTAGCAGAGGCCCGGGCTCTCTCAGCGAAGAACGGTGTGGCCGTGCCGACGCCCGGGCGCCTCACCAGCGCGGACGTGCCGACGGCGCCCTGAAGGGCGCCGTCGGACGGGTCCGGTGGAGGCGGATCGCTATTGCTTGAGGTTGGTCAGCTTCTCGATCTGGCGGAACCAGGTCGGGGTGTCGTTCTGGAAGCCGGCGGTCGTATCGACCGACGCGCGCAGGCCTTCACGCTTGATGTCGGCCCAGGCGTACAGGACCGGCAGGTCCTCGGCCTGGATGACGGCGTACTGCTGGTAGATCGCGGCCCGCTTCGCCTGGTCGAACTCCACGAGGCCGGCCTCGATGAGCTTGTCGAC
Source organism: Candidatus Limnocylindrales bacterium (assembly GCA_051306295.1). GTDB lineage: Bacteria > Chloroflexota > Limnocylindria > Limnocylindrales > CSP1-4 > SPCO01. The sequence continues at coordinate 7,575 of JBPPMZ010000073.1, forward strand.
TTCGGGGTTCTGGTAGCAGATGTAGTTGTTGGTATCGGGCCTTTCGGCCGTCGAGCACTCAGACGAGTGGTAGAGCGAGTAGGGGTCCGGGTCGAAGCCCGTGCTGAACCCGCCGAAGTAAGCATCGAAGGGCTTTCCGGTCTCCGGCGCGGCCGCGTTGATGTGCGGATAGGTCGTGAGCATGTTCAGCAGCGCCGTGAAGTCGGTCTCGCGGTACTGGATGTCCATGCCGCACTCCTTGACCTGGTCGGACATGAGCTGCATCCACTTCGCACGGTCCGCGCGACCGGCGCGCACGGCCACGATCGTCGACAGCTTCTGGCCGTCCTTTTCGTAGATGCCGTCAGAGCCGAGCGTCCAGCCCGATGCCTCGATGAGCTCCCTGGCCTTGGCCTTGTCCATCGGGTACGTGTTGAGACCCTGCGTCGGGAAGGCCCACGAGGCGGGTGGGATCTCGCTGTAGATGGCCACGCCCTGCCCATTGGTGGCCGCATCCACGGTGCCTTCCTTGTCCATGCAGTAGGACGCCGCCTGGCGCAGGTTGCGGTCCGAGAAGAGCGTTCCGGGTCGCTGGTTGAAGTACAGCGAGTAGAAGCCGAAGTCCGGGTACTCGACGAACTTCAGGTCAGGGTTACCCTTGATCTCCTCGTAGGTAGGGCCGGTCAGCTCGTACTTCCAGTCGACCTGGCCGGAGTTCAGCGCCTGACCGCCGGCGAGGTCGTCCTTGATGATCGGGAAGAAGATCTTCTTGATGGTCGGCGCGCCAAGGTGGTAATCCTCGAACGCGGCGAACTCGATGACCTCGCCCGACTTGTACGACACGAACTTGAACGGTCCGGTGCCGACGGCTCCCTCGAACTGGAAGTCGAGGTACTTGTAGGCGGCCGCCAGGGCGTCGATCGCGCTCGCGGTGAAGGTCGTGTCGAGCGCTCGGATGCGGGTGATCACTTCCTGGGCGTACAGGCCGTCGTCCACCACGCCGTCGGTCGTGAACGGTGCCTTGTCCGGCAGGGGCTGGCCGGCCTTGCCGAGCAGCGCCTCGCCCTCGGCGACGAACTGGGGGTAGTCCACGGTGGCGACGCCGTCGTCGCCGGCTGGTCCCGTGGGCGCTGCTTCCTCGGCGGCGACCCGGTCCAGGATGGCCTTGGTCTCCTCGGCGGAGACCTGCGAGCGACCCTCGAGGTAGCGCGCGTAGGACGCATCGATGGCGTCCTTGCTCTCGATGCCGATCACCGGCAGGTAGATCGTCGCGAAGGTCGAGAGCTTCTGCTTGAGGGTGAACGCCACGGTCAGGTCGTCGACCTTCTCGACCGCGGCGAGGAACGGGGCCAGGCAGACCGCCGGGCTGTAGGTGCAGTTCGTGCTGCGGGCCAGCTCGTAGGTCTGGACCACGTCATCGGCGGTCAGGTCCGTGCCGTCGTGGAAGGTCACGCCGCTGCGCAACTTGACGGTCCAGGTCAGGCCGTCGGCGGAGATCTCCGCGAGCTCCGAGGCGAGATCCGGGACGGGGGTCAGGCCCTCGTCGAACTCGTAGATGCCGTCATAGAGGAACTGTGCGGCCTCGGCCGTCGGCACGTTGTCGGCGGCGTTGGTCAGGCCGCCCGACAGGTCGCTGTCGATGACGTAGTTGAGTTGCTGGTCTCCGGCCGCGGCACTCGGCGCGGGTGCGCTCGATTCGCCGGGCGCCGTCGACCCGGACGGCGCCGTGCTGGCGGTCGATCCGCCACACGCGCCGACCACGATGCTGAGCACCGCCATCGGGGCCAGCCATCGATGTCTGGTCATGGTTTCCTCCGCTGTTCGTTACGCAGCGCCAAATGCAGGCGTCGCGGACCGCGGAGCCGACGACCGGTCGATCGAGGCTGCCCGACCGTCAGGACCCGGAGACGGGGGGCGGCAGCGATCCACCGTCGATGGCGGACGGAACGAGGCGCGCGCACCTCCCTGGCTCGGCGCCATGCTTGGCCGGGGCCGGTCGGGCGGCAATGGACACCGCTTGGCTCCATCGACCTGTACACCCCGAGCCCAGTGGCGGGATGTCGACGTCCCGTCGCCCGCGCGCACCGGGTGGACGCGCGACTGGGTGTACATTCCGGGCGTCACGGGGGAGTAGCTCAATCGGTCAGAGCGGCGGGCTTATAGCCCGCTGGTTCCAGGTTCGAGTCCTGGCTCCCCTACCAATCCACCCGTGCCTGAGCTACCCGAACCGTGTCCCACGCCCATCTCGCCGCTCGCCCTGGACCTCGTCGGTCCGTGGTCGTCGTCGCCGGCCCTGTGGCGTCCCCGGGCACTCGACCGACGG
>JBPPMZ010000074.1:0-2347 GCA_051306295.1 Candidatus Limnocylindrales bacterium
CCCACCCTCCCGACTGTGGATGCAGATTCGAAGGGATCGTGCGACACGCCGCCGTCTTCGTCATGACGACCCGTCATCCTTGTCCATCTGCGCTAGACTGCAGACCGGTGCCACACGCACCGAACCGACAAGGCGAACCCGTAATGCAGGCACCCCCCGACGAGGCGCGACGGGCCCTCGTCCTCCACGATCGCCAGCTCGTGGTCGACCTCATCGAGTTGACCCTCAACCACGGACTATTCGTCGTCCGATCGGCGACCTCGCTTGCCGAGGCGGAGTTGATCGTCGCCGAGTGGGCTCCGCACTTGTGCGTGATCGATATGGACCACGACGACAGCACCGCGTTCATGGGCCGGATCGGCTCCGCGGACAAGCTGACGCGTCGCGTCTCGCCCGTACTCGGCCTGACCCGACGAGGCGATCTCAAGACCAAGCTGCGCGCCTTCGACCTGGGCGTTGACGACATCCTCACCGTGCCCTTCTCACCAGAGGAGCTGCTGGCTCGCGCGCTCGTCATCAGCCGGCGGGCGACGGGTGTCGATCGCCCGATCGTGCCCACCATCCGGCTGGGCGAGATGGTCATCGACATCGTCAATCGGGTGGTCATTGCCGGCGACTCCGAGATCCACCTGAGCAGCATCGAGCAGAGCCTGCTCTACGTCCTGGCCAGCCGGAGTGGTCGGGTCGTGACGCGCGAGGAGATCATCGACGCCGTGTGGGGGACGGACTTCGTGGCCGAGAGCAACATCGTCGATCGGCACGTGCGAAGTCTTCGGATCAAGCTCCAGAACGACTATCGCCACCCGCGGTTCATCGCGACCGTGCCCGGGCAGGGGTACCGCTTCATCCCGACCTTTACGAACGAAGGATGGGGTGGCGCGAGCGGAGTGGAGTCGTCCACCACGCACTGACGTGCGGCCCCATGACATTCGTCAGCGACGAAGCTCGAACGCCAAGGTCAGTTCGGCCTGGAGCGCCGGCCCTCGAGCAGTGCCGCATCGGCTCGGGCCATCGCCTCCTGGACGCCGTCCCCATCACCGAGCGTGGCAAGGCCCACGCTGATCCCGACGCCCGTGTCGGCATGCAACGAGCTCCCGATACCATCGAAGCGACGACGCACCTCGTCGACGTCGACGCCGCCGATCCCGCACACGAACTCGTCGCCACCGAAGCGAACGATGGGGTCGAAGGAGCGAAGGCGCGTACGCATCGTCGCGACGAGGGTTCGTAGGACGTCGTCGCCAGCTGCGTGGCCAGCGCGATCGTTGACGCCCTTCAAACCATCGACGTCGATGAAGGCGAGCACGAAGCGGCCATCCCCCCGACGCGCACGGTCGATCTCCTGCTCGAGGGCTTGCCAGCCCATCTCGCGACAAAATGCGCCCGTCAGCTCGTCGATATGGGCGCTGTGCAGCGCGGCCTCGAGCCGCCCGCGCTCCACGGCCGCGGCGGCGCGCTCCTGGGCGGCGCGCTTTCGGTCGACCGCCGCTTGCGCTCGCGCATCCGCGGCCTGGCGTCGCAGGCTGTCCAATTCCTCCAGGAGCATCGCCTGCGCGGGGGAAGTCTGGTCGTGGCCGATGGTCGCTCGCTCGTCTCGGAGGCGAGCGGTGTCGTCACGCCCAGCCGCGGCGCGATCCCGAACGCTGCCCGTGGCGCGCCGCCCCCTTGCCGTATCGCCGCGGCCGATGTGGGTCGCCAGGCGGTCGACCTTCGTCGCGTTTCGGTCCGCTGTCGTCGACTCGTACGTTCCGGCTCCGTCGTCAGCGTGAGCCGAGTGGTGTTGGTCCGCACTTTCCTGGTCTCGGTCGGCCGCAAGCTGGTCCTTGGTCGCGTCGGCATCGTCGCGCTCTGAGGCGGTCTGATCCGTGTCTGCGGCGGTCTGGTCCGTGTCTGAGGCGGTCTGGTCCGCGCTCGACGCGGTGTGGTCCTTGGCCGTCTCGCTCCGCTCGGTTGCGGGCGACTTGGGCTTCGACCGTCGCGCTTCCGGTTTCTGATCAATTGCCATCTTCGGTGTCCCCCGTGGCGTTCGTAGCTCAGATCGGCGCGTCGGATGGATCCGCGACGACGCCCCGGTCTGAGCCGTTCCGAGTGTCCGAACTTGCAGATTGGAATTGGACCTGGGGACGCGAGTCTGGACTCCTGTGTTCGCGTTGTCATGACGCACCGTCATGACACCGCGCCGACGGCGTCGCACACTCGCCGACGAACGAGGCGCTCCTCCACGCAGCGGTCGAGCGGCCCTCGCGGTCCAAGACGTCGGGCCCGAGTCATGGTCCGGAGTCCACTGAAGGGGAAGTCGTGGGCATCATCGTGGATGTCGGTCAACTGCCCGCGGTCGCGTGGGCAG
>JBPPMZ010000075.1:0-10277 GCA_051306295.1 Candidatus Limnocylindrales bacterium
GGGGTGGGGAGCGAGGGCATAGAGCGGCGGCGCCTGGCGGTCGCGCTCCACCAACCCATTGGCGAGGAGGATCCGCAGGGCGGCCTGCACCGAACTCACCGGGGATCCGATCGCGACGGCGAGCGGTGTCAGGCGCATGCCAAGCGGGTCATGCGCGAGGGCCGCGACGACATCGAGCCCGATCGGGGTCAGCGCCAACCGGCGGCCCAGCGGTTCCGGGATCGCGCGCCGGCTTCCCGGACCGATCACCGCTGGTCGAGGGCCTCGCGCGCCAGGGCGAAAGCGCGGTCGTGCTGCCCCAGGGCGGCGAGCGAGTCAGCCCAGGCCGACAGGATCTCGCGGCGACGTTGCGGCAGCTGCAGGGCCCCGCCAGCCGCGGTCTCGAAGTCGGCCGCCGCCGCGGCGTGATGACCGAGCGCGGAGTTGGCTCTGGCGCGCGTGACCATCGCGCTCAGACGTGCCTTCTCCGTATGCGCCCGCTCCGCATACGCGATCGCCTCGTCGGCCAGGGCGACCGCGGCTTCCGGGTCGCTCGATCCAAGGGCGATCTGGGCCTCGGTCTCCGCCAGGTGCGCGGCCAGCACGTGGTCGTGTCGCGCGGTGGCCGCCAGCCTCGCCGTGTGCGCGAGGTCGGCAGCTCTCTCCGTCGCGCCGGCGGCGAGGTAGGCCAGCGCAAGCTGGTTCTCCAGGTGGCCTAGGTCGACGTCCGCCTCGACGGCGCGGAGCATCGCGAGGGCCTGCTGACCGAAGCGGATCGCGCCTTCGTTGTCGCCCGCCTCGCGATGCGTGTCCGCCAGGGTGGCAAGGAAGGTGCCGCGGCTTCGATCGTCCAGATCCGCGGACAGCCCGCGGGCCTCCTCGAGGTACGCGATCGCGGTAGATGGCGCACCGGCCGAGCGTTCGATCATGGCCGCAGCGATCAGGAGCCGCAGGCGAAAGTCCGGCGATACCGTCGCTCCGCCCCGGACCTTGTCGAGGAGGCCGATCACCACGGACCGCGCCTCGTCGGAGTTCTCCGACTGGTAGTGGGCGGACGCCATCCAGTAGTCGGCCTCAAGGGCGTCGCCGGTCCGTCCCAGCGCCGTGAAGACCTCGGACGCCTCGGAGGCGGGCCGGATCGCGTCGCGAGGTCGATCGAGTCGACAGAGGCATTGCGCCAGCGACGCCAGGATCTCCGCGCGCTTCCCGCGATCGGTCAGGTCGGCCAGGATCGTCTCGTACGCATCGACCGCCGCGACGTAGTCGCCCGAGGCCATCCGCATGTCCGCCGACAGGCGGTCCCAGACCGGGTCCGTATCGGCGATCAGGGCGGCGGACGACGTCCCCAGCCGGGGCGACAGGTAGCTGAGGGCAGCCATGGATGGCTTGGCCAGCCCGTGCTCCAGGGCACTGATATAGGCCTTCGTGTAGCGCTCTCCAGCCAGCGCCGACTGGGTCAGACCCGCGGCCAGCCTGGCTCGCTTGATCCGGCCCCCGATTGCGCGGGCAAGAGCGGAATCATCGACGACCACCCGACGGCGCTTCTTGACGGTCTCCATGGCCGCGAGTGTACACCGCGGTCATGTCCGTTTGAACCCCGGAAAAGAACTCGTCAAAGTCGACCCGAAGGTGCTCCAGCAGGACCGCCAGGGCGGTGATCGATGGGATGGCGCGTCCATGCTCGATAGCCGAGACGAACGACCGCGTGAAGGGGGCCCCGACCGCCGTCTGACTCAGGCCGGCAGCGGTCCGACGCCGACGCAATTCGTGGCCGATGGCAGCAGCGAGGCTTGATGATGGGGAGTGTTGATGAATAATTGACAAGGCCATGGTCGAAGCCTAGCATCCCGGCACCGGAGCGCACCAGCCCCAAGGTCGCGCACGGGTCGATCCAGGAGGCAAGAACCATGTCCCGATTCAAGTCGATGCGTCGCGCCATCACGGCCACGGCCATCACGCTGGCGATGCTCGCCATCTCCGCTGCCCAGGTGCTCGCTTCGGGCGGGAACCCGCCATTCCCGAAGTGATCCGCGTCGCCGCCGCCGACCGTCTCGGCGGCGGTCGCCTCTAGGGGCTGGGTGCGGCGGGCGGCTCGGGGGTCGGTGCCGGCGTCGGCTCGAGGGTCGGTACCGGCGTCGGGGCCTCGGTCGGTGGCGGCGTCGGCTCGGGGGTGGGCACCGGTGTCGGTGCCTCGGTCGGTGGCGGTGTCGCCGTCGGTTCGAGGCTCGGACTCACGTCCACCGATGGCGACGGACTCTCCAACGGCGAGGCCGACGGACAGGGGACGGCTGCCGGCTCCGATCCCGATGGCGACGGCACGACGAACGACGGGATGACGCCGCTCGGATCAGGCGTCGGGATCACGTAGCACGACGGGGATGGACTCGGTTCGCCGCAGCCCGCGCCGACGACCGCGCCCCAGGTGCGCCCGAACGGGTTGAAGCCGTTGTTGTAAAAGTAGGCGACCCGCGTCCGGTCCGGGCCACCGCGCGTCCCGACGCCGCGCGTCGCCCGCGCGATCCAGTCGCGGTCGGCGTCCAGCCAGCCGCGGAACCCGCCCTCGAGACCGACCGCCTCGATGACCTTCTCGCCGCACACACCAGCGTCGAGTGAGCGCGTCGGCTGGGTCCCATCGATGAACCATTCGTTGACCGGCTCCGCGCCGCCTCGCGGCAGCTGACCCGTGAAGGGATCGATGGCGACCTCGACCAGGCCGTCCGGTCGAGCGAAGCGGGAGATCGGCCAGTCCAGGCTGGCCTCACGCAGGAACCCCTGCCAGACGTACGTCGAGACGTCGATGGAGAAGAGCGGTCGGGCCGCCGTCGAGACGGGCGTGTTGTCGCTGTTGCCGTTCCAGACGCCGACCGCCAGGGCATAGGCGCCATCGGCCCGCGCCTCCTCCGTCGGCGGCGCGATATACCCGTAGGCATTGAGGTCCTTGGCGTCGTTGTTCGTGCCCGTCTTGAGCGTGGCGGGCCGCCGGTCGCCGTTGGCGTCGCGGACCTGGAAGACGCCCCAGTACGGATTGATCCGGCGGATCGTGTTCTCGTCGAGGATGTCCGTGACGACGTAGGCGGCCTGCTCGCTCACGACCTGTTCCCCCGCCGACGGCACGTAGGGATCGACAACGTCCTTCCCGCCGCGGTCCTTGACCGTCAGGATCGTCGTGTGACCGACCCGGCGACCGCTGTTGGCCAACGTGCCGTACGCCGTCACGAGATCCAGGGGGCGGGTCTCGGCCACGCCCAGGGCGAGCGCCAGGCCGGCATCGGTCGTCTCGGACTGGAAGGTCATCCCGAAGTCCCGGGCCCGGTCGAAGACGTGGGAAGGGTCGTTGATGGCCATCGCCTTGACGGACGGGATGTTGAGCGAGAACTGGAGCGCATTGCGCACACGGACCGGACCGCGCTCCAGGTTGTCTGAGTTGTTGGGCGTGTAGTCGCCGCCGAAGTCCGTGCCCACGTCCATGAGCATCGTGCCGGCCGTGAACTTGCGATCGTCGATACCGACGGCGTAATTGAACGGCTTGAACGCCGATCCCGGCTGCCGGTAGCCCTTGCCGACCACGTCGTACTGGGGCTGGAAGGCGGGCCGCGTCGAACCCGAGTAGTAGTCGGCCGACCCGACGTAGGCGACCAGCTCGCCGGTCTGGTAGTCCAGGGCGACGAGGGCGCCATTGCGGACGCTCTTGCCCTTGAGGTTGCGCACCCAATCCGGGACCTCGTCGAAGCCCAGCGACTTGGCCAGCGCCTCGCCGCTCTTGAGGTGCGGGACGCGGGCCGCGAGCTTCACCCAGCGCTCGGCCGCGGTCTGGAGGCGCAGGTCGACGGTCGTCGTCACCCGAAGGCCACCCTGCTCCAGGGCGTCGCACGTCTGAGCGTCGGGCCCGCACAGCTTGGCTGTGAGCTCGTCCCGGACGGCCCAGACGAAGTGGGGGGCGGTCCAGCGCGGCGTAGCCTGGCTGGCCAGGACGACCGGCTCCTCCTTGGCCGCGCGGAAGTCGGCGACGGTGAACGTGTCCTTCGAGATCGGTGTGCGATCGCCCTCGGCGAGGAGGTCCAGGACGGCGTTCCGGCGGGCCACGATCTTGGTGTCGTCGAGGACCGTCAGGGTGCTCTTGCCGGCCGGGCAGTCCTGGTCCTCGGCCACCGGTTCGGAGCACGTCTCGACCGCGTTGCGCACGAGGTCGTAGTTCGACGGCGACTGCGGCATCGCGGCGATGATGGCCGCCTCCGCGGGCGTGACGTTCTCCTCGGTGAAGGCCTTGCCGAAGTACGTCTCGTAGGCCGCCTTCACGCCGTAGGTCTGGTTCCCGTAGTAGTTCTGGTTGAGGTAGGCGGTGATGATCTCGCGCTTGCCGTCCTCGCCGGAGAAGGCCTGGGTCACCCGGATGGACTGGATGATCTCCTTGAGCTTGCGCTCCGCCGTCCGCTCCCCGTCCTGGACGAGACCCTGGTCCAGGAGCCGATTGCGGACGAGCTGCTGCGTGATCGTCGACGCGCCGCGGCTCGAACCCCGCAGGGAGTCCAGGCCGGCGGCCACGATGGCCAGCGGGTCGAAGCCGGCGTTCTCCCAGAACGTCTTGTCCTCGATGGCCGTCGTCGCGTCGAGGATGATCGGCGGGATCTCCTCGTAGGTCACGACCTCGCGCTTGAACTCGCCGTAGCGAGCGAGCTCGGTCTCGCCGGTCCGGTCGTAGAGGATCGTCTCCTCGCCCAGGACGTACTTCGTCAGCTGGCTGGGGGAGACGAGGTCCGAGGCCAGGTAGTTGTAGGCAAGGACGACGGCCACCGCGCCGATCGCGCCGAGCCCGGCCAGGAACAGGAAGACGATGATCGCAAGGTAGCCGAGCGTCGAACGGCGGCGGCGCGCTGGACGCGAGGCGGGGCGACCGACGGGTCGCGAGGAAGCGGACAAACTGGGTCTCCGGAGGCGTGGCGACTGACGGCGTCAGGCCACAGCATCGCGCATGTCGGGAGTTCCTGGGGATATCGGGGTCGTCGTGGCGCGTTGCAGCGACGTGTCGCGATGCCTGGCGTCAGCCCGTCGCTCGCGCTGCGGCGACGGCCGCGGTGGCCTGGCGAGCCCGTTCTGTGACGCTCGACGGCGTCCGCTCCGCGAACAACCAGCTGCCCATGCCGACCGCGATGGCTCCGACCCGGATGTAGTCGCCGGCGTTCTCGACCGTGATCCCGCCGGTCGGCTGGAGGGGGATGTCCGGGAACGGCCCGCGAAGCTCGCGCAGGAAGGACGGGCCGACGGCCGACGCCGGGAAGACCTTGACCGCGGCCGCGCCGGCGCGCCAGGCCGAGAGCACCTCGGTCGCGGTCCCGGCTCCGGGCAGCATCGGGATGCCGCGTTCGGCGGCCCAGGCGACGACTTCCGGGTCCAGATGCGGAGCGACCAGGAACGACGCACCCGCATCGACGGCCCGCCGCGCCGCGTCCATGGTGAGCACGGTCCCGGCCCCGATGGCCATCGACCCGCCCGCGCCGGCGGCATAGGTCGCGGCAGACTCGATCGCCGCGAGGCTCACGTCCTCCGGGTCGTTCAGGGTCAGCTCGAAGGCACCGATCCCGCCGGCCAGCAGGGCATCCGCCATGGACGCGACCTCGGACGGGGTCAGGCGACGGGCGATGGCGACGACGCCACCGCTCGTCAGGCCGGTGGGAACGGATGGTCGAGACACGTGACGATGATGCCGGAGCGAAGGTCGCCGCGTCAGGAGCGGTCGCCACCTCGACCGGTCAGGGCCTGCCAGATGGCTCGCGCTGGAAGGAGGAGCAGCGCCGCGCCGAAGGCGATCACGATGGCGGCGATGTCGTGCGGCACCCCGTTGGCGGTCTCGAACAGACCGACCTGGCGAGCCGATGCGCCGAGATCGATGCCGACCGGATCGCCCGCTGCCTCTGGCGTGCGTTCATCCGCCGTCGCTTCTGACCCATGGTCAGACGATACGCCCCGTCGTCCAAGTGGGCGACGTCACGCAATCGACGGAGGCCCTTCGTGACCAACGGCGGATACCGATGTTCGGGTGAGGTGCGGTACGGTCAGGGAACCATACCCAGTCACACCGTGGAGCCACGCCCGTGCCGAAGTTGCATCGCCCCGCACCACTCACCGCCGCGGTCCTGGTCCTGGGCGTCGGGCTCGTGGTCGGGTTCCTGGCGATCCGCGTCTGGGGCCCGAGTGGGACCGCTTCCGTCGGCGCCGCCGCCGGCAGCGCCGCGGCCTCCGCTGATCCTGGCTTCACCCTGACGGCCACGTCCTGGGACCTCGACGACGTCCTGCGGCACGCCGCGGCCGGCGACCTGTCGGCCATCGGGGCACTGAGCGCAGCGAAGACCGCCCTGGGCACCGGTGCCGCCCCGGTGCTCGTGGCTCGGACCGTCGACGGCGCCCTGGAGCCCGTCCGCCTGCAGATCCCGGTCGGCGATGCCCTGGACGCGATCCGGGCCGCCGGATTCGGCAGTCTGCTCACCGACGAGGCGATCGCGCTGGCCGCGCCGGTCGATGACCCCGCGCGTGGCCTGGTCGGCATCCTGATCAGCGCCGCCCTCGTGGGCGTCGTCGTCCTGGTCATGCGTCGTCGATCGATGCCGGGCCGGTCTTCATGGCGTCCCGGCGCGCTGATCGATCGCCGCCGTGCCAGGACCGAGTCGCCGGAGCGACCGAGCGTGACCATGGCCGACGTCGCCGGCGCGGACGAGGCGAAGGTCGAGTTGAACGAGACGATCGAATTCCTCAAGGATCCCGCCCGCTTCGCGCGCGTCGGAGCGAAGGCCGTGCGCGGCGTGATGCTGTATGGGCCTCCCGGGACCGGCAAGACCCTGTTGGCCAAGGCCGTCGCGACGGAGGCCGGTGTCCCGTTCCACAGCGTGTCCGGCTCGGAGTTCGTCGAGAAGTTCGTGGGCGTCGGTGCCGGTCGTGTGCGCGACCTGTTCGCATCGGCCCGCGCGGCCGGTCGTGGGGTCATCTTCATCGATGAGATCGACGCCCTGGCCAAGACGCGCGGCGGGGCCAACAGCCACGACGAACGCGAGCAGACCCTAAATCAGCTCCTCGTCGAGATGGACGGTTTCGCCACGGGCGATGAGATCGTCGTGATCGGGGCCACGAACAGGCTCGATACCCTCGATCCCGCTGTGCTCCGGCCCGGCCGATTCACGCGCAAGATCCACGTCCCGCTACCTGACCGCGACGGCCGCCTGGCCGTCCTGCGGGTCCACGCCGCGAACAAGCCGATCGCCCGCGACGTCGACCTGCCCGCCGTCGCCCGCAAGACGTACGGGTTCTCCGGCGCGATGCTCGCCGATCTGCTCAACGAAGCGGCCATCCTGACCGCACGCTCCAGGCGCGAGTCGATCGGCCCCGAGGAGGTCCATGCCGGCTGGCTCAAGACGGCCATCGGCACCTCGCGCAAGCGCTCGATGGACGATCGTGAACGCAGCATCATCGCGGTCCACGAGGCGGGCCACGCCGTGTGTGGGTTCCTGCACGGCGACAAGCGCCGGGTCGAGGAGATCAGCCTGTTCGCCCACGGTGAGGCCCTGGGCGTGACCGTCTCGAGCTCCGAGGACAACGACCTGCCGTCCGAACGCGACCTGCGCGCCCGGCTGGTGGCGCTCATGGGCGGTCGCGTCGCTGAGGAACTGCTCTTCTCCGAGGTGACCGGCGGCGCTTCGAGCGACTTCGAGCAGGCCACCAGCATCGCGTCCGCGATGGTCCTCCGCTTCGGTATGGGCCAGGACCCAGAGTCGACCGACGCCGGCGCGACCGGCCGAGGCGTGCTGTCCATCCTGGTCGGTTCGTCGTCCGAGGGGATGGACGGACCGGTCCGTGACGCCCAGGCCCGAGCGATCCGCGCCCTGCTTGACGATGCCTATGCGACCGCCCGCCGCACGCTCCTCGCCGAGATGGGCCGGTTGCGCAGGGTCGCGGCCTACCTGTACGAGCAGGAGCGGATCGACGGCGACGCGTTCGATGCGCTGATGGCCGGTCGGCTCGCGCCGATCGACGCTGATGACTGGCGAGCTGCGGCGGCCGCGCCGCGACCCTGGGAGACGATCCCGGATCTGTTCACGGAGCGTCGCGCGGCGACCGCCCCGGTGCCGCTCCTCGCCGGCGACGGTGTGCGGTCCAGGACATCGCCGGTCGTCGTGCAGCCGTCGTCGTCTCCGATCCCGTCGGCGGCCCCGGCCGGTCGGCGACTGCGCGGGCGCCTGTTCCGGCGGCCCCGGCCGGCCGGGCACGCGCTGCCCGCCCTGTCGGGACGCCTGCGTCGCTCGATCGCGGCAATGGTTCGAGAGCTCGCCGCCGACGACGTCTGAATAGTCCGTCGCGTGCCCGCAACGCGGAGCGACCCGATTGTTGGCTGCCGTGGCGGGTCGTGGGGCTAGGGTCCGGGGTCAAAGGAAGGCGCCCATGTCCCACCCGGATCGAACCCGCCGCTCCGACCCCCTGCTCGACGCGCTCGAGGCGCTCAAACGCACCGAGGCGCGGCGGCATCGCGAGCCGAATCGCAGCCCGTTGTTCCAGGCCCTGGCCGATGAGGCTGACGCCCATCGCCGAAGGATCTTTCGGATCGCTGCCGAACCGGAGCCCGCCCCGACCGACGGTCCACCGGATCGGAAGGCGAAGCGCTGATGAGGCGTGGTACGTCTGGATGGCCGCAGCGGTCTGGGCGGTCAACCGGATCGCACCCGGATGACGTCGCGACGCCCGGAGCAGGAGGGAGCAGCTCCGGGCGCGCGTGGTCGATGGGCAACAGCGAAATCAGCGATGTCTGGCCGGAGAAGGATGCTCTGGCGCGCCTGCCCGTCATGACGTGCGGTCATCCAGCCCGTCACCGGGGGTAGCCAATCATTCCCTGGTAGCCGAGGTCGAAGCACTCCGCCTGTCGAGGTGCGCCCGCTCGGTGGACGTCAGCGCGGGAGCGGGTTGGGGCCGGTCGCCGTGACCAGCCGCTGGGGCACCCAGTCGTCGACGTGGTGGAACCCGTCGAAGACGCGACCGGCATCCTGCTCGACGGATGCCTGCAATGACAGTCGATAGAACTTCACGTGGGTGAAGTCCTCGAACAGGATGTACACGGGGTCGGGTCGGCTGTTCGGGCCCTGGAACTGCTGTCCTGTGAGGACGGGCTTGTGGGCTTCGACGAACGCGTCGAACGTGTCGCCAACGACGACGCCGAGGTGCTCGAGGCCCATCTTGTAGACCCGCTGGTGGACGGGCGGGATCAGCTCGATCATCGGGACGATCTTGCCGTCGAGGATCTCGAGTGGCTCGGCGGGAAGGATCAAGGAGATCGGGCGGCCGTTCCAGACGTTCTCGGAGTTCGCGCTGGCGTGACGCTCAAGGAGCGTTCGGACCTGGACGTACTGGTCCCACTCGGGCACGCGGTGGGCGAGGTGGCTGAGCGCGTACGGGGCGATGTCGATGCCACGCGCCAACAACCGGTCGCGCTGTTGGGCCGCGAACGCTCGGTAGTCGCCGATGATGTCCGCGATCGGGTCGGTCATCTCACGCCCTCCTCCCGGCATCGTAGACGGCGGGAGGTCTGATGACCTGTCGGCTTCGCGACGTCGCGATGCGGCCTCAGTCCACGTACTGGAGCGGCGTGACCACGAAGTCGTCCGGCAGTCTCACTCCGGTCGAGTGGTTCGGGCAGTAGCCGTTGGGCACCTTGTGCAGGTACTGCTGATGGTAGTCCTCGGCGTAGTAGAACGACTCGAGGTCGACGATCTCGGTCGTGATCTCGCCGAAGCCCGCGGCCGTCAGGCGCTCCTGGTAGGCGGCCCGCGAGGCCTCCGCGACGGCGCGCTGCTCGTCGATCGCGACCAGGATGGTCGAGCGGTACTGGGTCCCGCGGTCGTTGCCCTGGCGCATGCCCTGGGTCGGATCGTGGTACTCCCAGAACAGCTTCAGGAGCTGCGCGTAGCTGACCTTCGCAGGGTCGAACGCGACCTGGACGACCTCGGCGTGGCCGGTCTGGCCGGAGCAGGCCTCCTCATAGGTCGGGTTGGGGGTGTGGCCCCCGGCGTAGCCGACGGCCGTGCTGACCACGCCCGGGGCGCGCCAGAACTCCTGCTCGGCGCCCCAGAAACAACCCAGGCCGAAGACCGCGACCTGCGTGCCGTCCGGCCACGGACCGGCGATCGGGGTGCCAAGCCCGGATCCACCGAACATCCCCGCCTGACGGCCCGATACGGCCCATTCGCAGGGTTCGACGGGTGAGCGACGACCCACGGAGGTCCCGATAGGGTCGATGAGGCGCCGACGGTGGGCCAGAGAGCCCT
>JBPPMZ010000076.1:0-14722 GCA_051306295.1 Candidatus Limnocylindrales bacterium
GCCAGGAAGGCGATCGATCCAGGCCTGGAGCGCGTCGGCATCGATCGGCGCGTGCGCCATCGGCTCCGGCATCAAGACGATGTACACGCCGGGCACCGGGGAGGGGATGGGTTCGCCCCAGCGAACGGTGCCGCCGGCGCTGAGGCCGACGGCTCGCAGGAGGTTTGCTGCGTCGGCGACGCCATCGGCGATCAACCTGCGACCCGCGCAGGTGGGTCGCCTACCAATCGACGGGCTTTCTGATCGTTCCGACCGCGTCGGTCAAGGTCGGCGGTAGCTGGCTCACGACCAAGTGTCGCTCTTCGATCTGTCGGAACCATCGCGCATTGTTCTTCAGCTCTCTCGAGTCCGGGCGCGGCGTCGGACTCGGATAACCGACGGGTCGGTCCGGCTTGTAGACACCGACGTGCTTCCGGAACTTCTGACGAACCTTAAGGATCGGCCACGCCAGATCAGAGTCGTTGCTGATCACCACGGCAAGGTCGAAGTTGTCGTCGAAGGCGTCCAGGAGCAGCTGCGTCGCAAGGTTCACGTCAGAGCCCTTCTCCTCGTTAAGCCAGATGTCAACGGTCGCGTTCGCGGGGTTCGGTACCTTCGGGTTCGTCGGGTTCAGCGGCTCGACCTTGACCTGCCGGGATCGCTTGAGCAGGAAGAACCCCTCGCGCACGTGAACCTTCCCGAGCGTAGCGAGCGCACGAAGGTAGATGCCCTGTCGTTGATGAACAGAGGGATCACGTGGTGTCGGTTTGACCCGGGCGGTGAAGTAGTGGACCGCCGTGACGTCGTCGTTCGGCACCAGGGCGCGCGCCAGTGCAAGCGGGTCGAGCCACTTGTACGGGGTGCCCTTCAGGGAGCCGTAGTACAGGTTGAAACCGTCGATGTACACGCTCACCCGGCGGCGGGTTGGCGCGCCCACCGTGTTCGATCTCGCTGCGGAAGTCATCTCGCTTCTCTTCTTGACATGTGCCCCCGGGTTGGCCTACGGTGTCTGCACCCCCTCAGTTCGCTTCGGCGGCTGAGTGCGAGGCCACCGAAAGGTGGCCTCGTTTGGTTTTCGCGACCGCTCCAGGCAGCAGGTGGCTGGAAAACAGAAACCCGCCGACCATGCGTGAACGCATGCGGCGGGGGCGCACCGGAACCGTAGTCGCACCCGTGCCACGCGTCAACCGCGGACCGAGTCGAGGCTGATCTAGGGGGACAACGATGCGACCACTCGTCGGCGACGATCACCGGGCGACGGTAGACCGACTCGTCGGGGCGTTCGACGCCGTTGCCGCAGGCGGCGGTCCGCGTGCGATCTCGCTGGAAGCGTCGCTCGGGCTCGGCAAGACGCGACTCGTGCAGGAGCTCTACGGAGCGCTGGCGACGACCCGCCAACCTGGCACGCCGTACTGGCCGGCCCGGCTCGACTGGAGCGGCACCCGCGCGGACGACGTCCTGCATGCCCGCAAGCAGGTGGACCCGACCCCCGGCTGGGTGATACCCGGCGGCACGAGCATCCCGTGGCTGTGGTGGGGCATCTCCTGCCAACTCAGCCAGGCCGGCCATCCGATGCGTTCGATGAAGGACGCCAGCGATCAGCTGCGCGCGCACCTCGACCCGCTGCTGGCGCGCCTCCAGCGAGCAGACCACGACAAGGAGGACGCGCTCGAGCTGCTGTCCGGCGTGTTCGACCTCGTCGGCGCCGTCGGGCCGGGCGGAGTCGTGGATGCCGGGTCGAAGCTCGTCAACGTGTTCCAGCGCTGGCGCGGACGCAACCGACAGCACAAGGTCGCCGCGATGGACCGGCGGATCGATGCCACCGGGGAGAGCTACGAGGAAGCCCGGCGCATCGCCGAGGGCCTCACGGCCGTGGCACGGGCTCAGACACCGGTGGTCCTCGTGGTGGACGACGCCCAATGGGCGGATCCGGCGCTCGTGAGCCTCCTGCGCCACCTGATCGGGCTGGACAGCGCGCCGATCCTGATCGTGACCACCGCGTGGCCGGAGAAGCTGGCCAACCACGCCGGCGGCGCGGAGGCGTTCTCGGCGTGGCTGCAGCGGACCCAGGCGGAGGCCCCGCATCGACTGGAGCGCATCGCCATCGACCGCCTCGCCGCCGCGGACCTGGGCGAGATGATCCGCGGCTTCGCACCGAACACCGAGCCGACCACGGTCGAGCGTATCGCCGACATCGCCTCGGGCAATCCGCTCGTCCTGAACCTCCTGCTGGATCTCGACCTCATCCGGCGTGACGTCGCCGCAGACGGCCGCATCGACACCGACCCGGCCACGCTGAAGCGCCTGCCCAGCAACCTTCGCGCCATCTACCAGGACCTCTGGAAGCAACTGCCGGTCGCCGAGCGGCGCGTGCTTGCGCTCGTGGCGGTCCAGGGCCCGGAGTTCCTGCCCGGATTCGTGAGGGACGCGGCCACGCGCCTCGAGATGCATGGCGAGCTGATGGCGGCCTTCGCCGCCGCTCGGGACGTCCACGGCTGGATCCGGGCGGTCAACGAGCACCGCTACGAGTTCACCGAGCGCCATCGCTTCGAGGTCGCGGAGGACGTGCTGCGCGACGTCTTCTCCGACAAGGAACAGGGTGCGATCCGCGCCGCGATCGTTGCGCACGTGCTGGCGCTCAAGGCGACCCCGGGCTGGTTGGAGCTGGACCTTCGGACGCGCCGCCTGGCGCTCGAGGGCCATCTCGAGTTCACCGGAGGACTCGAGGACGACGATGCCGCGATCGATAGCGATGCCCTCGTCGACTCGATGCGGCAGCTGGCCGTCCTCGAGCTCGATACTGGCGATGCGGCCCGCGCGGCCGAGTTGATGACCGCGAGTCAGGCCTTGCGGTCGACGACGGATGGTGCGGGGTCCGATGTGGCCGAGGCGGTCGTGGTCGCGGAGTTGGTCGCCGAGATCCAGGCCGTGGCAGCCGCGGAGGTCGCGGCTCCCGCCTCGGCTGCCGCGGACGAGTGGGGGAGGGAACCGTGGGTAGGCTGGCAGCCACGTGAGGTCCCGAGCCTGACCAGCCTGACGCCGTCGGAGGTCGCGGAGCTCGTCGTCGATGTCGTCTCCGTCGAAGGTCCGGTCGTGGCCGGTCGGGTCTATCGCTTGCTCGTCTCGGCGTCCGGAGCCGGGCGCCAGGGCCGGGCGATCCGTGCGTCGCTCGACGCCGGAGTCCGGTCAGCGGTCCGTCGTGGCCAGTTGGTCGCCTCCGTTTCGGACGTACGCGGCGATCCGCACCGGCGGGTCCTGCGAACGCCGACCCAGCCGGACGTCGTGCTTCGCGTGGTCGGGGACCGGACCGTCGAGGAGATCCCGCCCACGGAACTCGGCGGGTTGGGCCAGCGGGTGATGGCCCGTGAGCTCGCCCTCTCACAGGAAGAGGTCAAGCGTCGCGTCGCCGGGCTGATCGGTGCGGGTTCCGTCAGTCGCTCACTGGATGGGATGCTAGAACGGGTCCTGCCGACGGGCGCGCCCGTGAGTCCCACGCCAGCGACCGACGCGTGGGGTCGCGTGGCGTGGGTCGGCTGGACGCCTCGAGAGGTGCCGGCCCTGCCAGGGCTGTCCCCGCGAGCCATGGCGGACCTCATCGCCGAGGTCGTGGCCGTTGAGGGGCCGGTGGTTGTCGGGCGAGTGATCGAGCTCCTGCGCCAGGCATCGAGTGCCGCGAAGCGGTCGAAGTCGATCAGCGACGCCGTCGAATCGGGCATCGGGTCGGGCGTGCGGCGCGGCGATCTCGTGATGGCCTCGGGAAGGCGGGGCGAGCCCGACGCCCGGGTGCTAAGGCTTGCCACGCAGCCGGAGGTGGTATTGCGAACGCCCGGCGATCGCGATGTCTGGTCCATCCCCGGCACCGAGTTGGCGGCGCTGGCCGCCGCCGTGCAGGCACGGGACGCGGCGCTCGACCGCGACAGCGTGAAGCGCCAGGTCGCTGATCTCGTCGGTTGGAGCCGCTACACGGCCGCCCTGGACAAGCTCCTAGAATCGGTCATGGCCCGCGAAAGCGAGTCCTGATGCCGGGGTCGGTGATCGCCGCCTCGGCGCTGATGGAAGACTGGGAACGGGCACAAGAGCAGCTTCCACTGGTCCCGATCCCGCCTCTGGATTAGGATGTCGGACGATGTTGGAGATCAGCGCTGTCGAGCCACTGCACGATCGAGTCGTCCGCTTGACACTGTCGAACGGGTCGGTCGTCGTGCGTGACCTCGGCGACGTGCTTGACGGGCGCGGCGTGTTCGCCCGGATCACCGCCGATGATGCGGCGTTCCGCGAGGTGTACGCCGCCTACGGGACGATCGTCTGGCCCGGCGAGGTAGACCTGGCGCCCGAAACCTTGATCTGGGACGGGCCGACGCCGGCCGACGAGGCCACCCGCAAGCCAGCGCCATTCTTGCGGATTCGCAGACCGCCGATGGCGTACGCCACGCCCGTCGAGGCAGGCCCACGCGACGACATCGCCGACATGGCGCCAGATTACTTCTTCGCCGACATGCCGCCGCTCGATCCCGGTCGAGGCTGAGGTCCTCCGCGGTCAGGTCTAGGCCGTACCCAGTAAGTCGGGATCGGAAGCTCCGCGCGACCCGACCCGTTGCCTTGGATCGCCCGGACAACTCAGCGCGAGTTGATCGGCCAGACCTCTTCATCGACGATGACGTGGGCCGGGTCGTCCTCGTCGCGCGACCACATCGGAGGCCAGTCCGAGCCATAGGTGGCGTGCGCGAGTGCCTCGCTCGCCTGCCAATCGCCGGGGCCGAACCCCGAGATATGGGCGTCGAGCAGGTCGGAGGCGAAGTCGATCCATGCGCGCTCTCGAGCGAGTTCGGCCGAGAGGGTGGCCGCATCGCAGTCAGCGCGGCCCGAGTCATGGGAACAGCGACGGGACGGTGCGCCAACCTGGTGTCGGCTGGTGAGATGCCGAAGGCGGTCTTCGTTCATCGGGCGCTCCGGTCGAGCCGGACGTACGGGGGGCGGTGGTTCGCGCGATGTGGCTCGTCGACGAGAGGGCGCCCCAGCGCATGGTACGCGCCACGTGATCGACGGGGGCGCATCGCCATCGCGCCACGACGTCGGGGAGAGACCGGATGGTGCCCCACGATAGCATGCCGTGATGATGCTTCGGGTCAAGGATGCGCAGGCGCTTCAGGGTCGACGAATTCGGCTGACCCTGTCGGATGGCAGCGTGGTCGAGCGCGACATCGATGAGCTGCTTTGGGGACCGGTCTTCGATCGACTGCGCACCGACGACGCGCTGTTTGGTCGCGTGCGCGCCCGACATGGAACGGTGACCTGGCCCGGCGACCTCGACCTCGCCCCCGAGACACTGATCTGGGATGGGCCAGATCCGGAAGATGACGACCGGCGCCCCGAGCCATTCCTCCGTCCTCGTTCGCCGAGTCGGGCTGCGTCTTGATGCCGCCGGCGGGAGGCCCAGCGACGCCGCTTCGGCCTGAGGCTGTCGAGCCAACCGAGGGCTTGTACCGCTGGGAGTTATAGGGAGTTTAGCGAAGTTATCGCCGGACCCTAACGCCGAGGCTTCACGTCCGGAGTCCGGTCGGGAGCGCCGGTAGGGCGTCGTACGCGTTCGGTGGCGCGATTGCCGTCAGGCCTGCCAGCTCGGGATCCGGGCGGAATATGACGAGGACCCTGCCGCCGATATGGGCCGCTGATGGAGCCAGCAGGCCGCGATACCCGGCGCGAAAGAGGGTTGCGCCGATGCGCTGCGTCGCCGGCCATTGGCGTCGCGTCGGAGAGAGCTCCGCGATGCCGTGCTCACGGAGCCGAGCGGCCGTTCCAAGATCGGCGACATCCGTCACATCGACGCTGATCCTCCACGTGTCGCGAGGCAGGCGACTGGCCGGTGGAGCACCTAGCTCGGCCGTGTGTCGATACCACTCCGCCCACGCCGTGTCCTCCGAATCGGCCAGATAGAAGCCACGGACGACGGCCGCCGACTGCCAGCGGCCGTCAGCCGGCTCGGGGGTCCACAGCATCGGATCGCCGCCGCCGCGGACGATGCGCCACCAGACGCCCTGAACGGCGATCCGTGGGGCGAGAACCTGGCTCAGGAGAACGAATCGTTCTCGAGCTCGGCGACGAGTCGGGAGACGTCCTTGTATCGACCGTCGCCCAGCGCCGTCAACGGGCGCTCATCGCCAAGCGCCGGCAGCGGCTTGTTCAGCCATAGGGGGACGTACTCCGCCGCCATCGTCCTCGACAGCCGATCGACGATGGCGATCAGTTCCAGGAGTCGAGTCCGAAACTCGGCCGATGGCCGGCGCGTTGCCCGAGCCCACGAGGTGACGGTCCCGACGCCCGCACCCGTCGCTGTCGCGATGTCTCCCGTGTCGACCCCGAGCGACCGGACCCGTTTGACTTCGTCCGCGTACACCGTGGCTGCGCCCATCTGTATCTCCTTCTGTAGCGTCAGCGTAGCCCTTGAGTAGCGGGCTCGTCAACCGCGCCGCGAGGTCAACCGTCGTCATCCCTGGGCACCAGGCAGACAGGGATCCGGCTCGCCCGCGAGGAGCGCCCGCACGACGACACCTCGCTGGTCGCCCCCAGGGCTCGTCCAGCGCGTGAGCGCGTTCCCGTCGCGGAACGCGAGCAGGACCGCGGCCAGGGCATCGCCCTCGACGACCCCGCAGCGGACCGGCGGAGTCCCCAGTGGGGTAGCAAAGACCACCCCGAAGGTCGCCATCGGCTCCTCCAGGGGCCACGGCTTGGAGACCGGCGGCAGCGTCGCGTCGAGCCGCGGCTCGGTCAGCAGGATGGCGAGCCGCTCCGGGTCGTAGGCCGCCTGCGCTCCCAGCTCCCCGGCGATCCACGCATCCAGGTTCGACAGCAGGCTCCAGAACCCGCCGAACGCCTCGGGCGTTCCCGGGGGCGCCTCGCACGGCGTGGTGATGCAGACGATCTGGCTGTCCGTTCGCCCGACGACCTCGCGTTCGACGCCGTCGATGACGAAGCGGACGTGGCCGACCTGGGCGCCCGGCAGGGGCTCGCCGACCAGGTCGATCGGCCCGTCGAGCAGGCCGGCAGCCTTCGCCGCGGCGACGATCGCGTCGATGCCGGCCTGGCTGATCGGTCGCTGCTGGAGATTCGGCAGGATCGGGCCGGGGAACATCGCGTCGATCGGGCCGTGGACGATCACCCGGTCGCCGACGATCGCGACCGACGGCCCGCCCGTCGAGAATGCGGAGACCGGCTCGATGGCCTGAGTGACCCAGGCTCGGAGCGAGAACCCAGCGGGCGCAGGCGACGGCGATGAACTGGCGCTCGGAGAGGCGCAGCCCGCGAGCAAGAGCACGGCCAGGGTGACGGTAGACAGGCGTCGCATGGTGGAGTCCCTCGAGTGGCGAGCGGCTGTGAGCGGCCGCCCGTCACGGGACGCCCCGGAGTGGCCGCAAGTTGCGGCCCAAGCACGACGAAGCCCCTCCCGGGTTGGGAGGGGCTTCGTCCGTCGAGGCGATCTGTCAGCGGTTCTGCTGGACCGGTCGATTCTTGTTGATGGGATGCTCGTCCTTGTCGAGGGGAGCGGTGCTGTCGGGCTGCGCGGGCTGGGTGCGATCGCCCTGCTGCATCTCGCGCTGCGCGAGATCGTTCCAGCCGCCCATCGACTCGTCCTGGCCCTTGTTCAGGCCCTGGCCGCGTTCTTGACCCTGACCCTTGCCCTGGCTGCCGACGCCCTGGTTCGGGTTGTCGCTCTTGTCGTGTCCCACGAGGTCACCTCCATCGGTTTCGGGGGTCACGACCAGCATGCGCGTGTGGACCCCCGACGCGCCTCAAGGGCATGGCGAAGGAGGTTGCGTTCGCGATACGAACGACCATCGAGCAAGCAAACCAGCATACTGGTATGCTGCCGCGATGAAAGTGACCATCGACCTGGATCCCGACCTGTACCGCGCCGTCAAGGTGGAGGCCGCGCGGTCGGACCGCAGCGTGCGGGACATCGTGGACGCGGCGCTCGAAGCGTGGCTGGAGGCCGAGGAGGCAGGTGAGGACCGGGCCTCTGCGGTGGAGGCCCTTGCCGAGTACCGACGGGACGGGGGAGCCACTGCGGAAGCGGTATTCGGTTCGCTCGCCGCCGAGACGTATGCGACCTACGCCACCGACGAAACGTGAGCCAAGGACGCCTGCCCGTCGAGGTTGCCCCGGCTGCTCAGCGTGATCTTCGTCGACTGCCCCCGGGCGATACCGCTCGACTGCGCGGGCCGATCCTCGCGCTGGCCCTGGATCCGCATCCCGCGGGCGTCGCGAAACTGGTCGGGACGGAGTTCTGGCGGCTGCGCGTCGGCGACCTGCGCGTGATCTACGCGATTGACGACTCCGCCAGAGCGGTCATCGTCCTGAAGGTCGCCCGAAGGTCGGAGTCGACCTACCGCGGCCGTCGCATCCGCTGACAGCGCGACTGCTCGCATCAAACGACCGGGATTTCATCCAGCGCGGCGAGATACGTTTCCTCGCGAATCCCGAGGATGTCCCAGATGGCCATGTCCTCATCGACGTCCGGCCAGTGGACGAAGATCCCACGGGGCCCGATGGTCCAGTGATCGCGCTGCACGGCGGTGGCCTGCGACAGCCGACGCGACACGGCGACCGGGAGGCTGACCTGCCGCTCGTCATCCAGCTCGAAGATCAGGCGATCATCTTCGGTTCGGACGTTCCTGATGGTCGGTGGGTTCATCGCTGGATCCCCTCGCAGATCTCGTCGAACGCTTGGACCAGCGCCGCGCGCTCCCGTTCGATGATCACCCGGATTCGGTACACCTGACGAGGACTGTACCCCAGGTTATCCGCCAGTGAGACCGGTTCGAGCCAGAACTTTGCCGCATGGTCGGCTCCATCCACGTGGACGTGCCGACGTTCCTGATAGTCGGACATGAAGATGAAGAGGCGGTACGGTCCCGCGCGCAGCAACGTTGGCATCGACCACGAATCGTCAATGGCGGGGAGGGGCGGGCATCGTAAGCGACGCGACTTGCCCAGCACTCTACCGAGGCGTGACGGAGCGTTGTGACCATGCGCTCGAGCCCTAACGCGGCGATCGGCTTCCGTAAAGGAGCCCAGCGGCCTCGCGGATGACGGCGATGGCGACGCGCGGATCGGGGTAGTCCTCGCACCAGCCATAGCGGTGGGTCATCTTGATGATGCCGTCCGTCCCGACGACGAACTCCCCGGGGAGCTGCCACGGATCGTCGACGAGGGCCCAATCTGTCCCATGCCGCGATGCGGACAGGCCCAGGCCGGCATCCAGCTCACAGCGTAGGAACGGGTCCGGCGCATCGAACAGGATCTGGGCGGTCGTCCCATGGAGCAGCCCGAACGCCTGGTACGTCGCGCGGTCGGTGTCGCACAGGATCGGGACCGTGAGTCCCTGACGCTCGCGGTAGCGTGCGGCGCGCGCCGGTTCTCCCTGGCCGATGATGACGGCATCGCCACCGGCCGCTCGATAGTCGTCGAGCTCGGCCCGCAGCCGGGCCGCCCGATCCATCCCGCACGAGCAACCGAAGTGGCGCCAGAACAGGAGCAGGACGGGGCGCTCGGCCCACAGCGACGACAGGGCGACTGGACGACCGTCGTGATCGGGGAGCGTCGCGTCCGGCGCCGGGTCGCCGGCCTGTACCGGCAGCGACGTCCAGCGCAGCCGGGTGGGGCCGGTCTCCCAAGCAGTCTTCCAGCGCTGCTCCGCTGCCTCGATCAGGTCCTCGACGGGTGTCTCCATCATTGCCTCTAGTAGGGTAGGACGACGAGCGTGGATCGCTATGCCGCGAATCGTTGCCACGATCGTCGGAGTACATGACATATCTCGGCATGGTTACGCCAGAACATGACCGGTAGTTTCCACGACCGACACACAGGGGGACCACATGACCGTGACCGATTGGCTGCTCGAGGGGGATCCGTCGATCCGCTGGCAGGTGATGCGCGACCTATTGGACGCGCCGCCGGAGGAGGTCGAAGCGGAGCGGGCCAGGGTCGCCAACGAAGGCTGGGGTGCGGCCTTCCTCGATGCCCAGCGCGAGGACGGCACCTGGGGCGGGGGAGCGAACTTCCCGGAGTGGACCGGCACGAAGCCGACCCTCGCCGTCCTGCGCCTCCTGGGACCCGTCCCGACCGACCCGCGCGTGCTCCCCGCGATCGACCTGGTCCGCGAGCACGTCCGCTGGGAGTACGACGACCTGCCCTTCTTCGACGGCGAGGTCGAGCCGTGCATCAACGGCTCGACGGTCGGGATCGGGGCGTACTTCGGGCAGGACGTGCAGGGCATCGTCGACCGCCTCCTGACCGAGCAGATGGCGGATGGCGGCTGGAACTGCGAGCAGGAGAACGGCTCGACGCGCGGCTCGTTCGACACGACGATCAACGTGCTCGAGGGCCTGCTCGCCTTCGAACAGGCGCACGGCGCCTCGACCGCGATCACGGACGCGAGGCGCCGCGGCGAGGCCTACCTGCTCGATCGACGGCTGCTGCGCCGGCTATCCACGGGCGAGGTCATCAAGCCGATGTTCACCAAGCTCTTCTTCCCGACGCGCTGGCATTACGACGTGCTCCGGGGCCTCCATTACCTGCGCGATGCGGGCGTCGAGCCGGACGAGCGGGTCGATGAAGCGATGGAGCTGCTGCGCGGGAAGCGCGACGATGACGGCCGCTGGCCGCTCGAGTACACGTACCCCGGGGAGGTCTTCTTCGAGATGGACGACGGTGAGGGTCTGCCGAGTCGATGGAACACGCTGCGCGCGATGCGCGTGGTGCGCTGGCATCAGGCCGCACGCGCCGAGGAGGCCACCCGATGAGTGCACCGATCATCCTGGTGCCGGGCTTCTGGCTCGGCGCCTGGGCCTGGGACGAGGTCGCGCGCCTACTCCGCGCCGACGGCCACGACGTGACCGCGATCACGCTCCCCGGGCAGGCATCCGTGGACGAGGACCGCTCGCAGATCACGTTCCAGGATCACGTGGACGCGATCATCGCGGCACTGCAGACCGCACCGACACCGGCCGTGCTCGCGGTCCACAGCGCGTCGGGGTTCACGGGCTACGCGGCGAGTGACCGCGTCCCGGACACGATCGCGGCGATGGTCTACGTGGACACCGCGCCCGGCAAGCCGCCGCTCGACCCGACGCTGGAGGGCGACAAGCCGCTGGTCTGGGAGGAGATCGCGGGCGAGGAGAACCTGACCGACCTGACCGAGGCGCAACTGGCCACCTTCCGCGAGCGTGCGGTGCCCGTCCCCGGCGGCATCCTCCGCGGCCGATTCGCCTTCACCAACGACGCCCGTTGCGACATCCCATCGACCATCATCGCCACCGGCTTCTCGGCGGCCGACTACCAGCAGTACGCCGCGGAGCATCCCGACTGGGCGTTCCTGGCGGGCATCCCGGAGCTGCGCAACGTCACCTGGATCGACTTGCCGACCAGCCACTGGCCGATGTGGTCGAAGCCGGCCGAGCTCGCGGCCATCATCGGCGATGTCGCCACGAACGCCGGCGGAGATCGATGACGACCTCGCTCTACCACGACGCGATGGCCCACCACATCTGGGCCACCGAGCGGCTGATCGATGTCTGCGCGGAGCTCAGTCCCGAGCAGCTCCGCGCGACGGTGCCCGGCACCTACGGCCCGATCATCGCGACGCTCCACCACCTGGTCAGCACGGACGGCTGGTACCTGACGTTCTTCCGCGACTGGACGAACCTGGTCGAGGAGGACGCCGAGTTGACGCTGGACGAGCTACGGGCGGCGATCACGGCCAACGGGGCCGCCTGGATGGCGTATCTGTCCGCGGAGCTGGATGGCGAACAGGACATCCCGGAGCGGGGCGAGGGCTGGATCTTCCACTCGCCGCTCGGATTCCGCCTCGCGCAGGTCATCCACCACGGCACGGACCATCGATGCCAGGTCTGCACGGGCCTCACGAGCCTCGGCATCGAGCCGCCAGAGGTCGACCTGTGGGCCTACGGCCAGGCGACCGGCCGTTCGCGCGGCGAGGATCTGCGACCGGCCTGAAGTCGCGCGGGGTCAGGCCCCGATGCGCTCGATGCCGGGGACTCGGTCGAAGCCGCCGTCGAACGAGAGGATCTGACCGACGTCGCGAGACTGCATGACCGCCAGATGCAACGCATCGCGAGCCGATAGGCGGGTGAGGGTCCGCATGAGTCGTCGGGCCCGCTCGACATCCGCGCGCTCGATGGGATGGACGACGTCGACGATACTCAGGAGCGCCTCGAATGCGGGGTCGATGAACTCCGAGCGCCCGATCGAGGTGTATCGATGGAGGATCTCCTGGAGCACCTCCGCATCCGTGCACAGCGTCTCGTTGGCCGCGACGAGTTCCTCGACGCGTTCCCGCGATCGACTGCGGAGCGGGTGCTCAGCACCGATCAGGTACATCGGCACATTCGAGTCGATGAAGATCACGGCATCGACGGGTCGTCGAAGCGGCCGCGCTCGATCTCCGCCAGCATCTGCTCGATGTCGGGCGCTGGGGCGCGATAGGTGCTGGCCTTCTGGATGGCGGCCAACTTGGTCGCGATGTCGGGACGGGCGTGCCGTTCCCGAGCCTCACGAAGCTGCTGGCGCACCCACTCGGCGGTCGTCACATGCTCCCGGCGCGCCAGACGCTGGATCTGCTCCAGTTCGTCGTCATCCATCAGGACCTGAAGTCGCTTGGTCATGTCGATGAGGCTATCTGACTCATCACCATGAGTCAATCAGGGTCCCTCTGCTCCGATGCGGCCGAAATCAGGGCGTGCGGCGGGCCGCCTCGACGATCGCCGCGGCGGAGCGCTCGATGTCGGCCTCCGACGTTGCCCAGTTGACGATGCTGATACGCATCGCGGCCATGCCGTGCCAGACGGTGCCGCCCAGCCAGCACGTGCCGTCGGCCTGGACCGCGGCGATGACCCGGCGCGTACGCTCGTCGGCCTCGGCGCTGTCGCTCCCATCGGCCGGGAAGCGCACGAGGACCTGGTCGAGGACGACGTCGTTGAGGATCTGGATGCCGTCGCCCGCCGCTCGAAGCGTGTCCGCCATGCGCACGGCGTGCGAACAGCAGCGGTCGATGAGTGCCGCCAGGCCGTCCCGACCCAGCGACCGGAGCGCGGCATAGGCCGCGAAGCCGCGGGCTCGGCGCGAGTACTCCGGCACCCAGCGGAACGGGTCGCGTTCCGCCTCCCCGTAGGCGATGTACGCCGCGCTCTGGGGAGACATCGCGGCGGCGTGGGCTGCCGGCTCGCGCACGAAGGCGAACCCGGAGTCGTACGGCACGTTGAGCCACTTGTGGCCATCGGTCGCCCACGAGTCCGCGCCATCGTGGCCGGCCAGGAGGTGGCGGCGTTCGGGATCGGCGGCGGCCCATAGGCCGAAGGCGCCGTCGATGTGGATCCAGGCGTGGGGATGCCGGTCGCGGATGCGCTCGATGGCGGGGCCGATGGGGTCGAACGACCCGGTGTTCACGTTGCCGGCCTGCAGACAGACGATGAGCGGGGCGTCAGCATCGGGCAGGGCAGCAAGCGTCGCCTCCAGGGCGTCGAGGCGCATCCGCCCCTGCTCGTCGCTCTCAGCTCGGACCGTCCGGCTCCGGCCGAGGCCAAGGAACTGGAGGGCCGTCGGGATCGTGGCGTGGGTCTCCGAGCCGACGATGACGGTGATCTCCGGCGCTCCGAACAGGCCGCGCTCCTCCACGTCCCAGCCGACGCGGGCGAGGGTGGCATGGCGGGCCGCCGCGAGGGCCGTGACGTGCGCCATCTGGCAGCCGGTCGTGAGGCCGACGCTCGTGCCGGCGGGCAGCCCCAGCAGGTCGACAAGCCAGGCACCGACGACCTCCTCGACGACGGACGCGGCAGGTCCGCAGGCGAAGATCCCCGCGTTCTGGTCCCAGGCAGACGTCAGCCAGTCGGCCGCGAGTGCTGCCGGCAGGGAACCGCCGATGACGAAGCCGAAGTAGCGCGGCCCCGGGATCGCGATGAGTCCGGGATCGGCGGCGCGCGCCAGCTGCTCGATGACGTCCTCGGCCGGCAGGCCGTCCCCGGCCAGCGGTCCACCAAGGGCGGCCAGGAGCTCGTCACGGGTCGCGGTCGCGGCGACCGGCCGCTCATCGAGCGATTCCAGGAACCCGAGGGCGAGCTCCGTGGTCCGTCGAAGGAGTGCCGGGTCGGCGATGCGCGGGGCCGGAGCCTCATCGTATGTGGTCAAGTGTCGTCCTCCTGGCTCGGCCGATCGCCGTGACGCGGAGCCTACCGCGGGGGCACGCCTGGGTGACGCGCCTGCCGGCCGTCGCGCGCCGAGCCCCTTCTACGTTGAGCGAAGCAGGCGACCGAGGAGCGGTTGCCCCGGTCGGTCGGCACGGGTATCCGGTGTCGAATCGTGCGCTGAGCGGCTGGAACGGCGGCTCGGCGCCGGTTCGGCGTGCTGGGATGGGCCGTCGGCGGTCCGTTGCTGCGCTGGGCGAAGCCCGGTCGGCGGGCGCCGGTCGTTTGGTGCGCTGGGCGAAGCCCGGTCGGCCGCGCTCAGGACGCGGCAAGCTTCTTGTACCTGATCCGGTGCGGCTGGTCCGCGGCACTCCCCAGTTCCTTGTGGCGGAATGCCTCGTAGTCGGTGACGTTGCCCTCGAACCAGCGCACCTGGCTGTCGCCTTCGAAGGCCAGGATGTGGGTCGCGATCCGGTCCAGGAACCAACGGTCGTGGCTGATGACGACGACGCAGCCGGGGAACGTCTCGAGGCCGGCCTCGAGCGCGC
>JBPPMZ010000077.1:0-2576 GCA_051306295.1 Candidatus Limnocylindrales bacterium
GAGATGAGGTTCCCCACCGGGTCAACCGGGTAAGACCGCAGGGAGACCACCTGTTTGATAGGCCGCATGTGGAAGTCCGGTGACGGATGAAGCTGAGCGGTACTAACGGTCGAGGGCTTGACCTCTTCAGCTACTGACCAGGGGTCAGTGGCTGGGATCGTGATCCCACCCCTTGACGACTCATCATCGAGATCGAAGATCTCTTCCGGCGCCCCGCTTGGGTCCGCTAACCGCGGATCCGTGCGCTGAGCCGCTGCCGACCATGTCCAGACGCGATGAATCCCGGTGACTCTAGCGGAGAGGCCATACCCGTTCCCATCCCGAACACGGCAGTCAAGCTCTCCAGCGCCGAAGATACTGAGAGGGCAGCCTTTCGGGAAAATAGGTCGTCGCCGGGATTTTTTGCGTTTCCAGGAGGAACCACACGCACTGGTCCTCCGCGATCGAACGGGTATCCTCATCCGAATGGTCGAGTCCGACACGACACATCCCATATCCACGTCGCCGACGGCGCCGGCTACCCATGCCGTCTGCCCGTACCTGCTGGCGCCCGACGGCCGCTGGCGGTCAGCATCGCCGGCCCGCGAGCATCGCTGCACGGCCGTTGTCCCGGGAGCGATCCTGGCGGCCGAGAAGCAGCGTCGTCTGTGCTTGGTCAGCGAGCACCTCGGCTGCGCCACTTATGTCGTCGCGACGACCGGAGGCGAGGCCGACTCTCGCGCCGGCGGCCCACGAGTGGTTCGCCCGGCTGGTCGAAACCTGGTTCGCACCGCCCCCTTGGTCCTGGATCACGGCCGATTGCCGGTGTCCGTCCAGGCCCTCGCGCGCGACCGAGGGATCGGGCAGGGAGCGCTCCTGGTCCTCATGGCCATCGCGTTTGCGGCGATCTTCATCGCCCGCCTCTCGACCGGCGGGACCAGCGACTCTGGCGGGGTGCTGGCTGGCGTCGGGACACCCGGCCCGAGCGCGTCCGTGACACCGACGCCATCGAGCTCCGAACCGACGGTCGCTGCGTCGCCTGTCCGGACACTCGTGCCCACTGCTGTCGAACCGACCGCAGCGCCGATCGCGACTGCCGCGCCCGCCGCGACACCTGCCCCGACGGCCACGGCCGCTCCCACGACCTACAAGGTCCGTCGCGGTGACACGCTGAGTGGCATCGCGGCCGAGTTCGGCACGACCGTGAAGGCGCTCTCCGAGCTCAACGGGATCGACGATCCGTCGCGTCTTCGCGTCGGCCAGGTGTTGAAGCTCCCCTGACCCTCCGGCCCAGTCAGCGCTGGCAGCCCCGGCAATAGGACGTCACGAACCCACCAGCCTTGACCTCGGTGATACGCGCGCCGCAGCGCGGGCACGGCTGCCCGCCCTTCATGTGGACCGCCAGGAAGTCGCGAACCTGGGTCTCGAACGTCGGGGGCACACGGACGCGCAGGACGTCCACGGCTTCGGCGAGCGTGCCCCGGGCTGCCGCATAGAGCGCGTCGATCTCGTCGTCGTCGAGCGTCGACCGCTTGCGGAAGGGGAGGAGACGCGCGGCGTGCAGGACCTCGTCCGAGTACGCGTTCCCGATGCCGGCGACGAACGACTGATTGCGCAGCAGGTTCTTGAGTTCGCCCGGATGCCGACGGATACGCTCACGCCAGATCTCGAGTGTGAGCCCCGGGTCGTCGATGTCCGGACCGATCTCGTCGGGGCCAAGGCCGGGCACGAGTCGATCGAGCCCAGCGGGCAGCAGGTACACCTTGCCCATCTGCGACGGATCCCGGTATCGGATCTGTGGTGTCGCATCGTCCGCCGGGAGCCAGTCAGCCCCTCTGGTCCAGGCGGCGAACGGCGGCCGAACCCGCGCCGCGGCCACCCGCTGGCCGAAGCCGAGCACCACCGCGGTCTTGCTGGGCACCTTCACGGCCGGGTCGGCCGCGAGTTGGATCCTGCCGGTCAGCATCGGGTTCACGACGACGCGATCGCGGTCGAGGTCCAAAAGGAGGAACTTGCCGCGCCGTCCCATGGCCGTCACACGCTGTCCCACCAGGGCCGTGAGCTCCGCCGGCGTCCCGCGAACGGCGAGGGGTCCCGGCGCGGTGGCCGAGACGATCGAGCGACCTCGCAGGGCGGCGTCGAGAGCCTCGGCGACGACGGTCAGATCGGGGGATTCCGGCACGGTGTTGCCGATTGTAGCCGCGCGAAGCCCTGTGCTAGACTCTCCCGGCCCCACGAGGGACGAACAGCTGAAGAGCGGAATCAGACCACACTGAGCGCGAAGGAGCGGACCGCGGAGTTCGATCACCACGGACCCACCCCTAACCTTCATCTCGCGGTCTGAGCTGCGCTCGGACCGTTCGTGATTCTCGGGAGCAAATCCAAACCAGGAGTGACCAAACCCTTGACCGAAGAACTGCAGGGCGGGAACGCGCCTGACACGGAGGCTTCCGCCGACGTGACCACCCAGGCGTCCGACGAGCCCACGGCGGCGGTCGCCATCGCGGCCGAGCCCGCCCCGACCGAGGACGAC
Source organism: Candidatus Limnocylindrales bacterium (assembly GCA_051306295.1). Taxonomy (GTDB): domain Bacteria; phylum Chloroflexota; class Limnocylindria; order Limnocylindrales; family CSP1-4; genus SPCO01. The sequence goes on from JBPPMZ010000077.1 coordinate 2,513, forward strand.
GCCAGCGTGGAGGCCAGTGCGGCCGACGCGCCCACCGAGGAAGCCGAAGCGGCCGCCGAGCCGA
>JBPPMZ010000078.1:0-39596 GCA_051306295.1 Candidatus Limnocylindrales bacterium
AGGGCTGGGACCTGCCCCCGACCGACCGAGCCCGCTTCGCGGAGGCATTCGGTGGCATCGCGTACTGGCAATCGGACCGGGTCACGACGGTCCGGTGGTACGACGAGGCGCTGGCCACCTGGCGGACGCTCGGCGATCGGCGTGAAGTCGCCAACGCGCTCTTCAATCGTGCCTATGCCGACATGATGGTCGCCATGGGTGGGAACGCCATACCGGGCACCCTCGATGTCAGTCGCCAGATGCTGGCCGAGGCGCTCGAGATCTACCAGGCGCTCGGCGACCAGGGTGGCGAGGGCAACATCCTGTGGGGCCTGGGCAGCTTCTACTACTTCACCGCCGATGCGACGACGGCGGAGGAGTGGTTCCGCCGCTCCCTCGACCTGCATCGGGCGGCCGGCGAGCGCTCGATGGAGGCGTGGTCGCTGCACATGATCGCGCTGTCGGAGATCGGTCAGCGCAAGTTCGACGCGGCGACCGCCACCGCGGCGCACGCCATGCGCCACTTCTACGAATCCGGCGACGTCTCGGGCGTGACCCTCGTCCTCGATGACTTCGCTCAGATCGCCGTCGCCTCAGGCGACGAGGCGCGCGGCGGGCGTCTGTGGGGAGCGGCCCGCCACCTGCAGGCCACGACCGGGACCGCCATCGCCGACTACATCGAACAGAACGGCGACCTCTTCGGCGTCCCGACCCCGAACAAGGTCCTGGCACCGGACGAGCTGGCACGGACCTCGGCGGAGGGTGCCGCGATGGGCCTCGACGAGGTCGTGGCGTATGCTCTGGAGGTCGGAGAGACCGCGCTCGCCGACCGGCAGGCGGAGACGATCTGATGACGCGGCGCGGCTAGGATCCGAGGACCCGATGGAAGAGCGAGCCCAGGCCGACGAACCACCCAGTCCCATCGACCTCACGGTCGAGACCGAGGTCGCCCCGGACCGGGCGTGGGCGGCCCTCACCGATCCGCGCCTCATCGCCGAGTGGTTCACGGACGCGACATCGGTCGGGCGGATCGGGGATACCTACCGCCTGGACTTCGGCGACGCGAGCGTGGTCGAGGGCGTCGTCACCGAGCTCGAGCCGGGACGGCGCTTCTCCTACACGTGGCGCTGGTCGGACGCCGAGTCCCACGAGGAGACGCATGTCGCCTGGTCCGTCGAGCGGCGCGACGATGGCGGGACGAGCATCCGCCTTGTCCACGACGGGTGGGCGGAGGCGGGCCTCGACGAGACCGTCCGCGACGACCATGAGGGGTACTGGGCGGGCTACCTGGAAGACCTCGCCGCGATCCTGTCCGGTCAGCGTTGACGCCCGCCTGACCCTTCGGCAGGGCCTCCGCTAGACTCCGTTGTCATGACCGCCGAGCCGCACGCCACCGATCCCTCCGGCCCCGCAGCGGTCGCGCCGCGCGAGAAGACCGGCATCCCCAAGAACCCGGGTCGGCGCGACCTGGGCATGTCGGCGACGCTCCTCTTTCCCAATCGCGAGATCGTCGAGCAGTTCTACGTGCCGGTCATCTACACGGCCTGCCGGACGTGCTATTCGGAAGAGGCGCCGGAGTCGATCTTTCGCCGGGCGGTCGACGGCGATTTCGACCAGCAGAAGATGCAGAAGCTCATCTCCTCGGTCATCGAATCGGGTCACGGCTCGACCATCGAGCACATCGTCTTCACCTTCGCCATCACCGGTGTGTCGCGGACGCTCTCGCACCAGCTGGTCCGCCACCGGGCCGGCGTCGCGTTCGACCAGCAGAGCCAGCGCTACGTGAAGTTCAAGGGCCAGGCGACGATGCTGCCGCATTCGATCGCCGAGGGGGACCCCGCCCTGCGCGAGCGCTACGAGGAGCAGATCGAGGGGGCGCTCGGGCTGTATGGCGACATGCTCCAGGCCGGTCTGCCCGGTGAGGACGCGCGCTTCGTGTTTCCCAACGCGGCGCGGACCAACCTGGTGATGACCACGAATCTGCGGGCGCTCATCCACATGTCCGGCCTGCGCCTGTGCACGATGGCCCAATGGGAGATCCGCCGGCTCTTCCAGCTGATCCGCCACGAGATCTTCGCGGTGTCGCCGTTCCTGGGTTCATTCCTGGCCCCCAAGTGCGTACCGTTGGGCTACTGCGACGAATTCAACAACCGCGACGAGCACTGCCCGATCCGGCCGCACAAGGACCGCGTGCTGGAGGCCTGGGCGGACAAGGCGGCTGCCGCCCGCGCCGCCGGCCGGGAGCTCCCGCAGGCCTGACCGCGTCGACCCGCCCCACCCTCAGTCGGCGCCGAGATCCGTCAGGAAGCGCCGGATGACCCGGGCCAGCCGGGGACCGGCGACGAGCCCGGACTCCAGGACTTCCTCGTGGGTGAGTGGCGAACCGGTGTAGCCGGCACCGGCGTTGGTGACCAGGGACACGCCGCACACCTCCAGGCCGACCCAGCGGGCCGCGATGCACTCGAGGACCGTGGACATCCCGACGGCGTGACCGCCGAGGCCCGCCAGCATGCGCACCTCGGCCGGCGTCTCGTAGCTGGGTCCGGTCAGGCCGACATACGCGCCCTCCTCGAGCGCTACGTCTTCGGCGGCCGCAGCCGCGTGCAGTCGGGCGCGAAGTCGTGGGCTCCAGGCGTCGGTCATGTCATTGAAGCGTGGGCCGAGCTCGTCCGCATTGCGGCCATGGAGCGGCGTCCGCCCGGTCAGGTTGAGGTGGTCGTTCATGACCATCAGCGTCCCGGGTCCGAAGCTCGGGTCCAGGCCGCCCGCCGCGTTGGTCAGGACGACCACCCGCGCGCCCAGGGCATGGAACAGGAGGACCGGTTGGACGACCAGCCCCGGGTCGTTGCCCTCGTACAGGTGGAAGCGACCCTGGAGCATGACCACCCGACGGCCGCCCAGCACCCCGAGCAGCAACCGGCCGACGTGACCGGGGGCGGTCGCCGCGGGCCAGCCGGGGAGGTCGGCGAACGGGATCGCGATCGCGCTCTCCAGGTCGTCGGCCAGGCCACCGAGCCCGGAACCGAGCACGATCCCGACCTCGGGTACCAGGTCGGTGCGCTCGCGGACGGCCGCCACGAGAGCGTTGATCAGCGCAGGCTGATCGGCGGGCGGGATCGGCCGGGACGGATCCAGGCGGCGCCCCACGCCGGCGGGAAGGGGCAGGTCGGTCATCAGCGGGGCCCTCCAGCACGCGTCCAGGGGTCAGGACGGCGAAGCCCGCAGGCTTCGTGCGCCCGACGGAAGTATCGACACCGGGATGCCGATCGCGTCCCGCCGGGCGTGCGCCACGCGGGCGGGACCGTGGTGAGACGGCCACGCTGGTGCGGGCAACGAAGCGCCCGAAGCGACCGGCGAAGCACGAGGTCCTTGATGTGATCTCAGTCCTGCGATGCTGTCGGCCCCTCCGGGCAAGACCTACCCTACGGTCGTGGCGAGGGTCGGGTCAACGCGCTTATCCACGAACCCGCACCAAAGGGTCGTGCGGCTGTCCACCACCTGCGCGTGGCTGTGGATAACCCTGTGGATTACCCACCCATCGCGAACATCTCGACCCTGGGCAGGTCCGGCCGGTCGCCGCGGGTCGAGAGCGTGCGCAGCTCCGAGTAGCGATCGTCCCGGACGCGCCAGGTGTCGGCCAGGAAGGTGGTGAGCGCCTCGTCGCTGGAGCCGTCGCGCAGCACCGCCCGGACGTCCCGGCCCTTGGTCGCGAACAGGCACGTGTACAACTGGCCGTCGGCCGACAGGCGCGCCCGGGTGCAGTCGCGGCAGAACGGCATGGTCACCGACGAGATGATCCCGAACTCCCCTGCCCCATCCAGGTACCGCCAGCGGCCGGCGACCTCGCCCCGGTAGGCGGGATCTGCCGGTTCGGCCGGCCACGCGGCCGTGACGGACGCGATGAGATCCGCGGCCGGCACGACCTCATCCAGCCGCCAGCCGTTGGAGTGGCCGACGTCCATGTACTCGATAAAGCGGAGGGTGATCCCGAGATCGCGCGCCCAGCGGGCCATGGGCACGACCGACTCCTCATTGACGCCCCGGCGCACGACCATGTTGACCTTGAGCGGCGTGAGGCCGGCGGCGAGAGCGGCGTCGATGCCGTCGAGCACACGGGCGACGGGGAAGTCGATGCCGTTCATCGCCCCGAAGACCGCATCATCCAGCGAGTCAAGGCTGACCGTGACGCGGCGGAGGCCGGCGTCGCGCAACGGACCGGCCAGCGCCCGAAGTGCCGCACCGTTCGTGGTCAGGGTCAGGTCCAGCTCTCGCCCGTCCGGCGTCCGGAGGGCGGCCAGCATGGCGATAAGGGATGGCAGGTCGCGACGGACGAGCGGCTCGCCGCCCGTGATCCGCAGCTTGTGGACACCGAGCTCGACGAACACCCGAGCGGCGCGATGGATCTCCTCGAACGAGAGGACCTGCTCGCGCGGCAGGAACGCGTAGTCCCGACCGAAGACCTCCTTGGGCATGCAGTAGGTGCACCGGAAGTTGCACCGATCCGTCACCGAGATGCGCAGGTCGCGGAGGGGTCGGCCGAGCGCGTCGAGGGGTTCCATGGGTCGCCCATCCTACCCCGTTCCCGGTGGTGCGGCCCCACAACGGCACGACATGACCCGTACCCGACCGTACGACCGGCGGACGCCACTGGTACCACTAGCGGACTCCACCGGACCCGACCCCGCTGGCACGATGCCGCCACGGCCACCAGCGCGTCCGTGCATCCAGTCAACGAGGTCCCTGCCCATGGCCACGCCCGACACCAAGCCCGGCTTCCGCCTCCCGTGGAGCGCGGACCGCGGTCCGTCCGTGTCCGAGACCGAGATGCCCGATGACGCGCTCGACCCGTCCGCCGCTGCCCTCGCCGAGACCGGTGATGCCACCACCCCACCCGAGGAGATCGAGACGCCAGCCATGATCGACGCCGCGCCCGCCACCACGTCCAACGAGGCTGCGGTCGACGCCCCTGGCGCCGAGCTCGACCTCCCCGTGCCTCCCATGCCCGCGCCCACGCTCGCGGCCCTTCCGCCGGTGCCGGCCCGCAAGCCGAACAAGTTCATGGCCGACCTGACCCGGGCCATGCAGGCTGCCGCCGAGTCTGCCCGGACCGATGCCCTGGAGCGCGTCGCCGCTGAGGCGAAGCTGAAGGTCGAGGCGATCCACGCCGATTCCGCCGGCGAGGCCACGGAGTTGCGCAAGCGAGCCGACGACGACGTCGCGACCGTCCGCGAGTGGTCCAAGGCGGAGATCGCCCGGATCCGCGAGGAGACCGACGAGCGCATCGCCCATCGCAAGCAGCGGCTCGAGCACGAGATCGAAGAACATGCCGCCGCGATCGAAGCGCGCATCGAGCGCGTCCAGCGTCGCGTGTCGGCCTACGAAGCCGAGATGGAGAGCTTCTTCGAGCGGTTGCGAGCCGAGCAGGATCCGACCCACTTCGCCGCGATGGCGGAGAGCCTGCCGGATGCGCCGCCGTTCGATGTCGACGTCGATGACGATGACGACTACGCGACGCCGTCCCTGGCGGCCAGCGCCTCGCCAAGCGCCGTGGAGATCGAGCCCGAGGCGACCGTTGAAGTGGCCACGCCCGAGCCGATCGCGTCCGATGACGGCATCGTCGCCGTCACCGAGCTGGTGACCGCTCCCGAAGCGCAGGACGACGAGGGCGCTGACCTGTTCAGCATCGGGTCCGACGCTCTGGCCGAGTCCGACGATCCGCGCCTCTCGGCGCTGGGCCTGTCGGCCGACTTCGCCGCCGCGGAGGCCGAGGCCGCCGCGTTCAGCCCCGACGACGAGGGCAGCGACGAGCCGATGCCGGACATCCCCGACGAGGCGATCGCCGCCCGGCTCGCTGGCCTGGGGCTCGACAATGACACCCAGAGTTCGGACACCGTGACGACGCGCCTGGTCGTGACCGGCCTGATCAGCGTGGCCAGCATCGCCGGCTTCAAGCGCCATCTGACCAGCGCCGGCGGCGTCCAGTCCGTGGGCGTCTCGTCCGGGCCGGGCGGTGAGTTCGTGTTCAACGTCGGGCACGACACCTCGGTCGCGATGAAGGACATCGTCCCATCGCTACCGGGCTTCGCGGCGCGCGTGACCAGCGAGGGCGACGGCGAGCTGGCCGTCTCCGCGCACGATCCGGAAACGGGGGACTGACATCGTGGCTCGACCTGCCATCGTCATCGCACTGCCGCCCGCCGAGGCGACCCCGGTCGCGGATGAACTCCGCGCCGCAGGGTTCCCGATCGTGACGGTCGCCGATCCCGCCGAGCTCGAGACCGTCCTCACGACGCGCCGCGACGTCGCGGTCGCCATCCTCGACGGCGAGACGGACTTCGACGCGTCGCTGGAGTACTACGGACTCTTGCGCGACAACGGCCGCGCCATCCCGGCGCTCATGGTCGTCTCGCCCAAGGCCCTGGACCAGCTGGCCGCGCACCCGACATCGAGCAGCGTCGAGGACGAATACTGCACCCGCCCGTACTCCGCGGAGTCCCTCCGCTGGCGGGTGGAGGCGATGTGCATCCGCAGCCAGACCGTGGACGACGGCTCGGGGCCGGTCCTGCAGGGCGGCGAGATCGCGTCAGACGGCTGGGCCCGTCGTGCCACCGTCATCGCCGTCTTCAACCCCAAGGGTGGCGTCGGCAAGACGACCGTGGCCACCAACCTGGCGTCCGCACTGCAGATCCGCAAGAGCCAGAACGTGCTGCTCATCGACGCCGACACGGTCACCGGCCACGTCACGACCTCGCTCGGTGTCGAGGGCGGCCGCACGGTCGTGGACTCGTGGCGCGACGAGCTCGAGGGCGGCCCGATCGAGACGCTGCAGGACATCGCCGCGCCGCATCCATCGGGCCTGCGCGTCGTGTCGCTGACGTCGTCGCCATTGCACACCGAGATCCTGGACCCGACGCGTGTTGCGGAGGCCATCACCCTGTCCCGCCGCGGGTTCGACTTCGTTGTCGTCGACCTGCACCCGTCGTACAGCACGCTCAACCAGGCGATCTTCGAGAAGGCCGACCGCATCCTCGTCCCGGTCACGCCGGACGTGCCGGCCATCCGGGCCGCGGTCCAGCTCTCCAACGTCGCCTCGGAATTGGGGATCCGCGAGCGGCTCGCGCTGGTGATCAACCGCGCCAACAGCGGCGTGTCCGTGGCCGACCTGGAGCGCACGGTCGGCATGCCGGCCCTCGCCCAGATCCGCTCGGGTGGCCTGCTCTTCGTGCGGGCCGCCAACGAGGGCCGCACCGTCATCGAGATGTTCCCCAAGGAGAAGATCACCGAGGACTTCGACGCCCTCGCCGATCGACTCGTCGGGACGCCGGCGGCCACGCCGGCCACGGCCAAGTCCGGGTTCGGGATCTTCAACCGCCAGAAGGCCACCGTCCGGGCCTGAAGCGTCTCAGCGGGAGCCGTCCGTCGGACGGGCGGCACACGGTCACGCGCCACGCACGATGCACCACGCGGTCGGCACCCGGCGCCGGGTGAGCGCCGCGCCCCTCGCACCGGGTGACGCTCCGGACCGGCGGATCCCTGCTGGTGACTTCCGGTGCAACGTCCGGCCGCCGGTGAGGCGCTGGGCGCTGTCATATCGGTCGTTAGCGTCATCCGATGCAACGTGCCCTGCCGTGGATTCGCCAGCGCGTCGGGCTCCGGTGAAGGCCGGGCTATCTGCCAGCTACGTCCGAGGTGAGCGCTCGGCCCCATCCTGTCGGGCATGTCGACCCGCGACCTTCCCGAGCATCGTGCCATGCGTCGAGCAGAGGAGGAACTCGCGCGTGTCGGTCGCGACCTCCGTCAGGCGCGCGTATCCGCCGGGCTGTCGCTTCGGGTCGTCGGGTCGAGAGTCGGATTGTCGCCCTCGCAGGTCTCGCGGATCGAACGCGGCCTGGCTCGATCCGCGACGCACCGCCAGACGACGGTGATCGGCGCGGTCGTCGGGCTGGACGTCCGAACGCGGACCTACCCCAAGGGCGACCCTGTCCGGGATGCTGGTCAGCGCGCGCTCATCGACCGATTGGGCCTTCGGTTGCACGTCGCGCTCGGCTTCCGGACGGAGGTGCCGATGCCGATCCTTGGCGACCTTCGCGCATGGGATGGGTGGATCTCCGGCCTGCGGGGACCCGGCCGAACCACGCTGCCGGTCGAGGCCGAGACGCACATCAGCGACTGGCAGGCGCTCGAGCGCCGGCTCGCCCTCAAGCAGCGGGATGGAGGGGAGGCGCATCTGCTTCTCATCGTGGCTGATACGCACCACAACCGCGCCGTCATCCGTGCCGCCGGGCCGGCTCTCGTCAGTCGATTCCCGGTCACGGCACGACGGGCGCTGCAAGCCCTCGGCAGGGCTGAGCACCCGGGAGGATCGGCGCTGGTGCTGTTGTGAGCGGCTGGATCCTTGCGTGATGCACGGGGTGACGCTCACGACCGGTGGATCGTCGGTGGTGCCGTTGAGTGCAACGCCCGACCGGCGAGCCCGCCGCAAACCGACCCGCGCCGGTCGATATCGTCATGGGGTGCAAGGGTCGGGAGGCGCGGCGCCGGGAACCGGGGTCGGGAGGCGCGGCGCCGGGACGCGCGGCGCCGGGACGCGGGGCGCGGGAGCGGAACCGGGCACCTGGGCAAACGGGATCGATCAGCGGGAGCGGTCCTGCCACGAGACGCCCCCGAGCGGGGCGCCCGGCAGTCGCTGGTGCTTCTCGCCGGTGCGCCGGTCGATCTGCTCGACCCCGCGCAGATAGAAGCGGTTGACCAGGATCGCGTCCATGGCCTCGCCCAGCGGCTGGTCGCCCAGATAGGCATTCGCGTCCACCACCGGCACGAACATCTCCGTCGCTCGGTCCAGCAATCGATCGGGCTCCGAGCCCGGGTACAGGTAGACCGTGCCCAGGACCCGGAACGGCGGCACTTCCAGGGCCACCTCGTAGGCGATCTTGTGGACCTTGTGAGCGGTGCGCTCCACGTCGGTCAGTGGCGGCAGGGTGTCCTCGCCGGCCATGACGATGATCAGGTCGTACGGATCGACGGTCTGGAGGCCTGGCGCCGCGGCCAACGGCTCAGAGCCGTCGATCGGCGCCCAGCTGACTCCGGAGATGTCGATCGCTTCGCGCTTGTTGATCGCATCCGACAGACGCCCGACGACGTGCATCTTGCCGACGATGCGCCACTCCTCCGTCAGGCCATCGAACGGGACGTCGCGCTTGCGCGGACCGCTACCCGCGACGCCCACGGCGGCCGTCGCGGCCTCGGCGTCCTTGCGCCGTCGGAGGAAGTCGAACGGCACCCTAGTCCTCCGCCGTGCCGGACTTGGCCCGGATCGTGTCGACCACGCCGCCATCGGCCAGGGTCGTGGTGTCGCCCAGCGGCCGGCCCTCGCCGATGTCGCGCAGGAGGCGGCGCATGATCTTGCCCGAGCGGGTCTTGGGCAGGTCCGGCGTGAACATCAGGAACTTGGGCTTCGCTATCGGCCCGATGACCTTCGACACGTGCTCGCGCAGCTCCGCGGCGAGCGCGTCGTTGGCATCGACCCCGACCTTGGGGATGACGAACGCGAAGATCGCCTGGCCGGTGATCGGGTCGTGCTTGCCGACGACGGCCGCCTCGGCCACCGACTGATGGTCGACGAGCGCCGATTCGACTTCGATGGTGCTGATCCGGTGGCCGGACACATTCATCACGTCGTCGACCCGGCCGAGGAGCCAGAGATAGCCCTCCGCGTCGCGCTTGGCGCCGTCGCCCGCGAAGTACATCCCCGGGAAGCGGCTCCAGTAGGTCTGCCGGTAGCGCTCCGGGTCGCCGTAGATCCCACGCAGCATCGACGGCCACGGCCGGGTCAGGACGAGGTAGCCGCCACCGCCCAGGGGCACGCTGTTGCCGTCGCCGTCGACCACGTCCACCCCGATGCCCGGGAACGGGAACGTGGCACTCCCCGGTTTCGTGGTGGTCACGCCGGGGAGCGGCGTGATCATGATCATGCCCGTCTCGGTCTGCCACCAGGTGTCGACGATGGGCGTCCGGCTGGCGCCGATGTGCTCGTGGTACCAGAGCCAGGCCTCGGGGTTGATCGGCTCACCGACGCTGCCCAGGACCCGCAATGACGAGAGGTCGTGCGCCTCGGCGTACTGCGGACCCTGCTTCATGTGGGCGCGGATCGCCGTCGGGGCGCAGTACAGGATGCTGACCTTGTAGTCCTCGATGATCTGCCACCAGCGCTCCCAGGACGGGGAGTCCGGCGTGCCCTCATACAGGACGGAGGTCGTGGCATTGGCCAGCGGCCCGTAGACGATGTAGCTGTGGCCGGTCACCCAGCCCACGTCGGCCGCGCACCAGTACACGTCGTCGGGCTTGAGGTCGAAGACCATCTCGTGGGTGTAACTCGCGCCCAGGAGGTAGCCCGCGGTCGTGTGCATGATGCCCTTGGGCTTGGCCGTCGTGCCCGAGGTGTAGAGCAGGTAGAGCATGTGCTCGCTGTCGACCGGGACGGGGGTGTGCTCGGGGCTCTGACGCTCGACGATGTCGTGCCACCAATGGTCGCGGCCGTCCTCCATGGCCGTGCCGCCCTCCAGGGCGTCCCCGAGGCGCCGGACGACGAGGGTGTGCTGGACGGTCGTGGTCAGGGCGAGCGCGTCGTCCACGGCCGGCTTGAGGGCGGCGGGCTTGCCGCGTCGCCAGCCACCGTCCGCGGTGATGACGAGTCTGGCCTCGGCGTCGTTGATGCGGTCGCTCAGGGCCTCGGCGGAGAAGCCACCGAAGATGACCGTGTGCGGGGCGCCGATCCGGGCACAGGCCAGCATCGCGATCGGCAGCTCGGGGATCATCGGCATGTAGATCGCGACCCGATCGCCGGTCTCGACCCCGAGCTCCACCAGCGCATTGGCGGCCTTGCTGACCTCGCGCTGGAGGTCGGCGAAGGTGATCGTCCGGGTGTCACCGGGCTCACCGACCCAGTGATACGCGACCTTGTCGCCAAGGCCGTTGCGGACGTGACGATCGACGCAGTTGTCGGTGATGTTCAGCTTGCCGCCCAGGAACCACTTCGCGAACGGCAGATCCCACTCCAGCGTCGTGTGGAACGGCTCGATCCATTCGATGCGCTCGCGGGCGAGCTCTGCCCAAAAGGCCTCCGGGTCCGCCTCGGCCCGCAGGTAGAGGTCCGCCGTCGCGTTGGCCTGTCCTGAGAAGCCCGCGCTGGGCGCGAACTTCCGGTCCTCAGCGAGCAGATTCTCGATCTCGGGCGACGGGGTCGGCTCGACGGTCACGCGTGGCACCCTCGGGTGTTGTGGTCGATGGTGGAGGCCGGAACCCGGGTGTGGGTCTGGGTCGGGTCATTCTAGCTGTGCGTGGAACGCCCGCGGGAACCGAGGGGGCCCGCGTCAGTCCGTCCCCTCGGCGAGGTCGTCCTGGGACGGGGCAAGGCCTGGGATGGCCGGGGCATCAGGGTCGCGCGACAGGACGACGCGCTGGGGACGAGGGATCTCGATGCCGTTGGCCTGGAGCGCCGCGAGGAGCCGCTTGCGGAACTCGCCGCGGGCCGCCCACTGCTCCTGAGCGCGGACGGACCCCAGGATCTTGAGCGTGACGCCGTACTCGCCCAGCGCCTCGACCCGCTCCACGCGCGGCGCCTCCAGGATGCGCCGCTTCCACTCGGGCTCGCCCGCCATCCGGCGTCCGATGTCGTCGACGACGTCGATCGCCCGGTCGATGTCCGTGTCGTAGGCGACCAGCACGTCCTCGTTGATGCGCGCCCAGACCCGGGTCAGGTTGCTGGCCACCTTGATCTCGCCGTTCGGGATGGTGTGGACGACGCCATCGAGGTCGCGCAGCGTCGTGCGCCGCAGGTTGAAGTCCTCGACCGATCCGGCGACGCCGGCCAGGCGGACCACGTCGCCCTTGGCGAACTGGTTCTCGACGAGGATCAGCGCGCCATTGAGGTAGTCGCGGACGAGCGCCTGGGCGCCGAACCCGACCGCGATGCCGATGACGCCGAGGCCGGCGACCGCGGGGCCGATATCCAAGCCGAGCTTGCCCAGGACCATGAGCGTGGCGATGAGGAAGACGAAGAAGCGGATGACATTGGCGCCCAGGTCGTCAAGCGTGTCCATGCGCTTCTTGAGCTCGACCGCGCTCAGTTCCTGGGCCGTGCCGTCGGTCGCTTCGCGATCCAGCAGGGCCTTGACGATGCCGTGGACGAACAGGCCGGCGAGACGCATCGCCACGAGGGCGACCACGATGACGAGAACGACCGGCAGGATGTCGCCGCGGACGATGGCAACGATCTCGCTCCAGGGTTCCTTGGCGAAGTCAGGCATCGCGCAAGGGTAGCGTGCTGGTCCGCACCGGCCGCGGCGCCGCGTCTCCCGCGTCTCCCGGTGCTCGCCGTCAGCACGCGATCGGCGATGAGCGAGCGCGCCCGGTTCGCTCAACCGACAAGCGGCGCCTGACCTTGCGGTCGATCGCGAGGCATTCGTGGTTGCCTGCTTGGTATCGGCGTGCAGGCGCGTCGGAGAGCCCCAGACAAGCGACGGATGATCGCCAGGTGATGGCCTCGTGGTTCACTCGGTCGATGGCCGAGCCGCTTCGTACCTCCTTCGCCCGGCTCTGTCGGGACACGCGCATCTCGCTTGCGCTGTCACAGCGCGAGCTCGCGGTCGCGGTCGGCGTGTCTCATGGGTACCTGGCTGCGCTCGAAGGGGGCCACGCGAACCCATCGCTCGCCGTGGTCCAGCGGATCGGCGATGTGCTCGGGCTTCGACTGGAGTTCGCGTCGACACCGCCGATCGTCGTCGAGCCCATCCGACAACGAGATCTGGTGCACGCCCGATGTTCGGCGTATGTGGATCGCCGGTTCCGAGCCGCTGGCTGGATCACGCGACGCGAGGTCGAGGTCGTCCACGGCCGATGGCACGGCTGGATCGACCTCCTCGCCTTCGACCCACGCACAGGCACGCTGGTCCTCGTCGAGGTCAAGACGCAGCTCGATGACATCGGTGGCATCGAGCGGCAGCTCGCCTGGTACGAACGCCACATGCCGGAGCTGGCGCGCCACGCGGGATGGCGACCCATCCGAACATCGAGCTGGCTGCTACTCCTGGCCAGCAGCGATGTCGAGTCCATGATTTGCGCCAACCGAGAGGCGCTGGATCTCGCGTTTCCCCGCCGGGCGCGCGCGATGCGTGTCGTCCTCCAGCAAGATGCCGCGGCAACGACCCAGGTGGCCGAACGCGGGTTGGCCCTCATCGATCCGCGCAGTCGACGACGCGATTGGCTGGTGCCCACGCGATCGGATGGCCGACGGTCCCCCGCCCCGTACCGAGGCTACGCCGAGGCAGCGCGGCTACTCGCTCGGTGAAGTTGGCTCGGAACGCGGGCTCTCAGCAAGCAGATCGAGATCAACCAGCTCGCACGATTCGCACAGGCTGCCGGGATCGTGCGATCCAGTGACGGGGCACGAGGATCTCGTGACGAACTGCTTGCTCACAGCAAGCGCTGACCTCTCGCGGCTGGCGCGGCAGAGCTCAGGCCGTGGCGTGGACCTGGGTCGGGGTTCGCTCCGGGGCCGTCCCGCCCAGACGGACCGTGATGGCGGCCGCGGCCTCGCGCGCCTGCGCCGCGAGCTCCGGAACCCGCCTCGGGGTGAGTCGGAAGGCCGGCCCCCAGATGTCCACGGCGGCGATGACGTTGCCGCGCGCATCGTGGACCGGCGCCGAGACGGCGTTCAGGCCCAGCTCGTACTCGCCGATCGCGGTCGCGTACCCGCGCCGACGGATCCGGGCCAGCTCCTCCAGCAGCGGCTCCAACTCGACGATGGTCCGCTCCGTGTACGACACCAACCCGCGACGCACGATGCGCAGGACCTCACGCTCGGCAAGGGATGAGAGCAGGACCTTGCCCGAAGCCACACAGTGGAGTGGCGTGGCGCGACCGGTCCAGTCCCCGACGGCGATGAGATTCGGGCCGTCCACCTGGGCGACGGTCAGGAGCGTCTCGCCATCGAACGTGCCAAGTCCCGTCGTCTCATGGGTGAGTCGCGCCAGCCGCTCCAGCTCCGGTGTGGCGATGCCGCGCAGGTCGAGGGTCTTCTCCGCGCGCTCTGCGAGGCGGATGACCACCAGCCCGAGCCGGTACTTGCCCGACTCGTCGTCCTGCTCGACGAGGCCACGTTTCTGGAGCGTCGCGAGCAGCCGCGACGCCGTGGATTTGTGCAGGCCAAGCCGTCGGGCCAACTCCGTCACGCCGGCCTCGCCCTGCGAGTCGCCGAGCGCCAGGAGGAGGGCCGCCGCTCGATCGACCGAGCGGACCGCGTTCCCGTCGAGGACCATGGCTCGTCCGCCGCTCAGCCGGCGCCGGGCGACGACATGGCGCCGTGAGGCGTCGTCGTCGAGCCGTGGGCGCGCGACTCGAGCGCAGCCGCCAGGGAATCCTCGAAGGCGGTGAGCACGCGATCGACGATGTCGCCCTTGGCATGCGCCTCGCACACGAACCACGGCTCGCGCGAGTCCGGCTCCGGCATCGCGCCGCGGGCGTGCATCCCGATCGCGATCGCGTCGTAGAGCTCGTGGTCGGTGGTGGCCCAGTCGCGATACTCGCTGGCCTCCTCCTCCCGGAACATGATGCCGAACATCGACGGGTGGCCGGTGAAGTGGTACGCGATGCCGACCGGGTTCAGGATCTCGCGCAGGCCGTCCTGGATACGCCGGCCGGTCGCGTGGATCGTCTCCAGGGCGTCGGTGTCGCGGATGATCTCCAGCGTCTTGACGGCGGCCGCGGCGGCGACGCGGTTGCCGGCATAGGTCCCGCCATGGCTGACGTGGTCGGGCAGCATGGCCATGACCTCGGCGCGCCCGCCGAAGGCCGCGGCCGGATAGCCGTTGCCCATCGCCTTGGCGAAGGTCCCGAGGTCCGGCGTGATCCCGAAGAATTCCGCGGCGCCACCCTTGGCGAAGCGGAAGCCGGTCTTGACCTCGTCGAAGATGAGCAGGATGCCGAATTCCTCGGTGAGGGCCCGCATCTCCTTGTGGAAGCCCGGCTTGGGCATGATCCCCTGGGCGTTGCCCAGGACCGGCTCGACGATGATCGCGGCGATCTCTTCGCCGCGCTGCTCGAACAGGGTGCGCAGGCGATCGATCCGGTTGTAGCGAGCCGGGATGATGGTGTCGGCAACGGCGCCGGGGATGCCGCGGCCCCAGGCGAGGGCCACGGGCGCGTCCTCGTCGCCCAGTTCCGACATGTCGTCCGGACCGACGCTGATCAGCGCGTAATCGTGGACGCCGTGGTACTGGCCCTCGAACTTCACGATCTTCTCGCGGCCGGTGAACGCCCGGGCGATGCGCATCGCGTGCATCGTGGCTTCCGTGCCGGACACGGTCATACGCGCCTTGTCGACCCAGCCCGTGAGCTCCTTGACGAGCTCCATGGCGCGGATCTCGTCCTCGCTCGTGAGGCTGAAGCTCACGCCCCGGCGCATCCGCTCGTTGACGTAGTCGTCGACGCGCTCGTCACCGTGGCCCAGGATGACCGGGCCATAGCCCATGCGCAGGTCGACGAACTCGTTGCCGTCCATGTCCCAGACCATGCCGCCCTTGCCGCGATCGACGTACACGGTCGATTCGCCCCAGGCGCGGAAGTTCGAGTCGGTGCCGCCCGGAAGGGTCTCCAGGGCGCGCCGGTACAGGTCGGACTGCTTGTCGCGGCGCAGGCTGGGTGTCGTTCGGGCGGCGGGCTCGGTGGCCATGAAGGACCTCGTGCGGCGGTGGTGGATGGCGTCCTGGCCCGGTCCGTGGGACGGGTGTTGCGCGATGCGGGACGCGGTCCCGGGATGGTGCCATACGCCGCCGTCGCTCGTCAACGCGACATTCGTCGCGGTGGGGCGCCCAGACCACGAATCACGTCGCCATGTCCCGGAATCCGTGCGGATAGGTGGCGATCGGGCTCGCATGGCACCATGCGCGGGTGAGTTACTGGCTGCGCGATCCCGCTCCATCTGGCACGGCCGATCCGCCGCTGGCACCCGGGGAGCGGCTCGACGTGGACGTGGCCATCATCGGCGCCGGGTTCACCGGCCTGTGGACCGCCATCGCCCTGACCGACTCGGACCCAAGCCTGCGGGTGGCCGTCCTGGAGATGGAGACCGTCGCGTTCGGGGCCAGCGGACGGAACGGCGGCTTCTGCGAGGCCAGCCTGACCCACGGCCTGAGCAACGGGATCAAGCACTTCCCCGACGACCTGGAACGCCTGGAGCGCGAGGGCATCCAGAACCTCCAGGGTCTCATCGACTTCACGCGTGAGCACGGTATCGACTGCGACCTCGAGGAGACCGGCACCATCGCCTTTGCCGACCAGCCCTACCAGGTCGACGAGTTCAAGGCCTGGGTGGACGAGGCCGCCGAGTACGGCGAGGTGCTGGAGTTCCTGGATCGCGACGCGGCCCAGGTCGAGGTCCACTCGCCGCTCTGGCAGGCCGGGCTACGCCGTCCGCCAGGCCGGGACGTCGTGCTCGATCCGGCGAAGCTGTGTCGGGGCATCGCCAGGGTTGCCCGCGAGCGGGGCGTGCGGATCCATGAGCACACCCGCGTTACGAATCTGGATCGACGAGCCGGCGGGGTCCTCGTCACGACCGCGGACGGCGCGATGGTCCGGGCGGCCCAGGTCGTCGTCGCGACATCGGCCTATTCGGGCTGGATGCGCCGCCTGTCTTCCCTGTTCGTGCCGGTCTACGACTACGTCCTGGTCTCGGAGCCGCTCACGCCGGCGCAGCGCGCCGCCATCGGCTGGCCCGGTCGCGAGGGCCTGAGCGACGCGAACAACCAGTTCCACTACTTCCGGCTGACGGCGGATGACCGGATCCTGTGGGGCGGCTACGACGCCATCCACTACTTCGGCAGCCGCGTCGACCCGGAGCTCGATCAGCGTCCGGCGACGTTCGAGAAGCTGGAGGCGCAGTTCTTCCGCGCCTTCCCGCAACTCGATGGGCTCGGGTTCCCGTATCGCTGGGGCGGCGCCATCGACACGACCTCGCGGTTCACGGTCACCTTCGGGCAGACCATGGGCGGCCGCGTGACGTACGCCCTTGGCTACACCGGCCTGGGCGTCGGCGCCAGTCGCTGGGCGGCCGGCGTCGTCCGCGACTTCATCCTGCGCCCCGATGAGGATCGCCTCCGGCTCAGGATCGTGACCTCGCCTCCGGTCCCCTTCCCGCCCGAGCCGCTGCGCTCGGCGACCATCGACCTGGTCCGGCGCGAACTGGATCGCGCCGACCGCAACGAGGGGCGCCGCGGGATCATCCTCCAGACCCTCGACACGCTGGGGATCGGGTTCGACTCGTAGGGTTCAGCCGGGCCGGACGACCATCAGCCAGAGCAGGACGATGGCGCCGGTCCCGCCGACGAACGCCAGGACCTCCGGACGCCGCGTGGCCAGCGCTGCCTCCATGGCCTCCACGTCCGGGGCCTGACCGCCCGGACCGCTGGCCAGCTCGCGAACGCGCACGTAGAACGGGGTGGCGACGACATACATGACGCTGATCACCAAGACCAGGACGATGTAGGACGCGATGGTCCATGGCGCCAGCAGCACGCCCGCCTGCCAGGCCGCTCCGAAGCCACCGACGGCCATGAGCAGGAACCCGACATAGAGCAGCATCACCGCGGTCTTCGACATCCCGAGTACCGCCGCCACGATGCCTGGGTCGGACTCGCCACGGACCCGAAAGGCCGCGAAGATCGAAACGCCGTGCGCCACGGCCATGATCACGACCCCCAGGAGATGCAGGAACACGAGCGCCTGGTACACGGTCTCGATCCCTCCTATCGTCCGGCGACGGAACGGTCCGCGATTCCGGCCGACCCCTCGGGTTGCCGACCCTCTGCACGTTTCCCGGCGAGCTCGAGCAGGCGGCGACCCCAGCGATAGGCCCACCACGGCTGACCGACATAGGTCGCCGCAAGCACCCCGAGGCGTGTACCGCCGGGCACGATCCCGGCCTGCGACGCCAGCCAGCCGCCACCGACGAACCAGACGGCGATCGCGACATAGGCGACCGAGACCAGTCCGATCTGGTCGTCGAAGGGCATTCGCTCCGTCACGAGCAGGAACTGGAGCCAGACGATGGCGGCGATGGCCCCGATGCCCACCACGGTCAGCACCGCGCGGATCACGCGCCGATCCGGACCGGTCAGGGCATGGATCTCGATGACCGCCGGCGCCATGAGGGCGGCCCCGATGAGGCCCAGGATGTCGTTCGTCCGGCCCAGGCTCATGGCCGTGGACCGTTCGCCGATGGCGAAGCCGACGTACATGGCGATGAGGGCCGTGACGCCGACGGCATTGACGGGGGCACTGATCAACAGGGCACCGGCGGCGACCCGACGGCGTCGCCGGACAGCTGGCGTCAGCCGATCGATGGCGCGCATCAGACGGCCTCGCCCGGCACGGTGCTGACCCGTCCGGAGGCGACCTGCCGTCCCTCGCTCGTCCGGAGCACCGCCCACGATGCCCGCGTGAGGGTGATCGCGACGAACAGGATCAGGAACCCGTTGACCGGGTGGAGCGCGGCCAGCGCCGGTACGTCCGCCCGGAGCGCGACCAGCACGGATTGGAGCGCGAACTGGACGAGCAAGAGCGCGCTGCACCCGGTGATCCGACGGGGCGCGCGGGCGACGAGGGCGAGGACCAGCAGCAGCAGCGTGAACATCCCGATGAGGTAGCCGAACTCGCGGTGGGTGACGAACGACGCTGGGTCATCGAAGACGCCCAGGCCGGCCAGGAAGACCTGGATGACGACGCAGCCGACGAAGGCGGCGCCGACCAGCGGGAGAGCTTGGCGGGCGAACGAGCGCATGAGGAGGGAACTCCGGCAGGCCGTCCTGGCCCTGGTCAGGGGAGCGTCGCGGCCGAGGTGTCCCAGCGTCATGGGACCGCAGTCCCGGGCGTGTCCCGAGTCGGATCCCTGCATCGCGCAGTCAGGCGAGCGGCGGATCCCCCATCCCGGCGTCGCGAGCCCGGACGATGGCCTCGGCGCGGTCGCGGACCTGGAGCTTGGCGAAGACGGCCGAGACGTGGTTGCGGACCGTCTTGGGGGCGACGCCGAGGTCCCGCGCGATCTCCGGGTTCGAACGGCCGGCCGCGATGCGCTCCAGGATCTCGCGCTCGCGCTCTGTCAGCTCCGGGAAGGGCGGGGCCGCGGCCGGCAGCGGCCGACCGAAGTAGGCCATCATCCGGCGGGCGATCTCCGGCCCGAAGAGTGCCTCGCCGGCCGCCACGCCATGGATCGCCCGGAGCAGCTCCACCCGGGGGGCGCCCTTGAGCAGGTATCCGCGGGCGCCGGCCCGCAGGGCGGCGAACACCGTGCCGTCGTCGTCGTGCATGGTCAGGACGACGATCGCCACGCTCGGCGCGGCGTCGATGATCCGGCGCGTCGCCTCCACGCCATCGACGCCGGGCATGCTGATGTCCATGAGGATGACATCGGGCGAGGTCGATGCCACGGCCGTGATAGCGCCCGCACCGGTCGACGCCTCGCCCACGATGACCAGCCGCGGGTCGGTCGCCAGGAGGGCGCGCAGACCGGCGCGGAAGGTCGGGTGGTCGTCGACGATGAGGACGCGGAGCGGATCGCTGGTCGAGCCAGGCGTGGTCGGGTCGGTCACGGCTCGCCCACGGGTTCGAGAGGCAGCTCCGCTCGGACGATCGTCCCGCGCGGCCGCGCTGCCTCGACGGAGACGGTGCCCCCGACCTCCGCCGCGCGCTCGCGCATCGACTCCAGGCCGGTGCCGGTCGGGCGCGCCATGGCCGGCAGGCCGATGCCGTCGTCCTCGACCTCCATCGTCAGGGAGTCCGCGGCCGTGAGTCGGATGACACAGGTCTGTGCCTGCGCGTGCCGGAGCGCGTTGGTCAGGGCTTCGACGGCGATGCGGTACGCCGCGACCTCGACGGCGGCCGGTAGCTCGGGGAGCGGATCCGGCCGGGCGATGAGGGTCACCTCGAGACCGGCCCCCTCCCGATCGGTGGCTGCGATGCGATCGATCCGCTCGCGGATGGACCCCGCCAGACCGAGCTGGTCGAGCGATGGGGGACGGAGGCCATCGACCAGCCGGCGCAGGTCGCCCATGACCGTCCGGATCTCGTCGCCGATCACCTCGACGTGCCGGCGGGCGTCGTCGGGACGGTCGGGCAGGAGCGTGGATGCCGCCTCCGCCCGCATCGCCACGGCGGCGAGGGCTGGCCCCAGACCGTCATGGAGGTCACGCCGCAGACGCCGGCGCTCCTCCTCGCGAGCGGCCACGAGTCGCGCTCGGGAGCGGGCCAGGTCGTCTCGCAGGCGCTGCGCGTGGACCGCCGAGCCGGCCTGCCGCGCCAGGTCGCCGAGGAGCGCCAGTTCACTCGGCTCGAACGCTGGCTCTCCGCTGCGCAGACCCAGGACCAGCCGCCCGACCGGCTCTCCGCCGTGGATCAACTCCACGGTGTGAACGGCTGGCTGTCGCGCGCCGTGCTCGGCCACCAGCGAGGTCTCGCCCGACTCGTCGGTCACCTCCAGGGCGACGTACGGGAGCCGGAGTGCCTCGGCGAGCGTTTCGGCGACGGCCGGAAACGCCCGGGCCGGGTCCGCGGCGACCTCCAGGCGCATCCCAAGGCGGCGCATCACCTCGACGGGCTGGCTACGTTCCCCATAGAGCAGTCGCTCGACGGTCCGCTGGAGCCCGTCCCGGAGGGGTAGCGCAACGACCGCCGCGAGCCCGGTCGCCAGCAGCGACACGGCGTACTCCTGGGGCCCAAGAGCCGCCGTCAACGCGGCCACGGCGACGAGGTAGGCGGCGATGACCCCAAGGGTCAGCGGACCGTAGACCAGGGTGCGTCGGATGGCGACGTCGATGTCGAAGAGCCGGTCGTGGACGATCGCCCAGCCGATCGTGGCCGGAATCGGCAGCGAGATGAGGCCGATCGTCGCATCGGGCAGGAGCGGGCGTCCGGTGATGAGGGCCGGGCCCATGAACGCCACGAGTCCCAGCGTCCCGGCACCGACGACCCCGATCGTGACCAGCCGGCGACGGGCCCGGTCGGCGGGGTCCCTGGTTCGGGCGTAGCGGATCGCAAAGATGGCCACGGCCGTCGCCAGGGCCGGCACGATGACCACCAGCTGGGCCACCGGCCACGTCCCGACCCACTCGAGGGCGCTCCCGGTCACCTGCCCGAGCAGGACGGTCACGACGGCATAGAGCCCGAGGACGAGCCCGTAGAGCCCCGGGATGAGGCCCGGGCGGCGCTGGGTCACCTGGGCTGGCGTCGGAAAGACCAGCGCCAGGTGGATGGAGGCGGGCCAGAGGAGCATATAGAGCGGCCCGGTCACGAACGCCTGGACGACGAACGGCGTGCCTCGCACGACATCGCTGACGGTCACACCCATGAACCACGGCACGCTGCTGCCCGCGATGCCGCAGGCCGCCAGGACGAGGGCCGTGGACGCCGGCGTCTCGGGGCGTCGGCGGAAGACCCAGGCCGCCAGGCCAGCCGTCGTGGCGGAGAACAGCGCCACGCTCCAGCCGGTCGCGAGCGTCGCACCGACGGCCGGCGTCAGCCAGGAGACGTCGATCGCGGGCGTTCCCCCATCGCGCTCGACGCGATACTCGGCCCCCACGGTCGGCCTGGCGACGCTCGGATCGAGCGCGAGTCGTACCCACGCCTCGAGCGATCGGTCGGCGACGCCCTTGACGAGGTCCCCGCCGCGCAACCCCGGCGCGGGCGCGTCGATCGGGTCGATGCGCACGCCGGCCGCGGACCAGGCGCCGGCATAGAACCCGACACGCGCCCCGTCCGATGGGCCGCCCACCCGGAGCGCGATCGACAGCAGACACGCGCCCAGCGCACCGGCCAACGCCAGCCACGTGAGGCGCCGCCTGCCGACACCGACCACTCGTCCCACCTCCCGCCAACCCAAGCGTGGCCCCTGAACGCAGGGCGAGTCTAGACGCTCATTCCAGCCCCACGGCGGTCGTCCCGGTCGGGGGCCGCGTCAGGCGACCTCGTCCAGGTAGAGCACTTCGAGCCGTGCGATCGATCGCAACCGGCGGTCGTTGGTGATGAAGGCCGTGGCGCCGGCTCGACGCGCCGTGGCCAGGTGGACGGCGTCGCCCACCGTCAGGCCGAGTGCTCCCTGCAACCAGGCAGCGTCGGCCGCCAGCTCGCGATCGAGGCCGACGATCTCGATGGCCAGATCCGCGAGCCCGGCGGCGGTCCGCTCGAAGGCCGCTGCATCGCCGGAACGCGCCGGGCCCGCGAGGATCTCGACGAGACCGATCGAGGCCAGGACGCCCTCCGCATCGCCGCGCGCGACCGCGTCGATCACGGCGGCGGCCGCGTCAGCGAACCTGGCGTTGCCCTCGAGCAGGTAGATCAGCACGTTGCTGTCGAGGGCGACGCGGTCGTGACCCGCCAGCGGCATGGGCGATCAACTCCTCTCGATCGAGCGTCCGCGCGTCGCTCGCCTCCCGCAACGCACGCACGAATGTGACCGGGTCCGACCCGTACCAGCCTTGCCCGGCGGCCAGACCGCGAAGGCGGTCCGACGGTCGGGACGGCCGAGGTCGGAGGATCAGCTCGCCGTCGCCGATGAGCACGTCGAGGCGGTCGCCCGCTTCGATGCCGAGCGCGGACCGCGCCGCACTGGGCACGGCCACCTGGTGCTTACTGCTGACCTTCACACTTAGCATGGTCACCTATGCTAAGCGTGGACGGAGCGGGGGTCAACCTCTTGCGAGCGGGTCAGGCCGGAGTCGCGACCCAGGTCGGCAACTCGCGCTCCAGGGTGGCGAGCGGCAGCGAGCCGTGGCCCAGGACCTGGTCGTGGAACTCGCGCAGGTCGAAGCGGGAGCCGTCCCGGGCGCTGATCTCGCGGCGGAGCTGCTCGATCACGCGCTGGCCCAGCTTGTAGGTCAGGGCCTGGCCCGGCCAGCAGATGTAGCGGTCGGTCTCGATCACGGCATCGGTCTCGGACAGGCCGGCGTCATTGCGCAGGAAGTCGATCGAGCGCTGGCGCTCCCAGCGCAGGGCGTGCAGCCCGGTATCGACCACGAGCCGAGCGGCGCGCCACGCCTGTCCATCGAGCATCCCGAAGCGCTCGGCCTCCGAGCGGTACAGGCCCATCTCATCGGCGAGGCGCTCGCTGTACAGGCCCCAGCCCTCGACATACGCGCCGCCCACCATCCGCGAGCCGAGCTTGCGAAAGACGTTGAGGTGCGCGGTCTCCATCTCCAGGGTGATCTGGAAGTGGTGGCCGGGCGCCGCCTCGTGGTACGTCGTCGAGGCGAGCTTCGTGTACTTGCGCGACGGCAGGTCGTAGCCGTTGGCGTAGTAGATCCCGTCGCGCGAGCCGTCCGCGGCCGGCGGGTAGTAGTAGGCGAACGGCGCGTCCTTCTCCTTGTATTCCTCCACGGCCCGGACCTCGCAGCCGGCACGGGGCAGTCGACCGAAGTACTTCGGCGCCTCGGCCATCGCGCGCTCGATGTCCTCGCGAGCCCGGGCGACGAGCTCGTCCTTGGACGCCGGGGTGTTGCCAGGGGCGTCGTCGAGCGACGCACGATACGCGGCGGTGTCGTCGCCGAAGCCAGCCGCGCGGGCGATGACCCGTCGCTCGGCTTCGATCTCGCGCAGCTCCTCGAGGCCGATCTCGTGGATCTCCTGCGGGTCCATCTCGAGGGTCGTCCAGCTGCGGATGGCGGTCCGATACAGCTGCTCGCCGTTGGGCGCGGACCAGATGCCCGGCTCCTCGCGACTGGCGTGGCGGTACTCCCCGCGAAGGGTCTCGAGGAAGGCGGCGTCCGCGGGGTAGACGAATTCGCGGACCAGGTCGCGGATGCGCTCGCGCTCGGTGTCGCTGGCGCCCTGCACGCTGGCCGGCACGATGGCCTGGTCGATCGGGATGGCGAGCAGGCGCTCGACCTGGGCGATCGTCCGCTCCGTCACGATCGATGGGGCGGTGAGGCCGCTGTGGAGCGCCTCACGCAGGATGTCGGCGTTCGCCGCCATGAAGGCGGGGTAGGCGCGTAGTCGACCCATGAACGCTTCGAGGTGCTCCGGCGTGTCGACCGGCTGGAACTGGGTGAGCTGGGGCATGAGCTGCTGCGGGCCGCCCATCTGGTCCACGACCCGGAGCTGGTGCAGGCCCTGGTCGTCCTCCTCCATCGAGAGCTCGGCGACGACCTGGAGCATGTCGCGGGTGATGCGATCCTCGGTCGAGAGACCATCGACGGGAATGGCGGCCGCTTCCCTGGCCGTGCGCTCCATCAGCTCGCGAGCTCTTGCTCGGCCGGCCGGGGAGGGATCCTCCAGCTGGTCCGCGTAACGGGCATCGCCGTAGAAGGTGGCGGTCGTCGGGTTGAGCTCCAGGATCGCCTCCCAAAAGCGGTCGGCGAGGTCATTGACGGCGTTCGGGGGCGTGGGGTCGAGGGCGTCGGTCATGGTGGCTCGTGGGCCTCCGCTGTCGGGTCGGACGGGAGCGCGGCGAGGCCCCCGTTGAGCGTTGGTCGTAGCGTAGCGCGGGGGCCGCTGGGGTGCGTGGGTGCGTCTCCGCGGCCGCCGGGCGGTCCCTGCATTCCGCCGATCCGTGGCGAGGTCAGCGTCCCTGACCAGGTCAGCCGGGGTGACCTGTTTCGCACAGATCCCTCGTGACGGTATGCCCAGATGACGGCTTCCTGTCACCTGGGGGCATGGGCCGTGCTCACCTGTCCGAATCTGGTCACGGGGGCTGACCTGGTCAGCCCGGGTGACCCGAGGGTCAAGCCCGCGCGGGCGATCGATCCGGCCTCTCCAGTCGGCGCGCCGCGTCCGCGTAGTCGCGGTACGGGGCGACAGATCGGCGCCCCTCCAGGCGGGTCGGGATGACCCAATCGGCGCGACGGCTCGCCGGGTCGATGAGCGCCAGACCACGGCCGATACGCGGCCCGTCGACGCCGGCGAGCACCTGGCGCATGTCGGATGCCCGCGCTGGGAAGGCGAGTCGAAGGACCTCACGCTGATCACGGAGCACGGCTTCGGCTTCCTCGCTTGCGAGAACGAGTAGCCACGTCGCGATGCGTCGGGGCCTCCAGCCGTGCCGTTGAGCGATCAAGGCGGCGTCGCGCTCGTACCAGCCGAGTTGTCGCTCGATGGCTCCGAGGTCGTCGATCCGCGTCTTGATCTCGACGATGACCAGCGTCCGCGTCCTTGGGTCGAAGGCGAGAAGGTCGATCCAACCGTGCGCTCGAGCGAGCACGATCTCCTGCTCTCGGCGGGTCTCCCAGCCAGCAGCCCGGAGGCGCCGGTCGATATGCCCGGAGCACCACGCGTGGACCTGGTCGGCGGGCTTCGGGAACGCCACCACGGGCGGGCGCGACGCGATGTCGATCTCCAGGCCGAGTGCCGCCGCGATCCGTTGCACGAGGTCCAACGATGGATCCGCGCGTCCCGCCTCGATGGCTGAGATGAACGGACGCGAGACGCCGACGGCCCCGGCGAGCTCTCGTTGGGTGATGTCCAGAATCGACCGCGTCTCGCGGCACAGGCGGGCGAAGGTGACGCGCAACGGGTCAGCCATGGGCGCAGTCAAGCACGAGGCCCTTATCTGGCGATTGCCTGGCCGAGGTCAGTGGAGCGGCCGGTCGAGGTCAGCGTCCCTGACCAGGTCAGCCGGGGTGACCTGTTTGGGACAGATCCCTCGTGACGGTGTGCCCAGATGACGGATTCCTGTCACCTGGGGGCATGGGCCGTGCTCAGCTGTCCGAATCTGGTCACGGGGGCTGACCTGGTCAGCCCGGGTGACCGGAGCTGGGGGGCCGGGGATCACTCGCCGAAGAGCGGCATCTGGTCGCCGGTGCGGTCGGCGACGGGGTCCAGTCCGAGCAGCGGCTCGAGCGCGTCCAGGTCCGGGCGCTCGGCGGCAAGGAACGCACGCAGGTGGTTCGACTTGATGATGTGCCACCCCCCGTCTTCCAGCGCGGCCCGCAGGACCGGGGAACGCTCCAGCTTGTAGCGCACGAGGTCGGTCCGCTCCGGCGCGATGACCAGGAAGCGCAGCAGCTTGTCGTCGACGCCGATGCGCACGTGGCGGCGCAGCAGCGGCTCGCCCAGGATCGCCGTCCACTCGACCTCGAACAGCAGGGCGATCTTGCTCCGGATGTACCAGATGGCATCGACCTCGGCGAGATCGTCGGCTGCCCGGCTGATGGCGGACAGGTACGGGTGTCGCTCACGCTCGTCGAGCCGGTCCATCAGGAACCCGCCGTTCCGAGGGTCGCGCCGCTTCTGCTCGCGCTCGGAGATCCAGACCCGCATCCCCAGTCGATGGCCGGCATCGGCCAGGTCGCCGACCAGCGAGGCATGCTCCTGGCTGCGCTTCAGCAGGTCATCCCCGGTCTGCAACCGATCCGACGTGCTGGCGATGCTCCGATAGCTCTCGAGGCAGGCCCGGACGAGGGTCTCGTCGGGCAGGTCATGCCCGGTGAACATCGTCGCGATGCGCTCGAAGAAGGCCGACTCCGACAGCGGGCCGGCGGTCGACAGCAGACTGAACACCGCCCACTCGACGCGATCGGCGAGCGGCGGCGCGGCGGCCTCCCGGTCGGCGGCCTCGCCGAGCCACCAACGGCCAGGCTCGATCTCCACGACCCGGCGCTGGGTCGGCCGGGACAGCTCGTCGCGGATGAGCGCCAGCAACCGATCGACCGGATCCGAGGCGGCCTCCCTGGTCGCGGTGCGGCGGGCGGGCGCGTCGCCGTCGTCCTCGCTGTCGATACCCACCGCCGTGGACTCCGGCTCCGCGCGGGCCTCCGTGCCGAGACCGGCGGCGGTCGCTGGCGCGCCGGACTCGGGAACACCGGCGTCCGGGCGGGTGGTCGTTCCGCCCGTCTCCTGGTCCTGACGCCAGCCGGCGGCAAGACGGCGGAGCTGACCCGACCGATCCAGGCCGACCAGGATCTCCCCGAACAAGCGCTCGAAGCGGGCGGGCTCGCCGCGCGCGCGCAGCGTCTCGACCGCCGCATCGCAGACGACCTTGGCCGCATCCGTCGCGGAGAACGGCCGCTGATCGAACCGCTCTGGCGGCGCGAACAGGCCCCGCCCGGGCACGAGGTCCGGATCCCCCGAACCGCCGGGCACGGGCGCCAGACCGACATTGGCCCGGGTCCGTGGCCCCGGCGGGAGGGCGGCACCGGGCGGCAACAGCTCGACGATCCCGGGGGCGTCGTCATCGGGGTCCGCGAGGCGGGCGAGGGCCAGCCGATACCCCGCGGACGCCGCTCCGATGGCCACCGCCGCCATGGCCTCCGGGCCGCCATCGACCAGCTGGACCACCCGCCCGTCGCGGGCGATCGACGGCTCCACCGCCGCCAGCGAGCGCCCGATCGCGACGGACTGCCACGACCACGGCACGCGCAGGGAGCCCTCCGCGAGCGCCCCGGCGGGCAGCAGGCCGGCTGCCTCGCGACCCAGGACCCAGGCGGTCCCGTGGTAGGCGGCTGCGAGACGCTCCAGGCTGGGCCGGACCGGCGGCTGGCCGAGCACGAGCCTGATCCGCGGACCGACGGCCGCGCGGCCATCCACGACGCCGGCGCCGCTCTGCAGGACCCGCACGGCGGACGGCGTGGCCACGGCCAGGACCGCCGTCGCCGATCCCTCGCCCAGGGCCCGCAGATCCTCGCCGAGGCGTGCCTGCAGCGGCCCGAGCGGCCCACCCTCAAGGCGCTGCACGAAACCGCGCACCAGCTTGAAGCTCTCCTCGAAGGCCAGCCACGGATGCCGTTCGCGGAATCGGTCGCCCGACGGCAGCCGGACGTGCCCACCGGAGATGCGCAGGGCCTGGGCACGGCCGCCCGCCCCGGCCAGTCGGCTCGTGGGCAGGATCGCGTGCAGGAACGCGAGGCGCAGCGCGGCCAGCACCGGCGCGGCGCGCAGGTCGCCCTCGATGCGCTCGATCATCGCCACCAGGGACACGAGCTGGCGATCCGTGTGCAGGTCGAGCAATTCGTCGACCAGGGCGGGCGCGCCCTCCACGGTCGGGAAACGATCGCGGATCCACGAGCGCGCCTCGGCCGCTCCGACGTCCGCCGTCGCGCGGCGCAGGTCGTCAGGGTCGAGCGGTGCCTCGCGGACCTCCGACCCACCACGCTGGTCGCGACAGACCGTGCAGCGGTAGTGGCGCGAGATCGGGACGGCCTTGCCGTCCGCCGCCGCGCCCTCCGTGGACCAGGTCACCTCGTCGAGGACGAGCGTCCGGCCACAGGTCGCGCAGCGGGTCGCGAACAGGTCACCGACCGACACCTTGAGGCTCGATTCGCGGCGGGGCGAGGCAGCCATCCCCTGGAATGCCGCGTCCAGGTGGCGGACATCCGGCGGCCGGAGGACGACCTCGGCCAGCATCCGGGTGAGCGGGCTGGTCTCGATCGAGACCGCGCGGCGCTGGCGATCCAGCGCGGCGCGCGCCACCCAGCCGCCGCGCCCGTTGAGGTCGGCGACGATGTCGCCCGGCTGGGTGTGGGCGTCGATGCGCGCCGCGAGCGCGGAACCCGGGGGTGCCGGCGCGATCCGCTCGAAGGCCGGCAGCGAGAAGCCGGGTTCGTGGCGCTGGTTGACGGCCCGTCCGGTCATGGTCGGACAGATGCTAGCCGACGCTGGCGACCCCTGGCCGCGACCGGATCGTGGATCGCGTCGGGACTACGCCTCGTCGAGGTCGTCGTCCTCGGCCTCGAAGGCCTCATCGGTCGTCGCCTCAGGCGGGAGGGCGCGATCGAGGTCCTCGATCTCGTCGTCGTCGTCGTCATCGTCGAGGTCGTCCTCGAGCTCCATCTCCTCGCGGACGAGCGTGCCCTTGGTGTACGGGCGCAGGTCGGTGGACTTGGCCGCCGTCGGGAAGCTGACCTTGCCGTAGTTCGTCGGGTCCTGGAAGGTCTCGCGGATGATCAGCCGCACGTCCTTGTCGCCGAGGCTGGTCACACCGGCCGCGTACTTGTTGCCATCGGCCATGAGCTTGAGCAGTCGGGCCGCCACGCGCGGCTCGACGACGCCGATGCGCTTGCCGTTGCTGAACGCGATGAGTCGATTGCCTTCCGGCGTCAGCTCGACGGCGTCACCGGGGTTCACCTGGGCCAGTTCCTTGGGCGACGCGAGGTCGGTCAGGAACGCGAATCCGGTCTTGCCGGTCTCCTCGACGAAGATGCTGACCGGGGCCTTGCTGCCCTCCTGGGCGGCCACGGTGCGCTCGCCGGCCGTGTGGAGCAGCACCTTCAGGCGGTCGATGTTCCGCTCCGCGATGCGATTCGTCGGATCCAGCGCCAGCGCCGTCTGGTAGTGCTCGCGCGCCTCGCCGAGCATCCCCTGCTCCCAGAGCGCCTTCGCGAGTCGATTCTCGCCCTCAGCGTCCGGCCCGTGCTCCAGCAGCTTGCGGTTCGTGGCCGCGGCATCCGTCCACTGCGCGGCCGTGGCCTGCGCGATGGCCTGCTCGGCCAGCTGGCGCTTGATGCGGGTCAGGTTGACCGGGCTCTGCGCGTTCGTCTCGACGTCGGGGAAGGTCACGGGTGGCTGGTCCTTTCGGAACGGACGGTCTCGGGTCGGCGCTCGGGCGACCGGGAAGTGTCGCGGCGCGGCTTCGCTTTCTAGCATCGGATGCGCCCGGCGTCAAACGTCCGCGGCCCCGCGCGGGGTCGCCTACACGCGCAGCAGCATGTTCCAGGCGACGACCACGACCCCAAGCGCCGCGAGGAGCAGCGTCTGCCACAGCCAGCGGGCATCCCGCCGTCGTGACGGCGAGGCCGCGTGGAACGCATCCCACAGGTAGAACGTGAGGGTCAGGAGCGCGGGCCCGAGCAGGCGCGGGACCTCCATCGCCCGGAGCGCGGCAGCACCGATGGCGATCGCCGCGGCGTACGTGGCCGCGGACCACAGCACGTCGCGCGCCGTCCCCAGGCGCAGGGCCACCGCCCGATAGCCCAGCAGGAAGGCGATGAACGCGTCGGCGACCGCCAGCGCGAGCAGATCGCTTTCCGGCAGCGGACCGCCGGCCACACCCGACTCGCCGGGCTGGGCCAGACCGCCACGCACGGTGGCCGCGACCCCGATGAAGGCCACGAACGCGACGAGCAGGATCGTGACCAGGACCGCGGCTCGCCCGTCGGCGTCCAGGCCCTCGCGGGCCTCCAGGATCCGTGCCTCCAGGTCCAGGCAGCGCGACACGAGGAGCGCCGTCAGCACGAGGGCCGGGGCGAGCCACAGCCCGAACGGCACGAGCCGGATCGCACCGACGCAGGCCACGGCAGCCACCGCCGGCAGGATGAGCGACTCGATCGGGATGCCCAGGCCGCCGGTCGCCGTCCGGCTGTGCTCGTCGCCGAGCACCTGGAGCGTGCCGACCAGCATGGCCCCCAGCAGGAAGATGCCGACGAACCAAACGCTCGGCGGCTCGACCAGCCGCGACAGGCCGACGACCGTCACCGCAACGAGCGACAGATCCCGGCGGGCGGCGCGATCGGCGGGTGCGGACAGGGCGGTCACCGCGCGATGGTACGCGAGGGACCACGCGAGCGACCACGCGAGGGACGGCGGCTCTAGGTCCGTCCGGGCTTGGCGGCCACCCAGGCGAGTAGATCCGTCCGGGACCGCGTGTTGAGCACGACATCCCGTGTGACCCAGGCGCGGCGCGCCTGGCTGATCCCCCAGCGCAGGTGGTCGAACTCAGCGGTCTTGTGCGCGTCCGAGTCGATCGACAGCAGGCAGCCATCGGCGACCGCTCGCCGGGCGCGCTCGACAGCGAGGTCCAGGCGATGCGGCGAGCCGTTCATCTCGAGGGCGGTCCCGGTCCGCGCGGCCTCCGCGTAGATCACGTCCCAATCGAGGTCCAAGTCGTCCCGGCCGCCGATCATCCGGCCGGATGGATGGGCGATGACGTCCACGTGCGGGCTGCGGATGGCGTTCAGGGTCCGCCGCGTCAGTTCGGCCCGCGACTGGCGACGCGAGACGTGGACCGACGCCACGACGACATCGAAGCGTTCCAGCAGGTCGTCCTCGTAGTCCAGGGCACCGTCCGCGCGGACCTCCAGCTCGCAGCCGTGCAACAGGCGGAAGCCCTCGGCGGGCGTCTCCGGTGGGGCGGTCCCGTCCATCTCCTCTGCCGCGTATCGGGCGTTGAGCGCGGCGATGATCGCGCGCTCCTCCTCGACGCGGTCCGGGGTGAGGCCGCGGGCGATGGCCAGCGACTGGGTGTGGTCGGTCAGGACCTGGTAGGCATGGCCGCGCCGACGGGCGGCCTCGGCCATGACCTCGATGGGATGCGTGCCGTCCGACCAGTCGGAGTGGCTGTGCAGGTCGCCGCGCAGGTCGTCCAGGGTGATGAGTTGGGGCAGCGTGCCGGCGAGCGCCGCCTCGATCTCGCCGGCATCCTCGCGCAGTTCGGGCTCGATGTAGGGCAGGCCCAGGAAGGCGTATGCCTCCATCTCCGAGGCGAAGGTCCGCAGCTCCGCGGCGTCACCGGTCAGCGGCTCGCCGTCCTCCCCGATGCGCAGGAAGCCCTTCTCCGACAGGCTCCAGCCCTGGTCGCGCGCGCGCTCGCGCAAGCGGACGTTGTGCTCCTTGGAGCCCGTGAAATGGATCCGATATGTGCCGGCGGCGCCCGGCGGCATGACCATGAGGTCCACCTGCGGGCCGCGCAGCAGTCGGACGGCCGCCTTGTAGCCCCCGCGGTTGACGACGTGATCGACCACGCCCAGGGACGTGAAGCGCTCGATGAGGCCCGGGCCGTCATCCGTCTCGGCGAGGATGTCCAGGTCGCCGATCGACTCACGCCGACGCCGGAATGAACCGGCCGGCTCCAGGGACAGCACCCCGGCCGTGTCGGCGAGCGCCTCCATGACGCCCATGACCGTCGCTTCCGCGCGATGCAGGTGCATGCGATCGGGGGTCGTGGTCAGCCGTTCGATGCCCTCGAGGACGAGCTGCTCGGTCCGCGCCGACAGGCCCTTGAGGCCGCGCAATCGTCCAGTCTCCGCCGCCTCGCGCAGGCCGTCGATGGTCACGATCCCCAGCGCCGTCCAGAGCTGGCGGACGGTCTTTGGGCCCAGGCCCGGGATACGCAGCAGGTCCACGAGGCCGGGCGGCACCTCCGCCGTCAGCCGGTCGTAGAAGTCCATCCGGCCGCTGGCGGCGAGCTCCGCGATCTTGTCGCTGATGGCCTTGCCGACACCCGGGATGGCCGGCGGCGTGCCGGCCCGGTAGGCGGCCACGAGATCGACCGGGCTGCGCCCGATCGCATCGGCCGCGCGGTGGTAGGCCACGGTCTTGAACACCAGCTCGCCCTTGACCTCGAGCATGTCGCCGATGTCGTGGAAGATGCGGGCCAGGTCGCCGTTGGTCAGCGCTCGGGGCTCATCGGAGCTGTCGGCCTCGTCGTGGGCGCCGGCGGGATCCAGGGTGTCGTCCGTCACGCGCCGATGGTAGTGCGTCAGGCGGCGACGACCCGATCGCGCCCGGCGCGCTTGGCGCGATAGAGCGCCCGGTCGGCGGTCTCGATCAGCTCATCGATGCGTGTGTCCGGGCCGTCCGCGACCGCGACGCCGACCGACACGCTGACCTTCTTGACCCCGAACCGGTGCAGGTCCAGATCGCCGACCGCGACCCTGATGCGCTCGCCGACCTCCACGCCCACGCCGCCTTCCGGGTTGCGCAGCAGGACCACGAACTCCTCGCCGCCGAACCGGGCGGGAACGTCGTCCTCGCGCACGGCCGCCACGATCGCCCCGGCGACGGCGCGCAGGACCTCGTCGCCGGTCGCGTGCCCGTAGGTGTCGTTCAGGACCTTGAACTTGTCGATATCGACCATGAGGATGCCGACCGCATCGCCGGCGCGCCGACGCTTGGCCATGAGCGACACGTACTCATCGAAATAGCGTCGATTGGGCAGGCCGGTCAGGGGGTCGGTGGAGGCCTGCACCTCGACGGCGCGATGCGAGTACGCGCGGGCCAGGGCCGCGGACGCCTCCTGGGCCGCATCGTCCAAGAGCCGCCGCGTGGCGGCCGGCCAGGGTCCGCCCAGCCGGCGTGACACCACGATCGCTCCGATGACGGCTCCCTCGGCGGTCAGCGGGACCGCCAGCGGCTGGGTCAGGCCATAGACCGTGCGGACCCGTCGAGCGATCCGGTCGGCGACGGCGGCGGGCGCCAGGCGCACCCCATCCGGCCCGGATTCCTCGAGGTCGGAGATGGGCAGGAGGGTGGTGGAGTCGGGCGCGCCCGAGCGCGAGTTGACGAGGCGGGCCTCCAGGATGCGGCTGTCGGGCCGGCGCCGCACGACGACGAGATGATCCGCCTCCGCGGCCCGGTCGACCTCCTCGACGATGGCCTCCAGGATGGCGTCCGGCGACACCGACCGCGACAGGCCGGACAGGATCCTCGTGAACGACTCCGCCTCAGCGCGCCGTCGCGCATCGAGTTCGGTCACGGCCCGGGCGTGGACGATGGCCGTGCCGCCGGCGGCCAGGACGAGTGCGAGCAGCAGCGCGTCGGTGGGCCCTGCCCCAAGGGCGATGACCCGGGCCGTGGCGACCAGGGCGAGTGCGAGGAAGCTGGCGGCGAACGCGAACCACGAACGACGGATGCGTCGGTCGGACGGATCCGAGGGACGCCTCGGGCGAAGGTGGGGTTCGGTCACGTCGGGGAGTCAGGATGCGGGTCGGCGGCCCTCACGTCCACTCGGCCCCGTGGCTCACGCCGCGACGCCGTCCCCCGCCGCCGCGGCGTCGTGGCCGCCGGCTCGCTTCACGATGTACAGCGCAGCGTCCGCGGCCGCGATGAGCTCCGTGCCGGTGCGGCCATCGGCCGGGAAGGTCGCGACGCCGATCGAGGCGGCGATCGGGACCGGGCCGCGCTGTTCGCCCACGAACGGGCGGTCGCGGAACGCCTCCAGGATCCGATCGGCGACGACCCGTGCCTCATCGGCGTCGGTCTCCGGCAGGATGACGGCGAATTCGTCGCCACCGTAGCGGGCCGGTATGTCGGACGCCCGCAGGCTGGAACGGATCAGTTCGGCGGTCCAAGTCAGGACCCGGTCGCCGAACAAGTGGCCGAACGTGTCGTTGACGAGCTTGAAATCGTCGAGGTCCAGCATCAGGACGCTCAGCGGCCGTCGACCGCGCTGCGAGCGGACGACCTCCTCGCCCAGGCGCTCGTGCAGGAAGCGGTGGTTGTAGAAGCCGGTCAATGGGTCACGGTCGGCGAGCTTGCGGGCATCCTCGTACAGCCGCGCGTTCTCGAGCGCCATCGCGGCCTCGTTGGCCATCGTCTGGGCGAGCTCCAGGCGTTCCGCGTCCCAGCTTAGGGCCGACTGCGAGAAGAGCTCCACGAGGCCGATGGCCTGGCCCTTGGCGACCAACGGGAGCATGACCAGGGTGCGATTCCCATCGCGGACCAGCAGCTCGACCTCCGCCTGGTCGGCCGCGGGGTCACGTGAATCGATGATCACGACCTCCTGGCGCTCCAGCACCCGGACCGTCTCGGGGAACCCAACGACCTCGAAATACGGTTCCAGATCGTCGATGCCCAGCGGCGGGTGGTAGCCCAGCGACTCGACTCGCCCGGACGGGCGATCCCAGTAGCTGATCGCACACTCATCGGCGCCCATCGCTCGGGCCAGGTGCCCTGCCATCAGGTTGGCCACCTGGCGCGAGTCCAGGCTCGCCGACAGTTCACCACTCATGTCCAGCAGGCGACGCAGCTCGCGCGCCAGTTCCTGGCTGCGCGTCAACAGTCGGGCCGTCTCGACGGCCGTGGCGGCCTGGTCGGCGAGGATGGTGAGCATCCGCAGGTCGTCGTCATCGAAGCCGTCGCAGCCAAGCTTGGACAGGGTGATGACCCCGACCGTCACGCCGTCGTAGCGCATCGGCACGAC
The DNA here is from genome assembly GCA_051306295.1 of Candidatus Limnocylindrales bacterium. Taxonomy (GTDB): domain Bacteria; phylum Chloroflexota; class Limnocylindria; order Limnocylindrales; family CSP1-4; genus SPCO01. Next base: position 34,868 of record JBPPMZ010000078.1, read on the forward strand.
CAGCATCGATTCGTCGATGTCGTCCGTCCCGGCGATGGTCTGGCCACGCGGATCCGCGTTGGCGTCGTTGACCAGGAGTGCTTCGCCGTTCTGGGCGACCCAACCGGTGAAGCCCTCGCCGAGGCGGCAGCGCAGAAGGTCCAGGTCGACGTGCTCGTAGGCTCCGACCCGGCCCTCGAAGGCGATGGGCACGACCTGATCCGGCAGCTCGATGAGGTAGACGCGAGCGTTGTGATAGTCGATGACCCGGCGAGCCTCCTCCACGACCGTCCGTCCGACGCCCTCGACGGACGACGCACGACTCAGCCGGCGCGATGCCGCCTGGAGCGCGGTCAGCTGGCCCGCACGAGCCTCCGTGCGCTCGAACAGTTCGGCGTTGGTCAGCGCGATGCCGGCGTGCGTGGCGAGGGTCGTGATGAACGCGATGTCCCCCTCCGTCCAGGCCCGCGGCTCGCGCGTCACGGCCGACAGCGCGCCGATCACCCGATCGTGGCGGATGAGCGGGGCGACCAGGTCGCCCGCGAACTCGACGACGCCGTCATAGCGGTCCGCCCCGTGACGAGGGTCGGTGCGCGCGTCGGCGTAGGCAGCGACCCGACCACTGCGCAGGACCTCGCCGACCCAGCCCTCACCGACGCCGAACGCCGGGAGCGCCGCGGCGACCTCGTCATCGAGCCCGGCCCACGCGGCGGGCACGAGCTGGTCGTCGCGCAGGATGCGGATGGTCACGTAGTCCACGCGCAGGGCGCGTCGGGTCTCGTCGACGATCGTGCGAAACAGCTCCTGGCGGTCGTGCGAGCTAGCCAGCCGCTCGGCGATGCCGAGGACCGTGTCGAGCCGTTCGGCGAGTTCCGACTCCAGGCCGGGAACGCGGAGGTGCGACCCGTCCTCGGTCGGCGACGGTGTCGCCGGTGCCGCCGGGGCCACGCCCAACAGCCGCCGGAAGACCGACGGTCGGAGCATGGAGGGACCGGGGTCCGTCCCGTCGCTGGGCCTGGGATCCCGGGTGTCGGCGCGCGCGCTCATGTCCGGCCCATCGTCCCACCGCGTCGGTGCCACGACGCCTCGCCATCGGTCCCGGGGGTGGGGGTACGAAAGTACCAGGGTGACGGTCCGCGGAGGCCTCCGTGCTAGACTCGCCGCGGCCCGAGCGGCCGTTCCCCGGCACCCCTCCCCGTGCCCAATTCCGGAGATGACAGCGTGACCGAACGGACCCTGATCCTGGGCGGCGATGGCTACCTCGGCTGGCCGACCGCGATGGCCTTCTCGCGTGCCGGTGGCCGCGTCGCCATCGTCGACAACTTCGCGAAGCGCCAGTGGGAGCTCGAGCTCGGCGTCCGTCCTCTGTTCCCGATCCCGACCCTCCACGAGCGGGTCCGCGCCTGGCGCGAGACGACCGGCCTGGAGATCGAGCTGTTCGTGGGCGACCTCGTCGACTACGCGTTCGTCGAGTCCGTGGTCAGCGGCTTCCGCCCGGACACGATCGTCCACTACGGGGAGCAGCCGTCCGCGCCGTACTCGATGATCGACGCGCGGCACGCGGTCTTCACCCAGTCGAACAACGTCATCGGCAACCTCAACGTCCTGTTCGCGATCCGCGACATCAGCCCGGACACGCACCTCGTCAAGCTCGGCACGATGGGCGAGTACGGGACGCCGGACATCGATATCGAAGAGGGCTACCTGACCGTCGATCACAACGGCCGGCAGCACACCTTCCTGTACCCCAAGACGCCGGGCTCGATGTACCACCTGTCCAAGGTCCACGACTCGCACAACATCCACTTCGCGACACGCATCTGGGGCTTGCGCGCCACGGACCTGAACCAGGGCGTGGTCTACGGCGTCGAGACCGACGACTCCGCGCTCGATCCCCGGCTGGCCACGAGCTTCCACTACGACGAGGTCTTCGGGACCGCGCTCAATCGGTTCTGCGTGCAGGCCGTCATCGGCCATCCGCTGACCGTCTACGGCAAGGGCGGCCAGACCCGCGGCTACCTCAACATCCGCGACACGATCGCCTGCATCGCGATCGCCGCCGCGAATCCGGCGGACCGGGGCGAGTTGCGCGTCTACAACCAGTTCACCGAGCAGTTCAGCGTGCTCGAGCTCGCCGAGCGGGTGAAGGCCGCGGCCGAGCACCTGGGCTGGGACGTGACGATCGAGCACACGGCCAACCCGCGCAAGGAGCTCGAGGAGCACTACTACAACGCCAAGCATCAGAAGCTCCTGGAGCTGGGTCTGCAGCCGCACCTCCTGGGCGAAGAGCTGATCGACACGATGCTCGACAAGATCAAGGCCCACGAGCACCTCATCGACCCGTCCACGCTCATCCAGAACGTGCGCTGGGTTCCGGAGCCGCGCCGGGAACCGGTCAGCGTCTGAGTCGGGCGGGCTTGGGCGTGCCGCGGACCGTCCTCATCACCGGCGGTGCCGGGTTCATCGGCTCCAACCTCGCTCGCTGGCTGACGGCTCGCGGCGATCGGGTCCGGATCCTCGACGATCTGTCCATCGGGCAGCCCGCCTACCTGGCCGGCATCGCGCACGAGTTCCAGCGCGGGTCGCTGGCGGACGCGGCGGCCGTGGGCACCGCCGTCGATGGCGTCGATGCCGTCGTGCACCTCGCGGCTCGGGCCGGCATCGACGACTCCGTTCGCGACCCGCTGGGAACGTTCCAGGCCAACGTGACCTGGTCGCTCGAGGTGATGGACGCGGCCCGGCTGGCCGGCGTGCGCCGGTTCGTGTTCGCCTCGTCCAATGCCGCCGCCGGCGACCACGAGCCGCCGAGCAACGAGACCGACCTGCCGCGCCCGGTGTCGCCGTACGGGGCCTCCAAGCTGGCCATCGAGGCGTACGCGGGTGCCTATGCGGCCACGTACGGGCTGACGACCGTGTCGCTGCGCTTCTCCAATGCCTACGGGCCGCACTCGCTGCACAAGCGCAGCGTGGTCGCCGCCTGGCTCCGGGCGGCGCTTGCCGGCGAGCCGGTCACGATCCACGGCGACGGAATGCAGACCCGAGACCTCGTCTTCGTGGACGACCTGGCAGCTGCGATGACCGCGGCCCTGGATGCCCCAGACGATCGCGTCGCGGGTGAGCTCTTCCAGGCGGGAACCGGCGTGGAGACCACGATCGCCGGCCTGGCCGAGGCCGTCGGGCGGGCGGTCGGGCGGGAGCTCACCGTCGTCCACGGCCCGACGCGCGAAGGTGACGTCCGACGCAACGTCGCGGCTGTCGACAAGGCGGCCAGCGTCCTTGGCTATCGAGCCGCGGTCAACCTGGACGACGGGTTGGCGCGCACGGCCGCCTGGTTCCGTGACGCCCTGGCCGATCCCGTGCTGGGCGAGGTCCGTCCGCATCTAGCCTCGGGCTCGGAGTGAGCGCCCGCCAGCGATGAGCCTTTCGGTCGCCGCGGCGCCACCGTCGCGGTTGTTGCGCGACGCGCTGGTCACGATCGTCACGAGGTTCGGCCTGGCCGTCCTCATCTTCTCGACCGACATCGCCTTGGCCCGACTCCTGGGGCCGTCGGCCAAGGGTCGGTTCGCGCTGGTGCTGCTGTACTCGCAGCTCGCCGCGCTGGTCGTCGGCTGGGGGATGGACCAGGCCCTGGCGGTCGTCGTGGGGCGGGACCGCGACACCGCCCGGCGGGGTCTGGCCAACGCCGTGGTCTGGACCGCAGTGGTCGGCGGGGCGGCCGTCCTGGTGTCGTGCCTGCTCTACGGCCTGCCGTCCGTCGGTCGGCCGACCGGTCCGCTGACCGGCCTCATCCCGAACCTGTCCGGCGACCAGTTCGTGTTCGCCGCTATCGCCATCCCGGGCGAGCTGTTCTTCGCGCTTGGCCTGTACGCGCTGCTCGGCCGCAAGCGCGTGATGGCCTACAGCCTGATCCGCGTCGCGCGACGGGGCGTGCTCCTGCTCGGGATCGTGGCGGTCGCGGCCATCGCCCGGCTCAGCCTGGACGTCGTGCTCGTCCTCAACATCGTCGTGCTGGGCCTCACCGGCGGGGTGATCCTGTGGGTCGCCTCACGTGACCGAGTACTGGGCTGGCGGCCGTCGCTGGTTCTGTTGCGTGAGGAGCTGCGCTTCGGGACGCGCTCGCTGCCGGGCACCCTCGCGGAGCGCCTCCAGTTCCGGGCCGACGCGTTCCTGGTCAACGCGTTCCTGGGGGTCCGCCAGACCGGCATCTACTCGGTCACGAGCGGTCTCGCCGAGACGCTCTGGTACGTGCCCAACGCGCTGGGCACGGTCATGTTCAGCCGAGCGGTAGACCCCAAGTCGGACGCGGGCCGGATCGCCGCGGTCCTGACCCGAACGACGATCGCGGTCGCGCTGGCCACGGCCGTGCCGGCCTGGATCCTTGGACCGCGTCTGGTGCGCTTCGTCTACGGCTCGCAGTTCGCCGATGCGGGTGTCGCGCTGCGGCTGATCCTGCCCGGGATCGTGGCTTACAGCGTGGTGGCGGTCTTGTCGCGCTACATCACCGGACGTGGTCGGCCCGGCACGGGCACGCTCATCCTCGTCGTCGGACTGGCCGTGAACATCGGCGCGAACCTCGTGCTCATCCCGATCCACGGCATCCGCGGGGCGGCCGCCGCCTCATCGCTGTCGTATCTGGTCACGGCGGTCATCACGCTGGTCGTCTTCCATCGCCTGTCGGGCCGGGGCTGGGCCGAGACGCTCGTCATCCGGCGCTCGGACATCGCGGCCCTCGCGCGCGCCCTGCGCGCGA
>JBPPMZ010000079.1:0-9221 GCA_051306295.1 Candidatus Limnocylindrales bacterium
GCGGCGCGAAGGTCGATGGCTGTCCGCTCCAGCTTGTCCGCGTCCCGGCCGACCAGGACGAGCCGGGCGCCCATCCGGGCGAACGAGCCCGCGGTCTCGCGGCCGAGGCCGGACGTCGGTCCGGTGATGACCACTGTTCTGCCGCCGAGCGACCAGGATTCGGCACGCTCCCAGCCGAAGAGCCGCTCGCGGGTTAGATAGCCGATGCGGGTGAAGCTCGGGACGATGAGGATCTCGAGCACGTCGTCGAGCAGTGTGCGGGGGTCGATCATGGTTACCTTTTCGTGAGGGAACACGTCCGGATCGGGCGTTCCTGCGAACACGTATCGTGACAGGTCCCCGAGCCGGGCCTGCTGACCTGGAGTGACCACCTGCCATGACCCGCCTGCACGAGACCATCGAGACCACCCTGCCGCTGTCCGAGACCTTCGCCTTCATCGCCGACTTCGCCAACTCCGAGGTCTGGGATCCCGGGACGCTGACATCAGCGCGGATCGGCGACGGCCCGGTCGGCGTCGGCGCGACGTACGCCCTGACCGTGAAGATGGGCAGCGGTGCCGCGCCGATGACTTACACCATCGAGACGTTCGAACCGGATCGGCGCGTCGTCCTGCGTGGTGAGGGCGAACGGGCCACGGCTCGCGACGACATCCGGTTCGAGGCCATCGCCGGCGGCGGCACGCGCGTCGACTACACCGCGGATATCGAGCTCAAGGGCTGGATGCGGCTCCTCCAGCCGGTCCTGGGCGGGACATTCCGCAAGATCGGTGAGGACGCCCGGACCGGGATGACCCAGGCGTTGGCCGAGCGCGCGGCGGCTGCATCCGCGCCTGCGAACTCCCGGTGAAGGTCGCCATCGTCGGAGCCGGGGTCAGCGGTCTGACCGCCGCCTACGCGAGCCATCGCGACGGCCACGCCGTCACCCTGTTCGAGGGCCACGGCACCCCGGGCGGGCACGTCGCGACCGTGACCGTGGACGCGCCGGGCGGCCCGCTCAACGTCGATACCGGGTTCATCGTCTACAACGAGCCGACGTACCCACGCCTGGTCGGCCTGTTCGCCGAGCTCGGGGTCCAGACGCAGCCGTCGGACATGTCGTTCGCCTCGTCCTGCCGGACCTGCGACGTCGAGTTCGGGTCGCGTGGGGCGCGCGGGTTCTTCGCCCAGCGCCGACTCGTCGCGCGGCCGTCCTATCTGCGGATGTTCCCGGACATCGCCCGCTTCTACCGCGATGCGCGGATCATCCTGGACGCCTCGGTCCCGACCGGCCTGACCCTGGGCGCCTACCTCGACGATCGTCGATTCGGGAGCGCCTTCCGTGACCACTTCCTGGTCCCGATCACGGCCGCCGTGTGGTCGACCGCACCCGGGCGGGCGCTCGACTACCCGGTCGACTATCTGCTCCGCTTCCTCGACAATCACGGACTGGTCGGCGTCAACCGCGCCCTGCCCTGGCGGACGGTGACCGGTGGCTCGCGAACCTATGTCGACCGCCTGCTCGCGACGCTCCCGGCTGGCTCGGTCCGGAGCGGCGATCCGGTCACCGCCGTCACGCGTGGCGAGATCGGGGCGACCGTGCAGACCGCCGCCGGATCCCATGAGCGATTCGACGCTGTCGTGCTGGCCACCCACGCCGACGAGGCACTCCGGCTTCTGCACGATGCCGATCCGGCTGAGCGCGACGCCCTGTCCGGCTTCGAGTACAACCACAACCGGGTCGTCCTGCACACGGATCCGGCGATCATGCCCCGTCGCCGCGGGGCGTGGTCCTCTTGGAACGTGGCCCAGACGAGGTGCGACCCGCCTGGCGAAACGGTCACGATGACCTACCACATGAATCGACTGCAGCGACTCCCCGGTGAGACGCCGTACTTCGTGTCGGTCAATCCGGGCGGCCTCGTCCGCGACGAGCACGTCATCCTGGATCGAGCGTTCAGCCACCCGATGTACACGTTCCGATCCCTCCAGGCTCAGGCGGCCGTCGGTCGGCTGCAGGGCCATCGCGCGACGGTCTTCGCCGGGGCTCACCTTGGCTGGGGATTCCATGAGGACGGATGCCGGTCGGGCTTCGAGGCCGCCGAGCGGATCACCGACCTCGCGCTCGTCGATCGGGAGCGAGCGGCATGAAGTCGCATCTACTCGAAGGCAAGGTCAGCCATCGACGCTCCACCCCCGTCACCTACGCGCTCGAACACGATGTCTTCTATGTCGCCCTGGATCTCGCCGAGATCGACGAGGTCGATCGCGCGTTGCGACTGGTGAGCCGGAACCGGCGCAACGCGCTGCAGTTCCGCGACGACGACCACTGGCCCGAGCCGGCCACGGACCTGCGGGCGACCGTCCTCGCGCACCTGCGGGCCCAGGGGGAAGCGCCCGACGACTGGCAGATCACCCTGATCACCAACCTGCGCGTCCTGGGCTACGTCTTTAACCCGGCCAGCTTCTACCTGTGTCGCGACGCGGCCGGGGTCTTGCGCGTGGTCGTCGTGGAGGTGCATAACACGCACCTGGAGCGCCACCTGTACACCCTGCGACCGGACGGCGACGTCGACGGCGACCGGTTCCGGGCGTCCATGGACAAGGCGTTCTACGTCTCGCCATTCATCGCGATGGAGGGTCGCTACACCGTGCACGTGCAGGACGAGCCCACAACCCTGCGCATCGCCATCAACGAGCGACAGGGCGACGCCCCGCTCCTGGCGACGAGCCTGGTCCTGGAGCGCCGTCGCCTCACGGACCGGATGGTCGTCCGCATGCTGGTCCGCTACCCGTTCATGACCCAGCGGACGATGGGCCTGATCCACTGGCACGCGCTGCGCCTGTGGCGCAAGGGCGTGCGGTTCCATCGCCACGGTCAGGCGGCGGCTGCGTCGGTCCATCCCTCGGCGCCGCCGGCGACCGGTCACGCGAGCGCGCACCCCGGGGGCCTGCGATGAACGTCCGTCCGCGCCTGGGCCTGATCCGCGTCCCGGACCGGACCATCACGTCCCTCGCCGAGAAGGTCGGCCTGGCGGCCGGCGCCCGGATCCGGGTGGGCTGCCTGACGGCCGTCCTGCCCGACGGGCGCCGCCACGTGTTCGGCGATCCGGCGTCCACGCGCCGCGGCGAGATCCACATCCACGACGACGAGGCCATCCGCCGCATCCTGCTCCACGGCGAGACCGGGGCTGGCGAGGGCTACATGGACGGCCTTTGGTCGTCGCCGGATCTCGAGGCCCTGATCGAGCTGGCGGCCCTCAACCGGGCGGACCTCGCCCTTGCTTCGGGGTGGTGGCGGTCGCTCCTGGAGGTGCCCGGCAAGCTCGCCCATCGCGCGCGCCGGAACACGACCACGCAGGCGCGACGCAACATCGCCGCCCACTACGACCTTGGCAACGACTTCTACCGCCTGTGGCTCGACGAGTCGATGACCTATTCGAGCGCGGTCTTCGAGTCGGACGACCAGTCCCTCGCCGACGCCCAGCGCGCCAAATACCGGCGCATCGCCGAGGGTGCCGGCCTGACCGCGGAGATGCATGTTTTGGAGATCGGCTCCGGCTGGGGCGGTTTCGCACTCTATGCCGCCGCCGAGATCGGCTGCCGGGTGACCTCGATCACGATCTCGCAGGAGCAACACGACCTGGCTCGCGCGCGGGTCGCCGCGGCCGGCCTGGAGCATCTCGTGGACATCCAGCTGCGCGACTATCGCGAGATCGAAGGGCAGTTCGACGCCGTCGTCTCGATCGAGATGCTCGAGGCGGTGGGCGCCGAGTACTACGAGGCGTACTTCGAGGCCGTCGATCGCGCGCTGCGACCGGGCGGCCGGTTCAGTCTCCAGGTCATCACCTTCCCCGACGTCGCCTACGAAACGCAGCGGCGTGGCGCGAACTGGATCCAGACCTACATCTTCCCTGGCGGACTGTGCCCCTCCCTGGCGGTCATGGAGCGCTCGCTGCACCGGACGAACCTCCTCATCCGCGCGGTCACGGACATCGGACCGAGCTACGCCCGCACACTGCGAGCCTGGCGGATGCGCTTCCTCGACCAACTCGACGCCGTCCGCGCGCAGGGCTTTGACGAGCGCTTCATCCGGATGTGGGAGTACTACCTCGCGCTGTGCGAAGCGGGCTTCGCCACCGGGGTGACGCAGGACCAGCAGCTCGTCCTGGAGAAGGGCCGCGGCCTGGACATCTGAACTCTCCCAGGGAAGGGTCTTGAATCGGTCGCAAGGACGGGCCAAGATGGCGCATCGCCGGCGTCAACCCGGCGACCGAGGGGATCAGGGAGGGACGACCCATGGCCCGTCGTCGGACCATCGACGAGTTGCTCGAGGACGCCCGGGGGCGGATCGAGCGGCTGACCCCGGAAGCGGCGTCGGCCGCGATCGAGGGCGGCGATGTCCTCATCGACATCCGCTGCCAGGAGTTGCGGCTCCAGACCGGGACCGTGCCGGCATCCGTGCACATCCCCTTGTCCGTCCTGTACTGGCGGGTCGGTCGGACCGGGGACGACATCGATCCGCGGATCAGCGACCCCGCCAACCGGCTTGTCCTCATGTGCGCGCACGGCTACTCCTCGAGTCTGGCGGCAGCGACGCTGCGCGATCTCGGGTTTGACGGGGCGACCGATGTCATCGGTGGGTTCGAAGGCTGGCAGGCGGCCGGACTGCCGGTCGAGACGCTCGCGCAGCCAGCCGCCCAGCGCTGATCAGTCGCGACGAGCAGCCAGGGTCTCGCGCATGCGGACCAGGACCACGACCCCGGAGCCAGCCGTGAGTGCGGCGACCACGAGGATCGCGGCGGGGATACCGGATAGCTGGGCCACCGCGCCGGCCGCGACCGCGCCGACCACGAAGCCAAGGTCGCGCCACAGCCGGTAGACCCCCACGGCGGCGCCCCGCCAGACGGGTTCGGCGACATCGGCGACGACCGCGAGCAGGGTCGGGTAGACCATGGCGGTGCCCAGACCCAGGACCATGGCCGCCGCCAGCCACGGCCAGAACGTGGTGTTGACCGCGATGACGGCGATGGCGCCACCCTGGAGGATCATGCCGCCGGCGATCAGGCCCTTGCGGCCGATGCGGTCCGAGAGCGCACCGGTGCCCGCCTGGCCCACACCCCAGACCGCGGGATAGGCGGCGGCCAGGATGCCGATCTGGGCGACGGACAGCCCGTGCGACGCGTACAGGAGCGGGAGCAACCCCCACGCCATCCCGTCGTTCAGGTTGTTCACCAGTCCGGCCTGGGACGCGGCGGAGAGCGACCGCTCGCGGGTCGTCGTGCGCCAGAAGACCTCCCGCCACGGGAGCGCGCCCTCACCCGCGCTCCGCGGCTGCTCCACGCGCGCGTGGCCGCGCGTCTCCCGGACGAATAGCACGGAGACGCCCAGGCCCAGGCCGGCGAAGGCGAGCCCGATGAGGAACGGCGCGGGGCGAAGCCCGGCCTGCGATGCCACGAACCCGGTCAACAGGGCTGTGGCCGCGACCGCGCCATAGCCGGCGGCTTCGTTGAGGCCCATGGCCAGGCCCCGTCGCGCCGGGCCCACGAGATCGATCTTCATGATCACGGTGCTCGACCAGGTGAGGCCCTGACTGACCCCCAGGAGCAGGTTGGCGACGATGATCCAATCCCATGACGGCGCCCAGATGATGAGCAACGGCACCGGCAGGCCGATGAGCCAGCCGCCGACGAGGACCGGCTTGCGGCCGTATCGATCGGCCAGGGCGCCCGCGGCGAGGTTGGACAGGGCCTTGGTCAGTCCGAACGCGGCGACGAAGCCCAGCACGATGCTGAAGCCCGTGACCCCGAAGACCTCACTGGCGAGCAGCGGGACGACCGTCCGTTCCTGGCCCAGCATCCCGCCGACGAGGCCATTGACGGCGACGAGCAGGGCGAACTGGCCGGCGTTCGCGCGTAGACCGAGGATCGGGGCGGCGACCGCCGAGCGTGTCATCCCGTGCACCATACCGAAGTGGCCGGGCCGGGCGAGGGCCAGGATGTCGGAGCGGCCCTTCCACCGCCGCTCGCGGCGCGCCGCGTGTCGGTTGTGCGTCGCTCGATGGCACAAATCGGGCAGGCGCGTGCACTCGATGCACACAACGGGTGCCTCGCGCCGGATAGGCCTCCAGGATGGCGCATCTGATGCCGCGATCCCTGCGCTGGGCCGGGCGCAGCGGCGTCCCAAAGGCTTGGACGCGCGAAACCGGGCATCGAGTGGCACAGGATCGGCGACCGCCGGCTGCGCGACACGGCTCCTCGGTCCGGTGTGTGCGTCTGATGCACACCGGAGCGCCGAATGCCGGGCCTGACCAGACGTGCGACGATGGCGGCCCATCGACACTGGAGGTCGTCTTGAGCGAATCCCGCCCCGATCGCATCCTGGATCCCGTCTGCGGGATGACCGTGGACGTCGCGCGCGCCGAGGCCGACGGCCTCCTCATCGAATTCGAGGGTCGGACGTACGCGTTCTGTCGCGCCGGGTGCCGCCGAGCCTTCGAGGAGGAGCCCGCGACGTACGCGGCGAAGGCCGATGCGGCGCAGCCTGTAGCCGAGCCGTCGTCGGGTGGGCTGCCGGTCATCGATGAGGGGATGCGGCGCTGGTACGAGAGCTGCTCGTGCTGCCTGTCCGACGCCTACCCCGACATCAAGGCCGCCCTGGACGCGGAGCGAGCCGTAGCCAGCGCGCCGCCGGTCGATGCCGGGATCTGCGAGGTCGCCGAGGCCCAGGAGGCGGCGACGCCAGTCGGCCAGGTCGCCGTCGGCTAGGTCGCCCGCCGCTCGGCCGCGGCGTGCCCATGGTGGGCGAGATCGGCGTGCGGGTCGGTCCCGCCGTGGCCGCACGGGTCGGCATGGATGATGGCGCTGGTCAGGTGCGGGACCTCGTGAAGCAGCGCGTGCCGGGCTCGCTCGGCGATGTCGTGCGCCTGGCCGATGGACACGGACTCATCGACGACGACTTCAGCCTCGGCATGGAGGCCGTGGCCGATCCAGCGGACACGGACCGCCCCGACCCCCTCGACGCCCGGGACCTGGGCGAGGACGGCCTCGGAGCGCGTGCTGATCGCCGGGTCCACGCCGTCCATGATCCGGATCAGGACATCGCGTGCCGCGTCCTTGAGCACCAGCAGGATGAGCCCGGCGATGAGGAGCCCGACGAGCGGATCGGCCAGCGGGAAGCCGAGCGCGATCCCGGCGGCGCCGGCGACCACCGCGAGCGAGGTGAACCCGTCGGCTCGGGCGTGGAGTCCATCGGCCACGAGCGCCCCGGATCCGATCTCTCTGCCGACCTTGATCCGGTAGCGGGCGACCAGCTCGTTGCCGGCGAAGCCCAGGATCCCGGCCAGCGCGACCGCCCAGAGGAAGCGCACCTCCGCGGGGTGGAACAGGCGATCGATCGCCTCGTAGGCGGCAAAGGCCGCCGATGCCGCGATGAACGCGAGGACGACCAGGCCGGCCAGGTCCTCTGCCCGACCGTAGCCGTACGCGAAGCGCCGGGTCGGGGCACGCCGGGCGAGGATGAAGGCGAACCAGATCGGCAGCGAGGTGAAGGCGTCGGCGACGTTGTGCATCGTGTCAGACAGGAGGGCGACCGAGTTCGTGACCAGGACGACCGCGAGCTGCGCCAGGCCGGTCAGCAACAGGGCGAGGAGGGAGACCTTGAGCGCGCTCACGCCGCGCGCATCGGCGGTCAGCGCCGCGTCGACCTTGGAGGCGCCGTCGTGTGAGTGCGGCCGAAACAGGTCGCGAAGCGCCGCCAAGGGTCCGGCGCCGTGTTCGTGGTCGTGGTCGTGTTCGCCGTGCCCGCGCTCGCGCCCGTGGTGGTCGGGCTCGTGGTGGTCGTGTCCTTGGTCGTCGTGCCCGCGCTCCGTCGTCACGGCGCGCGCCGTCCGCCCGGATGCACGACGCTCCCGAGTGCCCGGGTCACGAGCGTGATGGCCAGCGCACCGAGCAGCAGGACCACTGGGTCGGTGATGGACCGGCCGATTCGCCGGAAGGTCGTCCCGTCAGGCCCGACCTCGATGTAGCCGACCGGGTCGGCCTTGACGCCACCCCCACCTCCGAACCCTGATGCCCGCTCCGCGTCCGACTCGCCGCCGCCGCCGCCAAAGCCCCAGCGAACGCGGGCGACCGGGATGACGGTCACGCCGTCGCGTTCGACCGGCGCCCCGAACACGGCCGATGCCTGGGCTCGTGCGCCGACCCGTTCGGCCAGTCGATCTACGCGGTCACCGGCGGTCCGGTGCGCAACTGGGCCCGCGTCGTCCATGCTCCCGTCCTCGTGCGTCGAGCGTCGCGTCGGATCTTCGCCTGACGCTGAGGTCGTCACGATAGTCCGAGTCCGCCGTTGGGGCGCTCAGTCATGCGTGGCCACGCTCCTCGAGCCGACGTCGATCCGCGGTCTCGAGCTGGAAGGTCGAATGCTCGATGTCGAAGTCGCCCGACAGGCAGCGGCACAGTTCATCCAGGACCGATGGCGGATCGGCGCTTTCGGCCAGGACCACGTGGGCGGATACGACGTTCATCCCTGACGTGATCGTCCAGGCGTGCAGGTCGTGGACATCGTCGACGCCCTGGGCGCCCAGGATGTGCGCCCGGACCCGGTCGAGATCGACACCCTTCGGCGTCGCCTCGAGCAGCACGTCGATCGCCTCGCGGAGGAGGTGCCAGGTGCGCGGCAGGATGAACAGCCCGATGACCGCCGAGGCGACGGCATCGGCCTGGCGCCAGCCCGTGGTCAGCATGACCAGGGCGGCGACGATGACCGCCACGGAGCCCGCGAGGTCACCCATCACCTCGAGATAGGCGCCGCGCATGTTGAGACTCTCGCGCTGCGCGTTGCGCAACACGAACAGCGAGATCGCATTTGCGGCCAGGCCCACGAGCGCGATGCCGAGCATCAGACCCGAGGCGACCTCGGGTGGATCCGACCAGCGCCGCCAGGCCTCGACCAGCACGTACGCCGCCACGGCGAACAGCAGGACCGCGTTGAGCACGGCGGCCAGGATCTCCAGGCGCAGGAACCCGAACGTTCGTCCATCGGTGGCCGGGCGAGCGGCGAACGTGATGGCCAGCAGGGCCAGGCCGATGCCGGCGACGTCGGTGAAGTTGTGGCCCGCATCGGCGAGCAACGCGAGGCTGTTGGTGGCGAAGCCACCGACAAGCTGGACGGCGAAGACGATCAGCGTGAGTCCGAAGACTCCCGCCAGGCGACCGCGGTGCTCGCCCGCCACTGAGCCATGTGCG